>JAXJSH010000070.1:0-145023 GCA_036310185.1 Lachnospiraceae bacterium | reverse complement strand
GGACAGGAAGCGACCGTGACCATTGATTCTATTGGAGAAGATTCTTATGAAGGTGTTGTTGCAGAAGTAAATACAACGGCTTCCAGTGATTCGGGTGTTACCTCATATTCAGCTACGATACATATCGATAAAACGGAAGAAATGCTTTCAGGAATGTCAGCATCCGTTGTAATTACCATAGAAGGAAATGATAATGCACTGTTGATACCGGTAGACGCATTGCATCAGACCAGTGCAACAGCCTATGTTTATACTGAGTATGATGAGTCAACCGGTCAGTTCAGTGGCATGCAGGAAGTGACCATCGGACTTTCCAACAGCAATTATGTGGAGATTACGGACGGCTTGAGTGAAGGCGATACAGTATATTATACAACTTCGGAAGAAGAGTCTCCTTTCGGCTCCAATAGGATGGACTTTGGCAATATGGGAGGCGGTATGTCAAATGGCGGAGGTATGCCGGACTCTGACAGTATGTCAGGCGGTGGAAATATGCCAGGCGGCGGAAATATGCAGGGCGGCAGCGGTTCCGGCAGATAAGGATCGCTTAAGAAAGGTATGGTAATGTAATGATTGATTTGTATAATATATCGAAAATGTATCTGGTGGGCGACGAAGAAGTGCATGCTCTGGATCACGCTACGATGCACATTGATAAGGGAGAATTTGTTTCGATTATTGGTCCTTCCGGAAGTGGAAAATCCACACTTATGAATATTATCGGCTGTCTGGACATTGCAGATGCAGGGCGTTACATGCTGGATAACATTCCGATTGAAGACTATACGGAAAATGAGCTGGCCCAGATCCGCAACCGGAAGATCGGATTTGTTTTTCAGAGTTTTAATCTGATCGCTAAACTGACGGCAGAAGAAAATATAGAACTTCCTCTGATCTATCAGGGAATAAAAAGAGAGGAACGGAAAGTCCGTGTAAAAGAGGCAATCGACCGGGTTGGCCTTGGAAAAAGGGCAAAACATCTGCCGACAGAGCTTTCCGGAGGGCAGCAGCAGCGTGTGGCCATTGCCCGGGCCATCGTCACCAGGCCGTCTCTGATTCTGGCTGACGAACCAACCGGTAACCTGGATTCCAGGACCGGAGAGGAAATCATGGATATTTTCCGTGAGCTTCACCAGCAGGGAAATACGATCGTGCTGATCACCCATGATGATGAAGTGGCCAGACAGGCATCGCGAAGCATTCATATTCGTGATGGAAAAGTATCGGAGGTGAAATTATGATTCAATCATTGAAAATGGCAATGAAATCCATTTCCGGAAATAAGACCAGAGCTTTTTTAACTATGCTGGGTATTATTATTGGTGTGGTTGCTCTGGTTGTACTGGTAAGTCTTGTAAATGGAGCCACCAGTTCGGTAACCGATACGATTTCTGATCTGGGCAATAACCTGCTTACCGTAACCGTATCCGATGATAAAGGTGCTCCGGTAAAACTGTCGGATCTGGAAGAATGGGCCAAAGAGGACGGTATTGGTCTGGTTGCACCAAGTGCCAGCACATCGGCAACGATCAAATCGGATTCAGAAAGCGACAGCGTTACCGTTTACGGTACCACAAATTCCTATTATGAAGTGGAAGGTCTGAATCTGTTGCTGGGCCGCTTTATCAAAAGTACTGATGTGGACAACAACAATTATATATGTGTAATCAATGAGACCACAGCTACGGACCTGATTGGCTATCTGGATTGTGTGGGAGAAGAAGTTTCCATTAATGGTATGAAATTTACAGTTGTTGGAGTGCTGGAAGACAATGACAGCTCGCTGACTTCTGTATTTGGTTCCGGTTCTATGGTGGCTTATATACCGTATACTACATTGCTGCGTTTGTCTTCTTCGGTCAGCACCGATATTACAGAATTTTATATCAGTGCGGATGCAGATCAGGATACGGCGTCTGCAGAAACTGCGATAACCCAAATACTGATGGAACGTTTTGAGGAAGATGAAGACGCTTTTTCCGTGTCAACGCAGAATGTACTGGAAGATACGGTCAGCAGTATTACATCTGTCTTTACGGTGCTGCTGGGCGGAATTGCAGGTATTTCTCTTTTAGTAGGCGGAATCGGTATTATGAATATTATGCTTGTTACGGTTACGGAGCGTACACGTGAAATCGGTATCCGTAAAGCAATCGGCGCAACAAGAGGCGAAATCCTGCGCCAGTTCCTGATGGAAGCGGTTGTGCTCTGTATGATGGGCTGTGCCATTGGTATTTTTATTTCCTGGGTAATACTCCAGTTGGCATCGGTAGTAGTGACCAGCTTGAGTCTGAATTTTAAGATGAATGGTACGGTAGTGTTGATCGCAGTTGGATTCTGTTTCCTGATTGGTGTGGTATTTGGTTTGTATCCGGCGAATAAGGCAGCTAAGATGAAACCGATTGACGCCCTTCATCATGGCGGCTGAGAGGAGTATAGGCATGAAAAAACGATTATCAATGATTTTAGAGCGATTAAAAAAGTTAACTTTTTACAAAAAGAAAACGTTTTATATCATCCTGACTGTTCTGTTTTCTCTGGTTTTGCTTGCGGATGCTGCAGTTGCGGTTTTTGTGCCGGCACAGTCCATGAATTTTGGCGGCAGAGGAAACGGTTTTCCGCAGATGTCAGATTCTTCGGAAGAAACCGGTGATGATTTTGCGAACGGCCCATCCGGAATGCCGGGTGGGGGAGAATCCGATGGCATGACAATGCCCGAGAGAAGTGAATCCGGTGAGATGACAATGCCGGAGGGAAGTGAATCCGGTGAGATGACGATGCCGGAGAGAAGTGAATCCGGTGAAATGACGATGCCGGAGGGAAGTGAGTCTGGTGAGATAACGTTTCCGGAAGATATGGATATGTCTTCTTTGAGGGAAAATAGTCAGTCTGAAAAAAGCTTTTTGCAGACATGGAAATCTCATTGGCTTGTAATCTTTATTATTTTCTTTGTTTTGGATGCAGCCAGCATTTTTATGGTTGTATTTCTTTCAAAAAAAGAAAAGAAGCAGCTTCTGCTGGAAAATAAACAGCGAAAAGCATCCGGTCCGGCGGCTTCCCGGGTGGGAAAACCGGTGAAAAAAGAGAGTCATTCTCATATTGTCGGGATTTTTGCACTGTGTGCAATGGCTATTTTAGTCGTTGTTATAAAAATAATGACAGCGGATAACGAGGAGGAAGAACAGACAGAAGCAACGGTTTATTCTTCCACGGCTGAACTGGGTGAGATCAGTTCCGTTGTTCCGGGTACTGGAACACTGCAGGAAGAGACTTCTGCGGATCTGGAATTGCCGGCCGATGTGGAAATTACGAAATGGTATGTTTCCAATGGTGATACCGTGTCGGAAGGAGATGTTCTTGCTCAGGTGGATCCGGTTTCTGTTATGTCTGCAATTGTGGAAGTGCAGGAAAATATGGAGGCACTGGATGAAAAACTGGAAGAGCACCAAAACGAAGAAATTGCGGACACGATCACTGCTTCTACGGATGGAAAAGTGAAAGCGGTTTATGCGGAAAATGGTACGGGCGTACTTGATACCATGTATGAAGATGGAGCATTGATGCTTATTTCCCTGGACGGTATGATGGCTGTTTCCATAGAAACAGAAGTGAGCCTTTCTGCTGGTGATATTGTGTCTGTTACATTAGCGGACGATACGGTATTAAGCGGTAAAGTGCAAAGTATGACAAATGGAACTGCTGTGATTACGGTATCGGATGACGATGCAGACTATGGTGAGACTGTTAAAGTAACGACGGAAGATGGAACAGAAGTTGGAACCGGCGAACTGTACATTCACAGTGAATTGAGAATTACCGGATTTACAGGTACTGTATCCAGTGTAGAGGTATCTGTTGATGAAGAGGTCCAAAGCGGAGATACATTGCTGTCGCTGACGGATACCGATTATACAGGAGAATATGAATTGCTGCTTGAACAGCGTCAGGAACTGGAAACACAGATGCAGGAGCTGTTTCAGCTGTATCAGGAAAATTATGTGTATGCCACATGTGCCGGTGTGATTTCTGGTCTGGATGAGTCAGCACAGGCGGATGATTCCGGTGATACAGAAAACGCAGACGCAGAAAGTGCGGAAAGTTCAGATACCGATAGTTCAGAAAATACGGATACTGAGAGTGCGCAGGTGACAACTACGTCCTATGGCGGATCCGCTTCTGTAAAATCTCAGACAGCCAATGGCGGTATTATTACAACATCTTATGGATCTGGCAGCGGGGTAAAAATCCTTGCCTGCAGTACGTCATCTGATACGGTCACAGAGAACGAAGAAGAAATTGTGACTGCAAGTGAAACCAGAACGACAGCTCAGAGTGATCTGCAGTCGGAGGATGAAGTCGGAGCGGAAAGTGCTGATGATTCTGAAAATGAGACCGGGACTGGGGCTGGTTCAGAAAATGAGTCAGGAACCGGAAATGGATCCGGTTCAGAGAATGTACCTGGAACCGGAAGCGAATCCGGCACGGAATCCGGGTCGGGAAGCGGAACCGGCAGTGATACTGGTTCAGAAAATGAATCCGGGTCCGGAAGCGGAACTGGTTCTGGCAATGAATCAGGCTCAGGAAATGGTACGACAGCGGCATATGGCAATTATGTTGGAATCGTTACAGCAGTTGAAAATGGAGCGGAAGGTTCTGTAGAAGTAAGTCTTCGGTTGTTAAATTCTGTAATGGGAGATCCGGCAGCTGTTAATCAGTTTTCTTTATCTTCCGGCCTTACGGTTTATACATTTTCCAGTGGAAGCTGTGCAGCAGGCAGCCCTTCGGATATTCAGGTAAATGATACCCTGATGCTGGTTTATGAGTCCGGTACACCGGCATTTGGCATACGGATTGTCAGCGGAGGCAGCAGCAATACACAGCAGGGAAGTGGAAGTACAGCAGGCAGTCAGAACAGTGCAGGTATGGGTGGTTCCTCAGGTGCAGACAGCACCGCAGGTATGAGCGGTTCGGCAAGTATGGGCAGTGCGTCAGGACAGTCACAAAGCAGTGGTATGAGCGGAAGCAGTGCAGCAGCAAGTTTGTCTGCTGAAGTGTCAGCAGCAGTAATCACTGCCATGGAAGAAGAAATTGAAGAAAACTATGGTGTGACCACAACAACCTGGTTATCCGTTACCCCACAGAATTCTATGGAAATTACAGTCAGCATCGATGAAATGGATATTTTGTCGCTGGAAGAAGACCAGAATGCACTTGTGACGCTGGATGCTTTTCCGGGACAGTCCTTTGATGGCACTGTGACAGAAATTAATCTGAGTGGTGTGAATTCGGGCGGAAGCAGTAAATACGAAGCGGTTATCAGTATTGATCGTATGGAAAATATGCTGGCTGGCATGAATGCGTCTGTTTCTATTGAAGTAGAGACAAAGGACAACATACTGCTTATTCCGGTAGATGCTTTGGAAGAAGATGAAAGTGGTGTGTATGTGTACACCAGTTATGACGAGAAAACGGAAACATTTGGTGATCCGGTACAGGTTACGACCGGTATATCCGATGGAGAAAATGTTGAAATTGTTTCCGGACTATCCGAGGGAAGTGAATTTTGGTATTCCTGTCTGGATGTGGTCAATTATACAACCTCATATTCCGGAAACGGAGGCGGTTTCTCTATGGAATCCATGTTTGGGGGCAAAAGCAGCGGAAAAAGCAGATAGATCATAAAAAGCGGAAATCGGCATGAGCTGATTTTCGCTTTTTATGTTTAAATATTTAGCAGTATATTTACGGTAAAAAGACTTCCGTCATAATGGATCCGTATATGATTTTTTCTGTAAAACTGTGCAGATGGGAAAGCAGCAGTTCCTGATCCTGTATGGTATTTTAATGATGCTTTTGGGTGGTTATGCAGTAAGTGTGTTGCTTCGGACATTTATATCACAAGCCTTTTTAAAACATTGATTCCAATAATTCGTTATCCTGCCGGAGATATGGGAGAATATACAGAGCCGGAAGGAAATCCGGATCGCTGCATCAAAGCATGCAGACAGTGATACAGAAAAATTAAAGGTAGTTATTGATAGAAGTATAGAAGAAAATAGTATATAAAAGAGAAAAGTAAAAAGAAAGCACAGAACAAAGGTTCGGTTTTACTCTGTACTTTCTTTTTATATTCTGATATAATTGAATCTGCAAAAGGGGTAATAACTATCATAAAACGATTCATAAAGGAGAAACTTTCGTGGATCATTTTAAGTTATTTTCAGTGCAAAAACATCTATTTGACCCATATTTTCTGTATAATTCGGACTGAAAAACACGGTTTGGACGGAACAACACGAATCGGATTTGTGACTTGAATTCGTGTAATGGGTAATTGAGTGTTAAATACAAAACGGGTAGACGTATGTAGCGAATTGAAATAGAATTCAACTATTTGAATTTTTCAAATAGTTGGGAATGAAAGAGGTAAAAACATGGGAAAGAAAAATAGAAAGGAAATATCAATTATTCGTTCATCAGCGGCTGAATATTTAACTTTTATTACGGCAACTGGAGAAAGTGATGTAAATGCTGTATATTTTGATGAGAATGTCTGGCTTACACAAAAGATGATGGGACTCTTATATAATGTAGAACCACATACGATTAATTATCATCTTAAAAAAATATTTTCAGATGGAGAACTGGAAGAGCAATCAGTTATTCGAAAATTTCGAATAACTGCGTCAGATGGAAAAAACTATAATACGAATCACTACAATTTAAAAGCTATTATTGCAGTCGGAAATAAAGTAGATTCACCGAGAGCTGTACAGTTCCGCAAATGGGCGAATGGTATTATTGAAGAATTTACAATAAAAGGCTTCACTATGGATGATGAACGTCTGAAAAATTTTGGTACTGTTTTGACAAAAGATTATTTTGAAGAACAGTTAGAACGAATCAGGGAAATACGCTTATCAGAAAGAAGATTTTATCAGAAAATTACGGATATTTATGCGACAAGTATTGACTATGATCCGAAGGCTCAGACCACCAGAACATTTTTTGCTAAGGTGCAGAATCAGTTACACTGGGCAATACATGGAGAAACAGCGGCGGAAGTAATTTATCATAGAGCTGACAGTGAAAAAGAACACATGGGATTAAATACATGGAAAGATGCACCGAATGGTAAGATACAGAGATTCGATGTGGTTGTGGCTAAGAATTATTTGACAGCAGAAGAACTGTCAGCGATGGCAAGAATTGTGAATGCTTATTTGGATTTAGCAGAGCTCAGAGCTGAAGAACAGATCCCAATGACTATGGAGGATTGGGCAGAACAATTTGAAGGCGTGTTACGGCTATCAAGAAAAGATATTCTAACTCACGCGGGAACTATTTCGGCAAAAATGGCGGAACAGCATGCGTTAAGTGAGTTTGAGAAATATAGAGTAAAACAAGATCAACTTTATCAAAGTGATTTTGACAAAATTTTAATAAATGATGGGCAGGATGAAATTATTGTTGTTGAAGCAGATGCAGTGGAGCAATAAAAGTGTAAAGTAAACAAAGAAATCCTTAATGGAAAAGAGAAAGATAGAAATAGTACTATTAATGATTTTTGGAAGGGCTAATGGGGTATTACAATTTCCGGAACAAGCAATACATGAGTACGATATTACATCTGAAGGAAAGGTTTATCTATTTACAGGGAGTAAAAGCACTGGCGGCTTTTGTGTTACTCGAAAAGGGTTGCTTGAACCGTCGAAACTTGGATAATAATTATCTTACTTGAAAAAGAAAGAACAGGAGAATTTTCTGGAAGCCATGTGTGCTGTTATGGATGAACATAGGAAGGTAGGATGTTTTTATGTATTTTTTGAATATTTTTGCCGTAACTGTCAAAAATATTCAATGAAAATTGATTTTTACGTTTGATAGAGGTATAATTATTTTGAACAAAAGTGCCATGATCGTCAAAAATATTCAATAACACTGCGGTCGGCGAAAGCGAGAGTGATTGAATAAAAGTGACGGAAACGTCAAAAATGTGCAGCAAAGGAGAATGGCTTATGGAAATTAAGAGAGATAAATACTTGAATGATTTGATTAACCGTATGCACAATGGAATGATAAAGGTTGTAACTGGTATTAGACGATGTGGAAAATCCTATCTTCTATTCAATATTTTCAAAAATTTTTTACTTGAGCAGGAAGTGCCAGCATCACATATCATTATGATTGAACTGGATCAGCGTAAAAATAAAAAGTATCGTGACCCTGATGTAATATTAGATTATATTGAGTCGGTGATAGTGGATGAAGAACAGTATTATATCATGCTTGATGAAGTACAGATGTTGCAGGAGTTTGAAGAAGTTCTAAATTCCTTGTTGCATATCAGAAATGCGGATGTATATGTAACTGGAAGCAATTCTAAATTCTTGTCTAAGGATGTTATTACTGAATTTAGAGGTAGAGGTGACGAAATTCATATTTATCCATTAACTTTTAAAGAGTTTATGGAAGCCTATGATGGTGATATGTATCGGGGATGGGCAGAGTATGTTGTATATGGCGGCCTTCCGCTTACTGTAACAATGAAAACGGAAGAACAGAAAATCAGCTATCTGACAAATTTATTCAAAGAAACTTATCTGAAGGACATTATTGAAAGACACAATATTGAAAAAACTCAGGAATTAGAAGATTTGATTAACATTCTGGCTTCTGCGATTGGTTCACTGACAAACCCACCAAAGATTGAAGCTACATTTAAGAGTACAATTCAGTCAACAATTAGCTTGAATACAATCAGACAGTATATCGAACATTTGGAAGATGCTTTTATTATCAACAAGGCAAATCGTTATAATGTAAAGGGTAGAAAATATATTGGTACACCATTGAAATATTATTTTGAAGATGTGGGACTTAGAAATGCAAGATTAGGGTTTAGACAGGTTGAAGAAACACATCTGATGGAAAATATCATTTACAATGAATTACGAAGCAGGGGATATTCTGTAGATGTCGGTGTTGTTGAAAAACGTGGAATTGCTGAAGATGGGAAAGAATATAGGAATCAGTTGGAGATTGATTTTGTAGCGAATCTTGGAAGTAAACGATATTATATTCAATCAGCCTTTAGCATGCCAACGGAAGAAAAACGTATTCAGGAAAAGGCTTCTCTTGTAAATGTAAATGATTCTTTTAAAAAGATTATTGTAGTTAAAGATGTTGTGAATATCACAAGAGATGAAGATGGAATTACTACGATGAGTATCTATGACTTTTTGTTAAAAGAAAATAGTTTGGAGCTCTAAGTGCAAAGGATAAATTGATGTAGAGGAGGGGGGGCTGTGGCTCGATGGAATAAAGCAGATATTCCACACAAAGGATGGAAATATATTGGAATAGAAGACCTTGGAGAAAGCCGGATACAGTAAAAAATTCTTTGAAGCTCGTCGTGAAGAGATTACCATTCACAAAGCTGCAAAGCAGGCGTTTGATGAACTCGGCTTGAAAAAAATTCCCCGTGTGAAAGAACTGAATAAGGAATATTATAATCTGATGTCTGAAAAGAAAACTTCTGAATATTATGAAACCAAAAGTTCCATTGCAGACTGTTTGGAAGAATTGGAACCGTTTATTGAAGAAATTCTCCCGCAGGAGGAAGAACTTAATTTCTACGAGATTGATTGCATGGATAAATCTATCTCAGATCTTTTTAAAGACGAACAATTAAAAATAGCGATATAGAATAGGAAAGTATAGAGGCTACAAAGTTTTCTATACTTTTTTATTGTAAAACAGTCGAATGTTTGTTCTGTACAATTGAAAGGATGTTTGCTATAATCAGAATAACTAAATTACACAAATTTTTGGTTGATAGTAGTCATATTAATTTCGTCTAAAAAGGAGATTTTTGATGGATAAATTCATATTACACTCCGAATATAAACCTACCGGTGACCAGCCACAAGCGATTGAAGCTCTTGTAAAAGGCTTCAAAGAAGGCAATCAATGCCAGACTTTATTAGGAGTTACGGGCTCTGGTAAGACTTTTACCATGGCAAACGTCATTGAACAACTAAACAAACCAACACTCATAATTGCTCACAATAAAACCCTCGCAGCCCAGCTCTACGGAGAATTCAAGGAGTTCTTCCCAGAGAATGCAGTGGAGTATTTTGTATCCTACTACGATTATTACCAACCGGAAGCCTACGTTCCATCCTCCGACACCTATATCGCCAAAGATTCCGCCATCAACGAGGAAATCGACAAACTGCGTCTTTCCGCCACCGCATCCCTCAGCGAACGCCGTGATGTAATTATCATATCCTCCGTTTCCTGCATCTACGGCATCGGCAGTCCGAAAGACTACCAGAACATGATCATATCTTTGCGCCCGGGTATGAGCAAAGACCGTGATGATGTAATCAAAGAACTGATTAACATACAGTATGACCGCAATGAAATGGATTTCCATCGAGGTACCTTCCGTGTACGCGGTGATGTGGTGGAAATAATCCCGGCGGATGCCACGGATTATGCCTATCGTGTGGAATTTTTCGGCGATGAAATCGACCGAATCACCCAGGTAGATGTGCTGACCGGAGAAATAAAATGTGAAATGAATCACGTGGCCATATTCCCGGCATCTCATTATGTAGTACCTCACGAGACCATGGTAGCAGCTACTGCTGAGATTGAAAAAGAGCTGAAAGAGCGTGTCGATTATTTTAAGAGTGAAGATAAACTTCTGGAAGCGCAGCGTATTGCAGAACGGACCAATTTTGATATCGAGATGATGCGTGAGACTGGATTTTGTTCCGGCATCGAGAATTATTCCCGCTATCTGGCAGGTCTGGAACCAGGACAGGCGCCATATACGCTGATGGACTATTTCGGTGATGACTACCTGATTATCATTGATGAGTCACATAAAACCATTCCGCAGGTAGGCGCCATGTATTCCGGCGATCAGTCCAGAAAAAGCACACTGGTGGATTATGGTTTTCGTCTGCCGTCCGCAAAGGACAACCGGCCTCTTAATTTTCAGGAATTTGAGGAACATATTGATCAGATACTGTTTGTGTCTGCCACGCCTGGTGAATACGAGGCAGATCATGAGATGGTGCGGGCAGAACAGATCATCCGTCCGACCGGACTTCTGGATCCGAAGGTGGAAGTGCGTCCGGTGGAGGGGCAGATTGATGACCTGATCGGCGAAGTCAATAAAGAAGTGGAACAGGGCAATAAGGTATTGATTACCACACTGACCAAACGTATGGCAGAAGACCTGACTGATTATATGAAGGAAAATGGTATCCGCGTTCGTTATCTGCATTCCGATATTGATACACTGGAACGGACAGAAATTATCCGTGATATGCGGCTGGATGTATTTGACGTTCTGGTTGGCATCAATCTGTTAAGAGAAGGCCTTGATATTCCGGAGATTACGCTGGTAGCCATTCTGGATGCAGATAAAGAAGGGTTCCTGCGTTCAGAGACTTCGCTGATTCAGACCATTGGCCGTGCGGCCCGAAATGCCCAGGGGCATGTCATAATGTATGCAGATAACATGACAGATTCCATGAAAAATGCGATGGAAGAAACCGAGCGGCGTCGTGCTGTTCAGGAAGCATATAACAAAGAACACGGAATCACGCCTCAGACGATTAAAAAGGCGGTGCGTGACCTGATCAGCATTTCGAAAGAGGTTGCAAAGACTGAGCGTGTTCTTGCAAAAGATCCAGAATCCATGAATCGAAAAGAACTGGAAAAACTGATTGGAGAAATCCAGAAAAAAATGCGTGCGGCAGCAGCGGATCTGAATTTTGAGGCAGCAGCTGAGCTGCGTGACAAAATGATTGAACTCAAGAAAAATCTGGATGATCTGGAATAAACGAATAAACATAGCTGCTTTGAAACAATAGAACTGGCTTTGTCTGCAAATAAATTTAGCGAAAAACAGAAACCATAAATAATGTAGATGTACAAATCGTTAACATTTTATCAATTTTTATAAAAATAACTTTTCATTGTACTATTTAAGTAGTATAATAAACGCAAATATATACTTCATATAATATAAAAATGTTTTTAGGATTACGAGAGCATAAAATGAGGAGTAATCCGTAGGTATCAAGGGGGGCAAAATACCTTTTGATCTCAATATCATGTTATATGAAGGACACAAAGGAGGAAGGAGTATGGATTTTAGTCCGGCGATTTTGTGGTTAGCGATACTGATTATATGTATTGTTATCGAGGTTGCTACAGTAGGACTTACGAGTATCTGGTTTGCCGGCGGCGCACTGATCGCTGAGCTCGCACAGCTGCTTAACGCACCATTCTGGCTGCAGACGGTTCTGTTTTTCGCTGTTTCTCTTGTATTGTTGTTCGTTACACGGCCTTTAGCTGTGAAGTACATAAATAAAAATCGTACGAAAACAAATGTGGACAGCTTAATCGGAAAACAGGCAGTTGTAATCGAACCCATTGACAATGTCAGCGGACAGGGACGGGTTCTTGTACAGGGCATGGAATGGATGGCACGAACAGCAGATGAGGGTGAAAAAATAGCCAGAGATGCTGTCGTGAATATTCAGTCTGTCAATGGTGTAAAATTAATTGTAACTTCAGCAGAGAAAAGAGAGGAGTAATTGAGTATGGGTGGTTTTTTTGTATTTGTAATTTTGGTTGTTATTGCACTTGTAATCGCGGTATCCTGTATTAAAATTGTACCGCAGGCTTATGCATTTGTAGTGGAACGTCTTGGTGCTTATCAGGACACATGGTCAACAGGTCTTCATTTCAAAGTTCCGTTTATCGACCGTGTAGCAAGAAGAGTAAACTTAAAAGAGCAGGTAGTGGACTTCCCGCCGCAGCCGGTTATCACAAAAGATAACGTAACCATGCAGATCGATACGGTAGTTTATTTCCAGATCACAGATCCGAAGCTGTATGCATACGGTGTTGAAAATCCGATTATGGCAATCGAAAACTTAAGTGCAACTACGCTTCGTAACATCATCGGTGACCTGGAGCTGGATGAGACACTTACATCCCGTGAAACAATCAATACAAAGATGCGAGCATCGCTTGATATTGCAACAGACCCGTGGGGAATCAAAGTAAACCGTGTAGAATTGAAAAACATCATGCCTCCGGCTGCTATTCAGGATGCCATGGAGAAACAGATGAAAGCGGAACGTGAACGCCGTGAAGCAATCCTGATCGCAGAAGGTCAGAAAAAATCAACTATCCTTGTAGCAGAAGGTAAAAAAGAAGCAGCCATTCTTGATGCGCAGGCAGAAAAAGAAGCAGCGATCCTTCGTGCAGAGGCAGAAAAAGAAAAAATGATCCGCGAAGCAGAAGGTCAGGCAAAAGCGATTGAAACCGTACAGAAAGCAAATGCAGATGGTATTCGCTACATCAAAGAAGCCGGAGCAGACGAAGCTGTTCTGACACTTAAGAGTCTGGAAGCACTGAAAAACCTTGCAGATGGAAAAGCAACCAAGATTGTAGTACCATCTGATCTGCAGGGATTGGCAGGATTGGCAACATCTTTTAAAGAAATTGTCAGCGATAAATAAGAAGATAATAAAAACTGAATAATTTCTGCTTTCGGTGAACTCACGCAGGGACCGAAAAGTGGAAGCGTAATAAGAGCTCAAAATTGTTGATGAAAATGAAATCAGCGTTTTGAGCTTTTGTTATTCTTCTTTTTTAAAAAAACATTCGGACCTATTTTACAAAGTTTTTAGAATTTATCAGTTGACAAAGTACGTCACTGGGAGTATATTATGAACATAAGGTATTAGCACTCCAACCAAACGAGTGCTAACAAATTAAAAGAAGCATATAATTACAAATAGGAAGGAAAGGAGTTCCGGCTATGGAGTTGGATGAGAGAAAGATAAAAATATTAAAAGCAATCATTCAGACATATCTGGAAACCGGAGAACCCGTTGGTTCCAGAACCATTTCGAAGTATACCGATTTGAAATTAAGTTCTGCAACGATCCGAAATGAAATGGCGGATCTGGAAGAGATGGGCTACATTTTGCAGCCGCATACATCTGCCGGCCGTATCCCTTCTGATAAAGGTTACCGTTTCTACGTAGATCAGCTGGTGGCAGAAAAAACACAGGAAGTCACCAATATGAATATGCTGATGATTGAACGGACAGACCGTATGGAAAAGGTCCTGAAACAGGTGGTCAAGATATTGGCTGCAAATACCAATTACACCACCATGATTACGGGTCCCAGCTACCATAAAAATAAAATTCAGTTTTTGCAGTTATCACAGGTAAGTGCACATGAATTACTGGTAGTTATTGTGGTTGAAGGCAATATCATTAAGAATAAAATTATTCCGGTGGAAGAACTTCTGGAGAATGAAGTTTTACTGAATCTGAATCTGCTGCTGAATACATCACTTAATGGTTTGACCATAGGAGATATTAATCTGGAAATAATCACTACGCTGAAACAGAGAGCAGGTGTTTACAACACGCTGGTATCCGATATTCTGGATGCGGTGGCGGAAGCGATTCGTACCGATGAAGATGAGGTGGAAATTTATACCAGCGGAGCAACGAATATCTTCAAATATCCGGAACTGAGTGACAGTCAGAGAGCCAGCGAACTGATTTCCGCACTGGAAGAAAAAGAGGAACTGATCGATTTTGTCCGGGGCATGGAATCAAAGCAGAACGATACCGGCATCCAGGTATACATCGGAAGCGAGAGCCCGATGCAGACCATGCAGGATTGCAGTGTTGTTACTGCAACTTATGAATTAGGCGAAGGTATGAAGGGAACCATAGGTATTATTGGACCAAAACGTATGGATTATGAAAATGTTATGGATAACCTGAATACGCTGAAAGCCCAGCTGGACAGCATATTTAAGAAAGAATAGTGGGAGGTATGAACATTGACCGATGAGAATAAGAAACCAGAAGATGTGATGGAAGAAACAGTTACAGAAGAAACTGCAGAAGAGACCGTCACAGAAGAAACAGCGGAAGAAGCTGTGGAAGGCGAAGTAGTGGAAGAAACCACAGAAGATGAAGAGGAAGAGGCTGAAGAAGAATGCGCAGATGCGTGTGATGAAGCTGACGATGCTGCAGCGGAAGGAAAAAAAGAAAAAAAACTTCGCTGGAAGAAAAAGGACAAAAAAGATGAAAAGATTGAAGAACTGACCGATCGTCTTCAGAGAACCATGGCAGAATTCGATAACTACCGCAAACGTACCGATAAAGAAAAAGCAAGCATGTATATCATTGGTGCGAAAGAAGTGGTAGAGAAGATACTTCCGATTATTGACAATTTTGAGAGAGGTCTTGCAAGTGCAACCGAAGAACAGAAAGCAGATCCGTTTGTAGAAGGTTTTGATAAAATATACAAACAGCTGTGCAAGACACTGGAAGATATGGGTGTAAAAGCCATTGAAGCCGTTGGAAAAGAATTTGATCCCAACTTCCACAACGCAGTGATGCATGTGGATGATGAAAATGTTGGCGAAAACATTGTCGTGGAGGAATTCCAGAAAGGATATATGTACAAAGACTTTGTCGTTCGCCACAGCATGGTTAAGGTAGCAAACTGATTTTGAATAGGAATCAGAATTCAATTAAGTAGATTATTATGAAAATTATTTTCAGGAGGAAAAAATAATGGGTAAAATTATTGGTATTGACTTGGGTACAACAAACAGCTGTGTAGCAGTTATGGAAGGTGGTCAGCCGGTTGTTATCGCAAACGCAGAAGGTTCCAGAACAACACCGTCTGTAGTAGCATTTACAAAAAACGGAGATCGTCTGGTAGGTGAGCCGGCAAAACGTCAGGCAGTTACAAACGCAGACAGAACCATCGCTTCCATCAAACGTGAAATGGGTTCCAATTATAAAGTAAACGTAGACGGAAAAGCTTACTCTCCGCAGGAAATTTCTGCTATGATTCTTCAGAAACTGAAAACAGATGCAGAAAACTACCTTGGTGAAAAAGTAACAGAGGCAGTTATCACTGTTCCGGCATACTTCAACGATGCTCAGCGTCAGGCAACAAAAGATGCTGGTAAAATCGCCGGTCTTGATGTAAAGCGTATCATCAACGAGCCGACAGCAGCAGCTCTGGCATACGGTCTGGACAATGAAAATGAGCAGAAAATCATGGTATACGACTTAGGCGGCGGTACATTCGACGTATCTATCATCGAAATCGGTGACGGTGTTATCGAAGTACTTTCTACTGCTGGTAACAACAGACTTGGTGGTGATGACTTTGACCAGAAGATCACAGACTACATGCTGGCTGAGTTCAAGAAAAAAGAAGGTGTAGACTTATCCGGTGATAAGATGGCACTGCAGAGATTAAAAGAAGCAGCAGAGAAAGCGAAAAAAGAACTTTCTTCTTCTACAACAACCAACATTAACCTGCCGTTCATTACAGCAACCGCAGAAGGTCCGAAGCATTTTGATATGGATCTGACAAAAGCAAAATTTGATGAGCTGACACATGATCTGGTAGAAAAAACAGCAGAACCGGTTACCCGTGCTCTGAAAGACGCAGGTCTGACCGCTTCTGAACTGAGCAAAGTCCTTCTGGTTGGTGGTTCTACACGTATCCCGGCTGTACAGGACAAAGTAAGATCCTTAACAGGACACGAACCGAGCAAAACTCTGAACCCGGATGAATGTGTAGCACTCGGTGCTTCTATCCAGGGTGGTAAACTTGCCGGCGATGCAGGTGCAGGCGACATCCTTCTTCTGGACGTAACTCCGCTGTCTCTGTCTATTGAGACCATGGGTGGTGTTGCAACCAGACTGATTGAAAGAAATACAACAATCCCGACCAAGAAGAGCCAGATCTTCTCCACCGCAGCGGATAACCAGACAGCCGTTGACATCAACGTAGTACAGGGTGAGCGTCAGTTCGCGAAAGACAACAAGTCCTTAGGACAGTTCCGTCTGGATGGTATCCCGCCAGCAAGACGTGGTGTTCCGCAGATCGAAGTTACTTTTGATATCGATGCAAACGGTATCGTAAACGTATCCGCAAAAGATCTTGGAACAGGAAAAGAACAGCATATCACCATCACAGCTGGTTCCAACATGTCTGATGATGATATCGAAAAAGCTGTAAGAGAGGCTGCTGAGTACGAAGCTCAGGATAAGAAACGGAAAGAAGCAGTTGATGCGAAAAACGATGCAGATTCCATGGTATTCCAGGTAGAAAAAGCTTTGGATGAAGCTGGTGACAAACTGGATGCAAACGATAAAACAGCTGTTCAGGCTGACCTGGCAGCATTAAAAGAGAAAACAGAAAAAATGGATCCGAACACCATGAGTGATGCAGATGTGGCGGAACTCAAAGAAGGTCAGGAAAAACTGATGCAGAGTGCACAGAAACTGTTCGCTAAGATGTACGAACAGGCTCAGGGTGCAGCAGGTGCAGGCCCGGATATGGGCGGAGCACAGGGCGGTTCTGCAGAAGCTGGTTATGATGATAATGTTGTAGATGCTGATTACACAGAAGTAGATGAGTAAAACCGAATAAATGACAATTCTGCTAAGGCTGTGACTGTTCCAGCTGTTCCGGTGCAGGCCATGGAATCTGCACCGGTCATCCGGAACCGTTATGGCCTTATGGAGCGTCATATAGAGAGGAATTATTATGAGCGAGACAAAAAGAGACTATTATGAGGTGCTTGGTATAGACCGTGGTGCCGATGATGATACCATTAAAAAAGCGTATCGTAAGCTTGCGAAAAAGTATCATCCGGATATGAATCCGGGTAATGCTGACGCGGAGGCAAAATTTAAAGAAGCATCGGAAGCGTACGCAATTCTGAGTGATCCGCAGAAACGTCAGCAGTATGATCAGTTCGGTCACGCGGCCTTTGAACAGGGCGGCGGAGGTGCCGGTGGATTCGGCGGCTTTGGCGGCTTTGATTTTAATGGCGGAGGTATGGGTGATATCTTCGGTGACATTTTTGGTGATCTTTTCGGTGGCGGCGGAAGAAGCCGCGGGGCAAACCGGGGACCGATGCGTGGAGCAAATCTGCGCGCAGTCATTAACATAACGTTTGAAGAAGCTGTATTCGGATGTGAAAAACATATTGAACTGAATCTGAAAGATACATGTGCCACCTGCAACGGAACCGGGGCAAAACCGGGTACTTCACCGGAAACCTGTCCGAAATGTAACGGGGAGGGCCGTGTATATGTGACACAGCAGTCCATGTTCGGCACCATTCGCAGCGAGCAGGTATGTCCCCAGTGTCAGGGATCCGGGAAAATTATCAAAGAGAAATGTACGGATTGTAACGGAACCGGATACATCACCAGAAAAACAAAAATTAAAGTTACGGTTCCGGCAGGTATTGACAACGGTCAGAGCATTCGGATCCGGGAAAAAGGCGAACCGGGCGTGAACGGCGGTTCGAGAGGAGATCTTCTTGTGGAAGTTCGCGTAGCGAGACATCCGATTTTCCAGAGAAATGATATGAACATTTATTCCACATCTGCGATTACATTTGCACAGGCAGCGCTTGGCGGAAAAGTACGTATCAAGACTGTGGATGGTGAGGTGGAATACGAGGTAAAACCAGGAACACAGACAGATACAAAAGTACGTCTGAAAGGAAAAGGTGTTCCGTCTCTGCGAAACAAACAGAAACGAGGAGACCACTATGTAACTCTTGTGGTTCAGACACCGACCAAACTCAGCAAAGAAGCAAAGAAAGCATTGGAAGAATTTGACAGACTGAGTCAGGGAAAATAAAAGCAAAGGGAAACAGGGTATACCTTGTCAAAAATGGTTATAATAGAGTATAATTCAGGGGCAGACATAAAAGTCTGCCCTTAATTTGACTTGGAGGAATGAGCATGAGTGTAGAAATTGTTTTAACCCAGATGTTGATTATTTTTGTGATGATGGCAGTTGGTTTTATTTTGATGCGAAAGGGTATTGTGAATTCAGTTGGTGTGAAGCAGATTTCTGCATTGGTGTCCAACGTATGTAATCCGGCACTTTTGCTGACCAGTGCTTTTAGCGAAGAGAACACAGCGACCAATCAGGAAGTGCTTATGGTGGCGGCAATCGCGTTTATCATATTTTTTCTGCTTTTGCTTGTGGGAAATGTAATGGGACGTATTTTGCGGGCTCCCAAAGACCAGTGGAACTATTATTGTCTGATGACCATGTTTGGAAATGTGGGATTCATAGGAATTCCGCTGGGGACGGCAATTCTTGGAAATCAATGTTTGATTTATATTGCCGTTTTCAACTTTATGTTTTATATTTATATTTACACATATGGCATTTATCTGTTGACAAAACAGAAGGGAACAAAGGAAAAAATGAATCCGCGTGTTTTTCTTAATCCGGGAACCGTGGCAGCTTTTCTGACGGTATTGATTTTCTTTTTGAAAATTCCGGTTCCGACGGTGGCGGCGGAAAGCCTCGATTATATGGGAAGAGCTACTGTATTTCTTGCAATTTTTGTTATTGGTACATCACTGGCACAGGTGTCTGTCAAAGAGATTTTGAAGGAATACAGGCTGTATATTTTTATTGCAATCCGTTTTATTTTAATTCCGATTATAACAGCATTGGTGATGCGGATGATAACGGATGATATGCTGATTTTGGGAATCACAGTTATTATGACGGCGGTACCTGCCGGAAATATGCCGCTGATGTTTGCAAAAGAGCGTGATCTGGATGCAGATATTATATCAAAAGGAATTATTCTAAGTACCGTATTGTCATTGGTGACAATTCCAATCGTTACGCTTTTTGTGTAAAGATGTTTAATCGTTGTGGAATGCAGCAGTATCTGCAGACGTGAAAAAAAGAGAAAAACAGGCGAAAGTTTTGGAAGGCGAAATAGAAATAAATCTGAATGAGAGAGGACTGTAAATATGAAATGGAATAAATTTTCAATTAAAACAAAAACAGATGCGGAGGATATCATTATTTCCACACTGGCAGACCTTGGCGTGCAGGGTGCAGAGATTGAAGATAAGCAGCCGCTGACTGCGCTGGAAAAAGAGCAGATGTTTGTGGATATCATGCCGGATATGCCGGATGATGATGGTATTGCTTATGTAAATTTCTATCTGGAAGAGGAAGAAGATAAAGAGACGATTGTGGCAAATGTAAAACGTGAACTGGAAGAACTCCGCATGTTTCTGGATATCGGTGAGGGAACGATTGAAGAGTCTCAGACAGAAGACAAAGACTGGATCAACAACTGGAAACAGTTTTTCTCTCAGTTCTATGTGGACGATATTCTGATTATTCCATCCTGGGAAGATGTAAAAGTGGAAGATCAGGACCGCATGGTTCTTCATATTGATCCGGGCACCGCATTTGGAACCGGAAAACATGAGACGACCCAGCTGTGTATTCGTCAGCTGAAAAAATATGTGAATGAGGATACGGAACTTCTTGATGTGGGAACCGGAAGCGGTATCCTTGGAATTATTGCGCTGAAACTGGGCGCAAAACATGTGACAGGAACGGATCTGGACCCGTGTGCGGTTCCTGCAGTTGCTGAAAATCTGGAAAACAATGAGCTTGGAACCGGTGCATGTACGGATATTACGGATGCGGAAGAACTGCAGAATCCCAAATTTGATCTTTTGATTGGAAATATCATTGACGACAGGGACGTTCAGGATCGTGTCGGATATGAAAAATATGATATTGTGGTGGCAAATATTCTTGCAGAGGTACTTGTACCGCTGACTCCGGTTATTGTTAATCAGTTGAAGCCGGGCGGGGTTTATATTACATCGGGAATCATCGACGATAAAGAAGGCGTGGTTGTACAGGCTGTAAAAGATGCTGGTCTGGAACTGGTTGAAGTGACTTATCAGGGCGAGTGGGTGTCTGTAACTGCGAAGAAACCGGAAGCGTAAGAATCCAGAATCAAAAAGTGCCTGGATGGGGCTGAAAATACAGAATTAAAAAAAGATAGAAAAGAGGAAAATATGCATCGTTTTTTCGTAGAACAGACGCAGATAGAGGAAAAATACATACATATAACCGGTCAGGATGCCCATCATATAAAAAATGTACTTCGCATGCGTCCAAGAGAAGAAATACTGGTCAGCAACGGCGATAAGATGGAATACACCTGCCAGATTGAAGAACTGGCCGAAGAGGAAGTACTGGCTAAAATTATGTTTGTGGAAGAGGCCGGGCTTGAACTGCCTTCAAAAGTATATTTATTTCAGTGCCTGCCGAAAAGTGATAAAATGGAACTGATTATACAAAAAGCCGTCGAGCTGGGCGCTGCTGAAATCATTCCGGTGGCATCTTCCCGCTGCGTGGTAAAGCTGGATGCAAAAAAAGAAACATCCAAAATCAGGCGATGGCAGGGGATTTCCGAGAGTGCCGCGAAGCAGTCCAAACGCATGTATATTCCGCAGGTGCATTCTGTTTTGAAGTTTCCAGAGGCATTGAAATATGCGGCTGAAATGGATGTGAAACTGATTCCATATGAGCTGGCAAAAGGTATGGACGCTGCGCGGGAGCAGATTGGTGCCATTGAACCGGGACAGTCCATTGCTGTCTTTATCGGCCCGGAGGGCGGCTTTGAGGAAGAGGAAATCCAGGCGGCCATGGATATGGGATTTCAGCCGATTACACTTGGAAAGAGAATTCTGAGAACAGAGACCGCCGGGTTTACGGTATTATCAATATTGATGTATCATCTGGAACAGTGAGAGGGTATAGGGCATATTTAAAAACAGTATGCAGAATATGTGTTAAATGTATTGCTGGTAAAATGGTGTGGAATTGTGAGATTCTGCACCATTTTGCATATATTTAAAAAGGGATTTGAAAGCAGGGTTAATCGTATTTTACTTCTAATAAAGTTAATCCGCATGCCGGTGCGGTGACACCTGCCTGACTGCGATCCAGGCAGGCGATAAGTTCCGGGATGGATTCCGGGGTGCGTTTGCCTTCGCCCACTTCGATCAATGTTCCGGTCAGGATTCGAATCATATACTGAAGAAAACCGTTGCCGGAATAGGTGATCTTGATTTCGGATTCTGTCTCCTCAATCTGAATGGAGTGAATCGTGCGGACCGTGGATTTTTTCATTCGTGGGTTGCCGCAGAAACTTTTAAAGTCATGTTTGCCAAGCAGATATGCACTGGCCGATTTCATCTGTCTGACATCAAGAGTTTCCGGGTGGATATAAACATATTTGCGATCAAAAACGTTTGTGGCCCGGCTCTTGCCGATGCGATACTGATATACTTTTCCAATGGCGTTTAAACGGCTGTGAAAACGGGGAGAAGCCTCAGTCAGCTTCAGCACCCCGATGTCATCCGGAAGGTATTCGTTGATGTAGTTTTTTATCTGATCCGGTGTCATATGGGTGTCAAGTGAGAAATGGGCAACCTGTCCGCGCGCATGCACGCCGGCATCGGTACGTCCTGCTCCGTGAATTTCTATGGGCTGACCGGACATTTTTGTCAGGATCCCTTCCAGTTTGCCCTGAATGGTATTGTCGGTGGCTTTCTGACGCTGCCATCCATTGTATCTGGTGCCATCATATTGCAAGATCATTTTATAATTCATTTTTTTAAACCTCATATTTTCAGTAATTTTATTTTCAGATAGGAACAATTCTTCTGAACGGTTGGCGCAGATAATTTAATTCGCTGAAGTGAAAAATCTATTTCCGCTTTAATTCTGTCATCTGCTCAAAGTAATTCTACCATATTTGGAGGACTTGTGATATAATTAAAAATTGCAAAACTATACAATATGTAAAACAGATGAACAGAAAAAATAGAGATAAAGGTATAAAAATGGAAATATATTTTGACAATTCAGCCACAACCAGATGCTATGAGTCCGTTCGTGATGTGGTTGTAAAAGTAATGATGGTAGATTTCGGGAATCCGTCATCCATGCACCAGAAAGGTGTAGAAGGCGAAAAATATGTAAAAGAAGCTGCACAGACATTGGCAAAGATACTGAAAGTAAATGAAAAAGAGATTTATTTTACTTCAGGCGGTACCGAATCCAACAACTGGGCACTGATAGGAACTGCACTTGCCAATAAGAGGAGCGGCAATCATATTATAACCACAGCGATTGAACATCCGGCAGTGTCCGAACCCCTTCGTTTTCTGGAAGAGCAGGGATTTGAAGTGACCCGTCTCGGGGTGGACAAAAATGGTCAGATTTCTTTGGAAGAACTGGAAGCGGCTCTGACAGATCAGACCATTTTGGTCTCAACCATGTATGTAAATAATGAGATGGGTGCTGTTCAGCCGATAGAAGATATTGCCCGGCTGATTCATCGAAAATGTCCCAAAGCACTGTATCATGTGGATGCGATTCAGGCCTTTGGAAAATATCAGATTTATCCAAAACGAATGGGAATTGATCTTATGTCTGCCAGCGGTCATAAAATTCATGGACCAAAAGGCGCAGGTCTTTTATACATGAGCGAAAAGGCAAAAGTTGCACCGATCATTCATGGGGGGGGACAGCAGAGAGGCATGCGTTCCGGTACGGACAATGTTCCGGGAGCAGCAGGCTTAGCACAGGCGGCCAGAGAAATCTATGAGAACCGTGAAGAGAAAAATGCAGCATTATATGAACTGAAAGAATATATGATTGAACAGCTCGGTACAATCGAGAATGTGGTGATTCACGGAACCACAGACCGAAGCAGGAGCGCGCCGCATATTATCAATGTCTCTTTTGTTGGCGTAGGCAGTGAAGTATTGCTTCATACGCTGGAGGATCATCAGATTTATGTGTCTGCGGGCAGTGCATGCTCTACACACAAACGGTCTAAAAGCCCGTCCCTTTCCGCCATTGGCGCAAAAAACGAAGAAATGGACAGCTCCGTGCGTTTCAGTTTTACCGAAGAAAACACAAAAGAAGAAGTAGATGAAGTGATTTCGGTTTTGAAAAAGGTGCTTCCGATGCTGCGCCGTTATCGTGCCCATTAAACGGATCAAAAGCACGATCAGGAGAAAAACGGAGAAGATAAGACAGCAGAAAAACAAGCCGGTGATTATTGGAATTATGCAATAGATTTGATGCAGCAGATAAGGAAAAGAAAGTGAGATAAAAAAATGAACATGTTCAAGGCATTTTTGATTAAATATGCGGAAATAGCTATAAAAGGAAAAAACCGCCATCTTTTTGAAGATGCGCTGGTAAAACAGATCCGTCACGCATTGAAAAAAGTAGAAGGTGAGTTCCGCGTGACGAAAGACCAGGGAAGAATCTATGTATTTTGTGACAGCAACTATGATTACGATGAAGTAATCAATGGGCTCACAAAAGTGTTTGGTATTGTGGGCATCTGTCCGGTTGTGATTCATGAAATGTGTGAATACGAAGAACTGGCAGAACATGTGGTAAAATATGTGGATGACATTTATCCGGATAAAAACAAAACATTTAAAATGAATGCCCGTCGTGCAGATAAGCGCTATCCCATGGACTCCATGGAACTGAACCGTGAGCTGGGCGGCGCTGTTCTGGATGCATACCCGGAGATGAAAGTGGATGTACACAATCCGGATATTCTGCTTACGGTAGAGATCAGAAACAGAATCTATCTGTATTCGGAAGTGATTCCGGGACCGGGCGGTATGCCGGTTGGTACAAATGGAAAAGCCATGCTGCTTCTGTCCGGCGGTATCGACAGTCCGGTGGCAGGCTACATGATCGCAAAACGTGGCGTAAAGATCGATGCGGTATATTTCCATGCACCGCCATACACCAGCGAACGTGCAAAACAGAAGGTGATCGACCTGGCAAAAATCGTATCCAGATATACCGGTCCGATTTATCTGCATGTAGTAAACTTTACCGATATTCAGCTGTATATCTATGACAAATGTCCCCATGAAGAACTGACCATTATCATGCGCCGCTATATGATGCGTATTGCAGAGCATTTTGCAAAAGAGACCGGCTGTCTCGGTCTGATTACCGGTGAGAGCATTGGTCAGGTAGCCAGCCAGACACTTCAGAGTCTTGCGGCGACCAACGAAGTATGTACACTTCCGGTATATCGTCCGGTGATCGGTTTTGATAAACAGGAAATCGTGGAAGTGGCAAATAAAATTGATACATTTGAGACTTCGATTCTTCCATACGAAGACTGCTGTACCGTTTTTGTGGCAAAACATCCGGTAACAAAGCCGAATCTGAATATCATCAGACACTCCGAGGAAAAACTGGCAGAAAAAATTGATGAGCTGGTAGAAGAGGCAATCAAGACCACAGAAGTGATCATTGTTTCCGAATAAAAAAGTGAATTTTTTCGGACAGATCCAGGAAATGACGTTCAGTTGGGGAAAGATACAAAGCGCTGTTTGAACGATAGAAGAATAAAAAGAGCCGCTACGGATGTAACGGCTCTGCTTAAAAAACGAATTAGATGCAGTAAGATTCCAGAACTTTGAGAACTTCGTCCAGTTTATCTCCATCTGCGTGGATATTTAAATCGATCGGTTTGGAAAGATCAAGACTGAAGATACCCATGATTGATTTTGCATCAATAACGTATCTTCCGGAAACCAGATCAAAATCAAAATCAAATTTATTAATCTCGTTAACAAAAGATTTTACTTTATCGATAGAGTTCAGTGAAATTTGAATAGTTTTCATAATATTAACCTCCTGTTGAAGTGAATTCCTTTTTATTCTCGGTTTAATCTTACATTTTCTGGAAGATGAAGTCAAGCGAAATAAATATAAAGTTGCAATAAAATAATGGTAAAAAATGGTTGGAAATTAACAAAAAAGGAGCATACTATGAGTAAGAAGGCCGCCCTGCACAATCTGGGCTGTAAAGTAAATGCATATGAGTTAGAGGCCATGCAGCAGCTGCTGGAAGAGGGCGGATATGAGATAGTTCCCTTTGAACCGGGAGCGGATGTATACGTGATCAACACCTGTACGGTGACGAATATTGCGGACCGCAAATCCCGTCAGATGCTGCATAAAGCAAAAAAAATGAATCCGGATGCCATTGTTGTGGCAGCAGGCTGCTATGTGCAGGCTGCCGGTGAAGAACTGAAAAAAGATGAGGCAATCGACATTGTAATTGGAAATAATAAAAAACAGGATCTTCTTCAGATTCTGGAGGAGTATCAGGAAAAGCAGGCAACCGATTTTTCAAATATTATAGACATCAATCATACAAAAGAATATGAGTCCCTTCATATATCCCGAACTGCGGAGCATACAAGAGCTTATTTGAAAATTCAGGACGGCTGCAATCAGTTTTGCACCTACTGTATTATTCCTTTTGCACGGGGCCGTGTGAGAAGCCGCAGCATGGAAGATGTGATGGGGGAAGTGAACAGGCTGGCCCAGGGCGGTTATCAGGAAGTGGTCCTGACCGGTATACATCTCAGTTCTTATGGCGCTGATTTTGCGGAATGGGAAAAAAGTGAGGAATATCCGTATGGAACAGCACTGCTGAAACTCATCGAAGCCATTCAGAATACAGACGGAATCACACGCATCCGTCTGGGATCGCTGGAACCGGGGATTGTGACAGAGGCGTTTGCGAAAGAATTATCCGGTTTTGATAAAGTGTGTCCCCATTTTCACTTGTCCATGCAGAGCGGCTGTGATGCCACGCTTAAGCGCATGAACCGCCGGTATGATACGGCACAGTACGAGGAACGCTGCAGAATTCTGCGGAAATATTTTGATAATCCGGCGCTCACTACCGATATTATCGCAGGTTTTCCGGGTGAGACGGAAGAGGAATTTGCGGCAACAAAAGAATATGTGGAACGGATCAACTTTTTTGAGACACATATTTTTAAATATTCCCGCAGAAAGGGTACGAAGGCGGCGGTGATGGAAAATCAGGTGCCGGAACAGAAAAAAGCAGAGCGCAGCCAGATCCTCATTGAGATCGGTCAGCGCCATCAGAGGGCTTATGCGGATTCCTTTGCCGGAAAAGAAGTGGAAGTGCTTTTTGAAGAAAAAATCATGGAAAACGGCCGGGAATACTGGGTTGGACATACACGCGAATATGTAAAGGCAAAGCTGCAATCCGGAACAGATCTGACAAATGTACAGAGAACATGTAAGGTAGCTGAGGTAAGCGAAGACGGTACGTTATATCTTTTTTCATAATATTTTTGATTGAATTTTATGCGTATATAGTTTAGAATGAACATAGAGACTAAGTAAGATAAGGGCGTGAGCAAAAATGGCAGATTTGAGCAATACACAGTTTTTTAAAGTAAAAACAGAGCCTGAGATTCAGGTAAAAGAGGTTCTGGATGTGGTATACAATGCGATGGCAGAAAAAGGTTACAATCCGGTTAACCAGATTGTTGGATATATTATGTCAGGAGATCCCACTTATATCACCAGTTACAAGGGTGCGCGAAGCATGATCATGAAAGTGGAGCGTGATGAGCTGGTTGAGGAACTGCTGAAAGAGTATATTAAAAATGAGGCATGGAGAAGATAATCTATGCGAATTATGGGATTGGATTACGGGTCAAAAACAGTAGGAGTCGCTATCAGCGACCCCCTGGGTTTGACTGCGCAGGGAATCGAAATTATCAGGAGAAAGTCTGAGAACAAGCTTCGTCAGACATTGGCACGGATTGAGGAACTGATTGAGGAATACCAGGTGGAAGCCATTGTTCTTGGTTTTCCGAAAAACATGAATAACACGATTGGGGACAGGGCTGAGAAATCTCTAGAATTTAAGCGCATGCTTGAGAGAAGAACAGGCCTGGCTATTTTTATGTGGGATGAACGGCTGACTACGGTGGAAGCGAACCGGACTCTGATGGAGGCCGGAGTGCGCCGTGAGAACCGTTATAAATATGTGGACGAGCTGGCAGCCGTGTTTATCCTGCAGGGATATCTTGATTCGCTGGCTATGCAGAAACAGCAGGAAAAACAGTAAGTTCGGGCTATAATATACAGAATGCCGGGGAAAAATGAATTTGTACAAATGGCATGAAACGGGGCGGTGCCCGCAGCAGTAAAATACAAAAACATTCAGAATGCAGGGATAACAGATTATGGAAAAATTGAAATTTGAATTAGAAGACGGTACAGTTGTAGATTTTTATGTGGAAGAGCAGACCAGAGTGAACGGTACAAACTATCTGCTCGTAACAGATTCACAGGATGATGAGGCGGATGCCTATATTTTAAAAGACATTTCAGAAGACGAGGACGAAGTGGCCAATTACGTTATGGTAGAAGACGACGTGGAACTTGAGGCGCTTTCCCGCGTGTTTCAGGAGATGTTGGACGACACAGAAATAGACTTATAAAAGTTGCGCGGAGGTGTTTTATTGAAGAAAAAAACCAACTCAAAATTGAAAATTATCCCGCTTGGCGGCCTTGAGCAGATCGGGATGAATATTACTGCCTTTGAATACGAAGACAGTATTGTTGTGGTGGACTGCGGTCTGGCATTCCCGGAGGACGATATGCTGGGAATTGATCTGGTCATTCCGGACATCACATATTTAAAAGATAATTACAGCAAAATTAAGGGATTTGTAGTAACACACGGGCATGAAGACCATATCGGCGCATTCCCGTATGTATTAAGAGACATCAACGTACCGATTTATACAACAAAACTGACCATGGCCCTGATCGAGAAAAAGCTGGAAGAGCACGGCATGGTAAAGCGAGTGAAACGAAAAGTTGTCCGACACGGACAATCCATTAATCTGGGCGATTTTCGAATCGAATTTATCAAGACAAACCACAGCATTCAGGATGCATCTGCACTGGCTATTTATTCACCGGCCGGAACCGTGGTGCACACAGGTGACTTCAAAGTAGATTACACACCGGTATTCGGTGATGCCATTGATCTTCAGCGTCTGGCAGAGATCGGAAAAAAAGGCGTGCTGGCACTTATGTGTGACAGTACCAATGCGGAACGTCCGGGCTTTACCATGTCCGAGCGTACGGTGGGAAGAACCTTTGACAATATTTTTGCAGAGCACACAAATACCAGAATTATCATTGCCACCTTTGCGTCCAATGTGGACCGTGTACAGCAGATCATCAACTCTGCCTACAAATTTGGCCGTAAAGTCTGCCTGGAAGGACGAAGCATGGTAAATGTCATCGGCACAGCTTCCGAAGTGGGTTATTTAAGTATTCCGGAAAATACCCTTGTGGAAATGGATCAGCTGAAAAACTATCCGCCGGAAAAGACGGTTCTGATCACCACCGGAAGTCAGGGCGAGTCCATGGCGGCTCTCTCCCGTATGGCGGCAAATATTCACAAAAAGATTACGATCATGCCGGGGGATACGATCATTTTCAGTTCCAATCCGATTCCGGGCAATGAAAAAGCCGTATCAAAAGTGATCAACGAGCTGACCAGTATCGGTGCAGATGTTATTTTCCAGGATGTGCATGTATCAGGACATGCCTGTCAGGAGGAAATCAAGCTTATTTATTCTCTGTTAAAGCCAAAGTATGCCATTCCGGTTCACGGCGAGGTGCGCCATCTGAAAGCGCAGGCCAATCTGGCGATCAACCTTGGTATACCGAAAGAAAATACCTTCATTTTAAAATCCGGCGATGTGCTGGAACTGTGTGAAGAGAGCGCCAAAGTCATTGGAAAAGTTCAGACAGGATCTATTCTGGTGGACGGTCTTGGCGTTGGCGATGTGGGCAATATTGTACTGCGTGACCGTCAGCATCTGGCGGAAGACGGAATCATGATTGTGGTTATGACCCTGGAGCACCACACAAATCATGTGCTTGCAGGTCCGGATATTGTATCCCGTGGATTTGTTTATGTGCGGGAGTCAGAGGATCTGATGGAAGAGGCACATCAGGTTGTGGAAAATGCGCTTGATATCTGTCTGGATAAAAATATTACAGACTGGAGTAAGATCAAAAACATCATCAAAGACTCTTTAGGCGAGTTTGTCTGGAAGCGTACCAAGAGAAGACCTATGATATTACCGATAATAATGGAAGCATAAGGATGTAAAATACCATGAGAGAAATTGACGAATGTGTAAATACACTTTTGGATTGTATACACGAGAGCAGTATTTATCAGAATTATCTGCGGTGTGAAAAGACACTGGCGGAAAATCCGGATTTGAAAAAAGAAGTGGACAGTTACCGGTCCGTGATCTATCAGATGCATCAGGAACAGGACTGGTTCGAAGCATCTGAAAATCTGGAGACACAATATGCAGAACTGAGGAAAAAACCGGAAGTCAATGCTTATCTGGATGCGGAGGTTGACCTTTGCAAAGTAATTCAGCGAGTGGCTGCAAGAATCTGCGGCAGTCTGGATATTCAGATTCCGGGAGTGTAGGGTAAGGAGAGCGTATGGCAAAAAAGAAATCAGATACCGGCTATCAGGCAGCGGTGTTTGGGGCGAAAAGCGTATTGAAGATATTATTCTATGTCCTGGTAATTATAGTCATGATATATCTGGCTCAAAAAGCATATTCTTTTGGCTATGCGATCTTTAACCAGGAGCCGGTTGCAGAAGCACCGGGGCAGGCGGTGACGGTTATTATACCGGAAGATTCCACTGTGAAAGATATTGCCAGAACGCTTGAACGGAAAGGGCTGATTGAGGATGATGCCATTTTTCTGCTTCAGGAACGTTTGTCCGGATATCACGGCAGATTGCTGCCGGGAACCTATCTTTTAAATACCTCTATGACTGCAGATGAAATGATGGAGATCCTGTCCGGTGACAATCCGGACGGTATTTTGCAGAGCGCTTCGGATTCGGAAGAAAATACTTCGGAAAACGATGCGATTGATAAGGTGGAAGAATGATTATTAATGAACGTATGCTTACGTACATCAATTCCCTGGATCCGGGAAACACGCCGTTTCTGGAAGAGCTGGAGCAGGAGGCGCTGGATACTTATGTACCGATTATCCGGAAGGATATGCAGACCTTTTTAAAAACATTTCTGGCCATGAAACGTCCGAAGCGGATTCTTGAAGTGGGTACGGCAATCGGTTTTTCTGCACTTCTCATGTGCGAATACGGTGAGCCGGATGTACAGATTACGACGATTGAAAATTATGAAAAAAGAATACCTGTGGCCCGGGCCAATTTTGCCCGTGCCGGCAGGGAAAAACAGATCACTCTGCTGGAAGGGGATGCCCAGGATATTCTGAAAGAACTGGAAGGCCCCTTTGATTTTATTTTTATGGATGCAGCGAAGGGGCAATATATCTTTTATTTGCCGGAACTGCTGCGTCTGCTGGAGCCCGGCGGAGTACTGATTACGGACAATGTACTGCAGGACGGGGACATTATCGAGTCTCATTTTGCAGTAGAGAGAAGAAACCGTACCATATACAAACGTATGAGAGATTATCTCTATGAGCTGACCCATCACGAGCAGCTGGTGACTTCGGTGCTGCCGGTCGGTGATGGAATTACGGTCAGTGTAAAGACAGGACAGAAATAAGACGATGGAGAAAAAAATGAAATTACCTGAGTTATTAGTGCCGGCCAGCAGCCTGGAAGTGCTGAAAGTGGCCGTTATCTTTGGTGCCGATGCCGTTTATATCGGCGGTGAAGCATTTGGGCTTCGTGCAAAAGCCAAGAATTTTTCGAAAAGTGATATGGCCGAGGGAATCGCTTTTGCCCACGAACACGGGGTAAAAGTATATGTGACAGCCAATATTCTGGCCCACAACCGGGATCTGGAAGGGGCAAAAGAGTATTTTCGCGAGCTGAAAGAAATGAAGCCGGACGCGCTGATCATTGCGGATCCGGGCATGTATACACTGGCAGAGCAGATCTGTCCGGAAATCGAGCGTCATATCAGTACCCAGGCCAATAACACAAACTATGAGACATACCTGTTCTGGCATCGTCTCGGCGCAAAGCGCGTGGTATCAGCCCGGGAGCTTTCTCTTGAGGAAATCAGAGAGATTCGTGCGCACATTCCGGATGATATGGAGATTGAGTCATTTATTCATGGTGCCATGTGTATTTCCTATTCCGGAAGGTGTCTTCTGAGCAATTATTTTACCGGAAGAGATGCGAACCAGGGCGCCTGCACCCATCCGTGCCGTTGGAAATATGCGGTGGTGGAAGAGCAGAGACCGGGTGAATATCTGCCGGTATATGAAAATGAGCGCGGAACGTATATTTTTAATTCAAAAGATTTATGTATGATCGAGCATATTCCGGATCTGATCGATGCGGGAATCGACAGTCTGAAGATTGAGGGGCGTATGAAGACAGCCCTGTATGTAGCTACCGTTGCAAGAACCTATCGTAAGGCACTGGATGATTTTGCAAAGGGTAAGGATGTTTATGAGGCAAATATGCCCTGGTATCAGGAACAGATTTCCAACTGTACGTATCGCCAGTTTACAACCGGATTTTTCTATGGAAGACCGGATGAAAATACGCAGATTTATGACAGCAACACTTATGTAAAAGAGTATACCTATCTTGGTATTGCAGGACCACAGAATGAAGCCGGTCTGTATCGGATTGAGCAGAGAAACAAATTCTCCGTGGGAGAAACCATAGAAGTAATGAAACCGGATGGTTCCAATATTGAAGTTACGGTAAAACGTATTGTAGATGAGGAGGGCAATGATATGCCCAGCGCTCCGCATCCGAAACAGGTGCTTTATATCGATCTTGGCATGGAACTGGATGCATTCGATATTCTGCGCAGACAGGAACCGGAAGCATAAAGTGTTCACTTCAGAAAGGGTCTGAAGTGGATAAGTGCAGAAAAAACGATGGCAGGTGTGGATTATTCGTGGGGAAAATTTTCCCGCAGTTTTGCAAGCGCATTTTTTTCAATGCGTGAAACGTAGGAACGGCTGATATTCAGCCGTTTGGCAATCTCGCGCTGAGTCATCTCCGGTTCGGCCCCAAGGCCGTAGCGAAGGCAGAGAACCTGGGATTCCCGATGGTCCAGCACCTGTTTCATCAGGCCCGCAATTCGGAGAATATCCTGCTTCTGGCTGTACAGCTCAAAAGAATCCGGCTGGTCGCTTTCCATGATGTCCAGCAGGTTGATCTCGTTGCCTTCTTTATCAATGCCGATCGGTTCATACAAAGAGACCTCTCTGGAGGTCTTTTTTTTCGTGCGGAAATACATGAGCAGTTCGTTGTCGATGCATTTTGCGGCATAGGTGGCCAGTCTCCGGCCCCGGCCCGGGTCAAAGGTGCCGATGGCCTTGATCAGTCCGATGGTACCGATGGAAATGAGGTCATCCGGGTCATCGCCCGTATTCTGATATTTTTTTACCACATGGGCCACCAGACGCAGATTGCGTTCGACCAGAATGGATTTTGCCGTTTCATCCCCTTCATGGCAGGCCAGCAGATAGGCGGTTTCCTCTTCCGGTGTGAGTGGTTTTTGGAAAGTTTTCAAAGGATACCTCGAAAGCGGTTTTGTTTTAGTTTATGAAAAAGGTGGTGTTCGCGTGCTTTTCCAAAGAAAAAGAGGACATAAGAAAGAAATATCTGCAATTGACAGAGGAAACACAGATATGTTATGCTGATTTCGTCTAAATGCTGTATCTTTGCAGCAGTTTATTTCATGGCCGTTCGGCCGGTTTTCCATTTTTATTTTATAAAATCCAATAGAGAAAGGAGCAATGTATTTGTTTAGTCGTGTTATGTCGGCGGCAATCACTGGCCTTGAAGTGCACCCGGTTTCTGTGGAAGCGGATGTCAGTGACGGGCTGCCTGGATTCGTTATGGTGGGGTATCTGACCTCGCAGGTGAAGGAGGCACAGGACCGGGTGCGAACTGCATTGAAAAATGTGGGAATGGCTCTGCCGCCAAAGAAAATAACGGTTAATCTGGCGCCTGCAGATATCCGCAAAGAAGGAGCCTGTTTTGATCTGCCTATTGCAGCGGCGATTCTGGCGGCGGAGGGACAGGTAGAATTAAAGCAGCTTGATCAGGTGTTTTTGGCGGGGGAGATGGGACTGAACGGGGAGATTCACCCGGTTTCAGGCATTTTGCCTATGGTGCTGAAAGCCAGAGAATGTGGCTGCCGCCTCTGCATTGTGCCCAGGGATAATCTTATGGAAGCACGAGTAGTGGAAAATATTCAGGTAGCCGGTGTGACTGATCTGAGAGAATTTATGGCACTTGTTCACTGTAAAATACCCTCTGAGGGAGCATGTGCCGGAAGAAGTCCGGAGTGTGTGAAAAAGAATATGATGCGGGAAAAAGAACCGATAAGGGATACGGTTGTGGAAGATTACACGGTGGATTTTTCGGATATCCGCGGTCAGGAATCCCTGAAAAGAGCGGCGCTGATTGCGGTTTCCGGTTTCCACAATATGCTGCTGATCGGTCCGCCCGGTTCAGGAAAAACCATGCTTGCCCGGCGGATTCCCACCATTTTGCCGCCCCTTACAAAGGAGGAAAGTCTGGAAATATCGAAGATCTACAGTGTGGCCGGGCTTTTGTCTCAGGAAAAACCCCTGATGGGAACCAGACCCTTTCGCTCGCCCCATCACACTTCTTCCGCACAGGCTCTGGCGGGAGGCGGCTACATACCAAAGCCCGGTGAAATTACGCTGGCCCATCGGGGTGTGCTGTTTCTGGATGAACTGCCGGAATTTTCCCGGCACAGTCTTGAGATTCTGCGTCAGCCGCTGGAAGACCGGAAAATCTATCTGTCCAGGAGCAGCGGAACTTACTGTTTTCCGGCGGAGTTTCTTCTTCTGGCTGCCATGAATCCCTGTCCCTGCGGCCATTTCCCGGATATGAACCGCTGTACCTGTACGGCAAAAGATGTGAACCGTTACCGCAGTAAAATCAGTTTTCCGCTGCTGGACCGTATGGATGTATGTGTGGAGGCTCCGGCCATATCATACGAAGAGCTCAGCAGTACGGAAAAGGGAGATGTGACATCGGAACAGATGCGCAGACAGGTGGTTGCGGCACAGCAGATTCAAAAGAAACGATATAAAGATATGGGCATTGTGTTTAACTCGGAACTAAATCCTGGTCAGCTGGAACAGTTCTGTCCCATGACGGATGCGGCAAAAAAACTTCTGGAGAGGGCTTTTCACAAAATGGGATTAAGTGCCAGAGGATATCACCGGATCATTCGTGTGGCGAGAACCATCGCAGATCTGGAAGCAGCGGATGTAATCGATACCATTCATATCAGCGAGGCAATACAGTATCGGGTCATAGATAAGAAATATTGGAGAAATTAGATGTATACAGATGAGGAAAAAACAGAAAAAGAAATTTGGCAGGAAGACATAAAGAGAGCAGAAAAAGAACCTGGCAAAAAAGTCTATTATTATATGAAGAAACACGTACAATATCCGGAAAAATTCAGGAATCTTCATGATGCGCCGGATGGAATCTATGTACAGGGACAGCTTCCGGAGGTGAACCAGCCGGCTGTTGCCATCGTGGGAGCCCGCATGTGCAGCAATTATGGAAAGAAACAGGCTTATGAGTTCGGAAAATATCTGGCGCAGCACGGAGCAGCGGTCATCAGCGGTCTGGCCAGGGGTGTGGATGGCTATGCACATGAGGGGGCTCTGGATGGCGGCGGAAAAACATATGCCATACTGGGCTGCGGGCTGGATCACTGCTATCCTGCTGAACATAAAAATTTGTGGACACGTATGGTGGAAGCGGGAGGCGGTATCATTTCCGAGTTTCCCATGTGCACCCCGCCCCAGCCCTGGATGTTTCCAAAACGCAACCGGCTGATCAGCGCTCTTTCGGATCTGGTTCTTGTGGTAGAGGCAAAAGAAAAATCAGGATCCCTGATTACGGCAGACTGTGCGCTGGAGCAGGGAAAGACTGTCTATGCGGTGCCGGGCAGAGTGGGCGATAAGCTGAGTGTTGGATGCAACCGCCTGATTTTTCAGGGAGCGGGCATTGCATATTCTCCTGAATGTCTGTTATCCGAACTGCATATAGATAATAGCAAAGAGATGAGCAAAAATGAAAAAATAAAATTTGGGCTTGCAAGTGATTTGAATTTGGTGTATAGTTGTCTCGATTTTGAACCTCAAAATCTGGACGAGATTGTCCGGCAGACGGACATGTCTCTGGCCCGGGTTTCTGAGATTCTGCTTCGGCTGGAACTGGACGGATATGTTCAGCAGGCCGGTAAAAATAAGTTTGTGAAAGCGTAAGAGGAGATCTGCTGTGGCAAAATATCTTGTGATTGTGGAATCACCTGCAAAAGTAAAAACAGTAAAGAAATTCCTGGGAAACAACTACGAAGTGGAAGCGTCCCAGGGACATGTCAGAGACCTGCCCAAAAGTCAGCTCGGTATTGATGTGGAGCATGGTTTCGAACCCAAATATATTACAATAAGAGGAAAAGGGGAACTGCTTGCAAAATTGCGCCGTTCTGCAAAAAAAGCGGAAAAAGTATACCTTGCAACTGACCCGGACCGGGAAGGAGAAGCAATTTCCTGGCACTTATCAAAGGCGCTGAATCTGGACGAAAAGAAAATGCGCCGTATCACGTTTAATGAAATTACAAAAAATGCGGTAAAAGCATCCATCAAAAACGCCCGTGACATCGACATGAATCTGGTGGATGCGCAGCAGACCCGCCGTATTCTGGACCGAATGGTAGGGTATAAGATCAGTCCGGTGCTCTGGGCAAAAGTAAAAAGAGGCTTAAGCGCAGGCCGTGTACAGTCGGTGGCGCTCCGCATCATCGGTGACCGGGAAGATGAGATCAATGCATTTATTCCCACAGAATACTGGACACTGGAAGCTCAGTTTTCCATTCCGGGAGAAAAGAAACCGCTGAAAGCAAAATTCTACGGAACGGATAAAAAAATGGAGATCCATTCGAAAGAAGAACTGGATCAGATTCTGGCAGAACTGGAAGGTGCAGAATATCACGTAACGGATGTGAAAAAAGGTGAGCGATGCAAAAAAGCACCCCTCCCGTTCATCACCAGTACCCTTCAGCAGGAAGCTGCAAAAACCCTGAATTTTTCTACCCAGAAGACCATGCGTCTGGCGCAGCAGCTGTATGAAGGCGTTGATATAAAAGGAAACGGAACGGTGGGTCTGATTTCCTATCTGCGTACTGATTCCACCCGTATTTCTGAGGAAGCAGATACCGCTGCAAGAACTTATATTCAGGAACAGTATGGAGAACAGTATGTGGCGGTCGGAGAAAAGAAAACAGAAGAAAAGAAAAAGGTACAGGATGCCCATGAGGCAATTCGTCCGACGGATATTGTCAGAACCCCGCTGATGATCAAAGAATCCTTAACAAGAGATCAGTTCCGTCTCTATCAGCTGATCTGGCGCAGATTTACAGCCAGCCGTATGAAACCGGCGGTATATGAGACGACTTCCGTAAAAATCGGCGGCGGTGTGTATACATTTACGGTTGCGGCATCCAAAATAGCGTTTGATGGCTTTATGTCAGTCTATACACAGGAAGAAGATGAGAAGGCCGAAAACAATCAGCTGCTGAAGAGCATTGATAAAGACACAGAGCTTCATTTTGAATCTTTTGCGCCGGAACAGCATTTTACACAGCCGCCTGCACATTATACAGAGGCATCGCTGGTAAAAGCACTGGAAGAGCGTGGAATCGGCCGTCCAAGTACCTATGCACCGACGATCACCACCATTCTGGCCCGCCGCTACATTGCAAAAGAGAACAAGAATCTGTATATAACAGAGCTGGGTGAAGTGGTCAATAACATTATGAAACAGGCCTTTCCTGCCATTGTGGATGTGGACTTTACCGCAACTATGGAAGATCTTCTGGATAAGATCGAGGATGGAAGCGTAAACTGGAAAGTGGTAGTGGAAAACTTTTATCCGGATCTGGCCGAATCAGTGGAGGCTGCGGAAAAAGAGCTGGAACAGGTAAAAATAGAGGACGAAGTTACCGATGTGATCTGCGAAAACTGCGGACGGAACATGGTAGTCAAATACGGCCCCCACGGAAGATTTCTGGCCTGCCCGGGTTTCCCGGACTGCAAAAACACGAAGCCCTATTATGAAAAAATCGGTGTGGCCTGTCCGAACTGCGGTAAGGACGTGGTTCTCAAAAAGACCAAAAAAGGCCGCAAATACTATGGATGTGAGGATAATCCGGAGTGCGAATTTATGTCCTGGCAGAAACCGTCCCACAAAAAATGTCCGAAATGCGGCGGCTATATGGTGGAAAAAGGAAACAAACTGGTCTGCGCAGATGAAAAGTGCGGATATGTGGAATTGAAAAACGAAAAGGAATAAATTCAAAAGATTAAAATATTCTGAAAATACACAAAATGTTCATAAAAATCCTGCTGATTCAGTTGAATTGGCGGGATTTTTGTGCTAAGATAAAAATAATTATAAAATAATACATAAGGAGGAAACGATGAGCGTACAACTGTTAGACAAGACTAGAAAAATCAATAAACTGCTTCATAATAATAACAGCAGCAAAGTAGTTTTTAATGACATTTGCCAGGTCCTTGTAGATACATTAAATTCAAATGTGCTGGTTATCAGTAAAAAAGGTAAAGTACTTGGCGTTGGAATGTGCAAAGGTGTAGATGAACTGAAAGAACTGGTTGCAGATAATGTCGGAGGACATGTAGATTCACTGCTCAATGACCGTTTCCTGGGCGTTCTTTCCACAAAAGAAAACGTAAATCTGCAGACCCTTGGATTTGAAGGAGAAGATATTAAAAAATACAGCGCGATCATAAATCCCATCGAGATTGCCGGCGAACGCCTTGGCACCGTATTCAGTTACCGTCAGAATGCAGCCTATGATATTGAGGATATTATTGTAAGCGAATATGGAACAACGGTAGTGGGACTGGAGATGATGCGTTCCGTCGATGAGGAAAATGCAGAAGAAAACAGAAAAGTACAGGTCGTGAAGTCTGCATTTAACACATTATCCTATTCCGAGATGGAGGCAATCATCCATATATTTGACGAACTGCAGGGAAATGAAGGAATTCTGGTTGCCAGCAAGATCGCGGACCGGGTGGGAATTACCCGTTCTGTTATCGTAAATGCACTTCGCAAGTTTGAAAGTGCCGGTGTGATCGAATCCCGTTCCTCCGGTATGAAGGGAACCTATATTAAAGTGGTAAATGAAGTGATTTTTGACGAACTGGAGAGAATCAAACAGGAGAGAAATGCAAAATAAGAGATACCAAGGAGCCGGCTGGAGACAGCCGGTTTTACTTTTTGTTTATTATTATTTTATATTTAATGCTATTGACAAAAAAATCCTGCGGTAGTATAGTGTAACCATGGTGTTAGCACTCAACTAAATCGAGTGCTAATTCGACAAAAACATTGATTCTAATTTTGCAAGGGAGGCAATATAATATGAAGTTAGTACCTTTAGGAGACAGAGTTGTGTTAAAAGAACTCGTTGCAGAAGAAACGACAAAATCCGGTATCGTTCTTCCGGGTCAGGCACAGGAAAAACCGCAGCAGGCAGAAGTTGTTGCAGTCGGACCGGGCGGAATCGTTGATGGAAAAGAAGTGACCATGAATGTAAAAGCCGGTGATCAGGTTATTTATTCCAAATATTCAGGAACAGAAGTAAAACTGGACGGCGAAAAGTACATTATCGTAAAACAGAGTGACATTCTTGCAATTGTAGAGTAATCAGGAGGATAATTATTATGGCAAAAGAGATTAAATACGGCGCAGAAGCCCGTACCGCATTAGAAGCTGGTGTAAACAAACTGGCAGATACCGTTCGTGTAACCCTTGGACCGAAAGGACGCAACGTAGTTCTTGACAAATCATTCGGCGCTCCGCTTATCACAAACGACGGTGTGACCATCGCAAAAGAGATCGAGCTGGAAGACGGTTTCGAAAACATGGGTGCTCAGCTGATCAAAGAAGTAGCATCCAAAACCAACGATGTAGCAGGTGACGGTACTACAACAGCAACCGTTCTTGCACAGGCTATGGTAAACGAAGGAATGAAGAACCTGGCAGCAGGTGCTAACCCGATCGTATTGAGAAAAGGTATGAAAAAAGCTACAGATAAAGCAGTAGAAGCACTTCTGGCAATGAGCAAACCGGTAGAAGGAAAAGCCCAGATCGCAAGAGTTGCAACCGTTTCTTCCGGTGATGAAGAAGTTGGTAATATGGTAGCAGACGCTATGGAAAAAGTATCCAACGACGGCGTTATCACAATCGAAGAATCCAAGACCATGAAGACTGAACTGGATCTGGTAGAAGGTATGCAGTTCGACCGTGGATACATTTCCGCATACATGGCAACTGATATGGAAAAAATGGAAGCTGTACTGGATAACCCGTACATCCTGATCACAGATAAGAAAATCTCCAACATTCAGGATCTGCTTCCGGTTCTGGAACAGATCGTTCAGTCCGGTTCCAAACTTCTGATCATTGCAGAGGATGTGGAAGGTGAAGCACTGACCACTCTTATCGTAAACAAACTGCGCGGAACATTCTCCGTATGTGCAGTAAAAGCACCGGGTTACGGCGACAGAAGAAAAGATATGCTCCGTGATATCGCAATTCTGACCGGCGGTACTGTAATCTCTGAAGAACTTGGTCTGGAACTGAAAGACACCAACTTAAGTATGTTAGGCCGTGCAAAATCCGTAAAAGTACAGAAAGAAAGCACCGTAATTGTAGACGGCGCCGGTGACGCAAAAGCAATCAGCGACCGTGTAGCTCAGATCAAATCTCAGATTGAAGAAACCACATCTGACTTTGACCGTGAAAAACTGCAGGAAAGACTGGCTAAACTGGCCGGCGGTGTTGCCGTTATCCGCGTAGGTGCAGCTACCGAAACAGAAATGAAAGAAGCAAAACTCCGTATGGAAGATGCTCTGAACGCAACAAGAGCAGCCGTAGAAGAAGGTATCATCGCAGGCGGCGGTTCTGCATACATTCACGCAACAAAAGAACTGAAAAACCTGGTTGATGAGCTGGAAGGCGATGAAAAGACAGGTGCAAAGATCATCATGAAAGCGCTGGAAGCTCCGCTGTTCCACATTTCTGCAAATGCAGGTCTGGAAGGCGCAGTTATCATCAACAAAGTGCGTGAATCTGAAGTTGGTACAGGATTCGATGCATACAAAGAAGAGTATGTAAACATGGTAGAAGCCGGCATCCTTGATCCGGTTAAAGTAACCAGAAGTGCTCTTCAGAACGCAACCAGCGTTGCATCTACTCTGTTAACTACAGAATCTGTAGTATCTGCAATTAAAGAACCGGCTCCGGCTATGCCAGCAGGTGGTGCCGGCGGAATGGGCATGATGTAATTTATGAATTTTTTCGAAAGGACAATGTCATTCGTAGACGTTGTCCTTTCTTTGTGTTAAAATGAATATAACTGCTCAGAAGGTGCACGTACATATGCATGTTTTTTATGGCACCTTCTGAATTCCAGAAAATACGAGAAAAGGAAACATAGTGGAGGTACACACAAAATGAGCGATTTATACTCAGAACTTCTTGTGAAAAGAAAAATGTCATTGAAAGATGGCCTGATCCGGTCTGCATTGCTGGGATTGACGGCTGCGGCGGTTATTATGGTACTGCTTTCATTGAACCCGATCATTCTGCTGGTGGCATTGGTACTGGCTTTGGTGGATTATTTCGTGATTCCCAAACTGAATGTGGAATTTGAATATCTGCATATAAACGATGAGATTGACGTGGACAAGATTTTTTCCAAACAGAAACGAAAAAGAGTGATGAACATCGATCTGAATCAGGTTGAGATGGTGGCACCCCTTGGTTCTCATCATCTGGATTCCTATCAGAACCTGAAAACCATTGATTATTCGGCAAATGACAGAGAACAGCGTCCGTATGTCCTGGTTACCAGCAAAAATAACACCCAGGTAAAAGTTTTGCTTCAGCTGGATCAGGCTATGTTTCAGAACATAAAAAGACGCATGCCGCGAACTGCATTTGATGATTGACATTGAACTTCTTTTTTGTTACACTATGGAACAAAACATTTAAAAAATACGGAGGAAGAGACAATGGGTACAATTATTGGGGAAGGCATTACTTTTGATGATGTGCTGTTAGTACCGTCCTATTCAGAAGTAACACCAAACATGGTAGATCTGACTACCTATCTTACAAAAAAAGTGAAATTGAACATTCCGATGATGAGTGCGGGTATGGATACCGTTACCGAACACCGTATGGCAATCGCTATGGCACGGCAGGGCGGTATTGGAATCATCCATAAGAACATGAGCATTGAAGCTCAGGCGGACGAAGTTGATAAAGTAAAACGTTCGGAAAACGGTGTTATCACCGATCCGTTTTACCTTTCACCGGAGCATACACTGGAAGAAGCCAATGAGCTGATGGGAAAATACCGTATTTCCGGTGTGCCGATCACAGAGGGCAAAAAACTGGTTGGTATCATTACAAACCGTGACCTGAAGTTTGAAGAAGATTATTCAAAGAAAATCAAAGAAGTTATGACTTCCGAAGGCCTGGTTACCGCAAAAGAAGGTATTACACTGGAAGAAGCCAAGAAAATCCTTGGAAAAGCAAGAAAAGAAAAATTACCCATTGTTGATGACGACTTTAATTTAAAAGGTCTTATTACAATCAAGGATATTGAAAAACAGATCAAATATCCGCTTTCTGCAAAAGATGACCATGGCCGTCTTCTTTGCGGTGCTGCAGTTGGTATCACTGCAAATGTAATGGATCGTGTAGATGCGCTTGTAAAAGCGCATGTTGACGTAATCGTTATCGATTCCGCACACGGACATTCCGCAAATATTTTCAAGACATTAAAACAGATCAAGAGCAAATATCCGGATCTTCAGGTTATTGCCGGTAACGTAGCTACTTACGAAGCTACCAAAGATCTGATCGAAGCCGGCGCTGATGCAGTTAAAGTAGGTATCGGACCGGGTTCCATCTGTACAACACGTGTTGTTGCCGGTATCGGTGTTCCGCAGGTTACTGCAGTTATGGAATGTTACCGTGCAGCAAAAGAGTATGGTGTGCCGATCATCGCAGACGGCGGTATCAAATACTCCGGTGATATGACAAAAGCAATCGCAGCAGGTGCTAACGTATGTATGATGGGAAGCATCTTTGCAGGCTGTGACGAAAGCCCGGGAGACTTCGAACTCTTCCAGGGAAGAAAATACAAAGTATACCGTGGTATGGGCTCAATCGCAGCGATGGAAAACGGAAGCAAAGACCGTTACTTCCAGACAAATGCAAAGAAACTGGTACCGGAAGGTGTAGAAGGCCGTGTGGCATACAAGGGAATGGTAGAAGATACCGTATTCCAGCTCATCGGCGGACTTCGTGCCGGTATGGGTTACTGTGGTGCAAAAGATGTTGAGACTCTGAAAGAAACCGGCAGATTTGTCAAGATCTCTGCAGCATCTCTGAAAGAATCTCATCCGCATGACATTCATATTACAAAAGAAGCACCGAACTATAGTGTGGACGAATGATACAGGCAACTTTCTGAACCGTTACTGATATAGTAAGAAAGAATGATAGAACGATGCAGGAGAAAAAAAGCAGCGACTGGAAAGCTGAGAGACAGAGAAAGGTAGAAAATTTTAAAAAGAATTTGTGGACAATCTTTGTTCTTGCAGGCCTGGCCGTTGCTTTTTGGGCCGCTCGTGATTTTGTCAGCAGTCCGGAAAAATCGTCTGCCCAGACAGTGAATGGTGAAATACCGGGAAAGCCGGATATAGATGTTCAGCTTTTGACGGTAAATGATTATTCCAGACCTGGAATCGCACTGGAACAGGTGAATGCGGTTGTGGTCCATTACACCGCAAACCCCGGCAGCAGTGCTCAGGCGAATCGGGATTATTTTGAAAATCTTCAGTATACCCAGACCACAATGGCCAGCAGCCATTTTATTGTGGGACTGGATGGAGAAATTGTTCAGTGTGTTCCGACTGCTGAGATTGCCTATGCGTCCAATGACCGCAACTGGGATACGGTGTCCATTGAGACCTGTCATCCGGATGAGAGCGGGCAATATACGGACGCTACATATGAGTCTCTGGTGCATCTCACAGCATGGCTGTGTAAAAAATTTGACCTTACCAGTGATCAGGTAATCCGGCATTATGATGTGACCGGAAAGATATGTCCGAAATATTTTGTGGAGGACGAAAGTGCCTGGGAACAGTTTAAGGCAGATGTGGGAAATAAAATAAATGAGTTGTAAGATGAGAGGCTTCCGCTGGTGACAGCGGGGGCCTTTTGGTATAAAAATATTTATTTTTAAAATATCATTGTAAATTAAAATAATATCTCATATAATTTTTGTATTGAATAGTAAATAAAAAGATGTTAGGAAGCGCAGATTATGAGAAAAAATGAAATTATCATTCGAAATTTCGGGCCTGTTCGTGAGGCAAAGGTTGATTTAAACAAAAATTTTCAAATCTTTATTGGGGCGCAGGCTTCTGGAAAAAGTACAATTTGTAAAGTGGTGTATTTTTGTCAGAAAATCAGAGATTATACATTGGATTTTTTGATGAGTTCAGAACAGTTTACCCAGAATCATAAAAATGAATATTTTAATAACTATTTAAAATATTTGACCAGACAATTTATGGGGTGTTTCGGAAAAACAAAACATATGCAAAAATTTAAAATTTTATATGATTTTTCTGGTAAAAAAATCAGTATATTTTTGAATCAGGATGGTTATGTGCGTTTTTCTTTTGATCCTATATTGAAAAATGAGATATTGCAGTTGATAGATGAATCTGCTGACATGTTTTTAGATAAATTGAACAGCGAAGTTAGTTCTATTATGGATAACATTACAGCATTAGGTGTAATGAAGCGTCATTTGAATGAAGCGTTAATTGCGTCATTCGGAAATGAAATGGATATTATATATGTACCTGCCGGAAGAAGTTTGCTGGCTACCATGTCGGAACAGCTGCAGGATGTATCTGTTGATGAAATGGATTTAACCATGCAGGAATTTATAAAGCTGATAAGAACTACAAAAAACAAGTTTGGAACAAAAATTCCGGAAATGGTGAAAGATTATACTAAGACGGTAAAAGGACAGGTAAATAATGTAGCACTGGAATATGCGTATGAATTAATCAAAAAGATTCTTAAAGCTGATTATACAAGTGAAAATGATGGAGAAAAAATTTATTTTGATGAATATCATTGGGTTAAGTTAATGTATGGGTCATCAGGACAGCAGGAAGCTTTATGGATATTAATGTTGGCTTTTGTAATTATACTGGAAAAGAAAAAATCTTTCATTGTAATAGAAGAACCGGAAGCACACTTGTTTCCTGTTGCTCAAAAAGATATTATCAGTCTGATTTCACTGATGGTAAATGTTACAAATAGTAAAGTTATTATTACAACGCATAGTCCATATATTCTTACTTCTACAAACATTTTATTATATTCTGAGAAAGTTGAAAATGCACACTCGAAAGATGGAAAGGTTATAATTCCCAGAAATTTAAGAGTGAGTTATGGTAATTTTGTAGCTTTCAAAATCGGAAGATTTGAAAAAACAATGGAATCGTTATTGGATGAAGAAAGTCATATGATAAGTACAAGCTATATTGATGAAGTGTCTTCAATTACAAATAGTGAGCTAGAAGAATTGATTGATATGGAGATAGACGAATGATTTGTAAAAAATTGCAAGAATGTATAGACGGGCAATTGGCGGGGATTTCGTTAGCTGAATGTGATAATAGAAATCAATCTGTTTGCATTGAGTCATCGGACAATCGTTCTGCTGTAAAGTGCGAAGAAAGCAAGAAAAAGTATATATTGGAAAATACTAAAAAGAACCATGTGATTTTATATAAAATGGATAATGGTATTATTGTTGAGGACAATACAGTGCCTCCACATACAAACAAATGTGATTACTTTTATGTTGTGGATGATTCGGAATTGACTGCTGTTTTAACAGAATTGAAAGGGGTTAACGTGCAAAAAGCATTAGAACAACTGAAAGGAACCTTGATATTATATAAAGATGTTTTTCGAAAGTTTAGTCATGTGTATGCGAGAGCAATTGTTACATCTTCTACGCCAAATTTGAAAGCTTCACCAGAGTATACCAATTTGGAGAGAATGATTCGACAAACGTATAAGGGGAATGTGAAAATTGTTGAGAGACAGTTTAGCGAGAAAGATACTGATTTAAGTAAAAGATAACCGTTGCATGTTTGAGAATCATAAAGATGCATAATGTAAAAAGTCTGGGACCGTGCGATTTTCGCGACGGTCCCAAATGTTTTACTCCATATTCAGATGTTTTTTCAGAATGATATGACTGGAAATCCAAAATACCGCTGCAAGGATTATGGTTAACAGTTCAGTCTGCCACATGGTCTGTATGAATTCGGTTGGAAGATATACATAAGATGTGGATGAGAACATCATATCCTTAAGGGCTGGTGAGCATATCATAAATATCATGGAGACAATCATTACAATGATGTAAAGTATAATGTAAGAAACGATTGAAGCAATGACTTTATGAGGCGCAAACAGGTTTCCGATACAGGTTGACAGATAAATCATAGTAGCGGCCGAGATGGCACCAACAATCAGGTATTGTGCGACTGCCAGAATCAGGACAGGCATACTTGTGTTATAGACTTCCGGCAGATAAGAAATTAATTCAAATAATTCGCTGCCGCCTCCTGCACCGATCACAAGTAAAGCAATGGACAGGAACATGACAATCATGGAAATAACATACCATACCGTAAAAGTCAGTATATGAGAAAACAGCAATGTTCCGGTTTTTACCGGCAGTGTATGTGTCAGGTAGCCTTCGTCCGTGAACATATTGCGGTAAAAGCGGATGCCTAACAGTATATAAGTTGCCATAAGTACGCCTGCAAGCAGGAAAATATACAGAACCATGGCAAAAACAAAAATAAATTCGTATGCATTGAAAAATTCGCTGCTTTCAGCAAAGTTTGGCGCTGTGATACCAAGGAAAAGTCCCAGAAGAAGCAGCGCTGCGTGGATAATGATCAGGACTTTACTGACCGATTTCATTTGGTGTTTGAATAATTTGCCTAGCATCGGAATACCTCCCTGAAAAGTGTATCAACAGATTTTCCTTCCTGCATACGGATATCATCCACAGATGCGTGAAGGCGAATATTTCCGTTCTGAATAAAAACGACTTCATCCAGAATATTTTCCACATCTGAAATCAGATGGGTGGAGATCAGGATAGTAGCATTTTCATCATAATTATTAATAATAGTAGAAAGAATGTAGTCCCGTGCTGCCGGATCCACACCTGCGATCGGTTCATCCAGGCAGTAGAGACGTGCACGGCGGCTCATGACCAGAATCAGCTGCACTTTTTCTTTGGTTCCTTTTGACATGGTCTTAATCTTGTCAGAAGGATGCAGACCCAGCTTTTCCAGCATGGCAAGAGCACGGCTGCGGTCAAAATCATCGTAAAAATCAGCGAAGAAATCGAGTGCATCTTTTACGCGCATCCAGTTTCCGAGATAGGAACGCTCCGGAAGATAGGAAACGATTCCTTTTGTCTCCACGCCGGGAGCTTTTCCGTCGATCAGAAGTTCGCCGGAAGTAACGGTCAGCAGATTGTTGATCAGTTTGATCAGCGTTGTTTTTCCGCTTCCGTTGGGGCCGAGAAGCCCAATGATGCGACCGCTCTCCAGGTTCAGATTGATACCGTTCAATGCTGTCTTAGAGGAATATTTTTTGGTCAGCTGTTTACATTCTACAAGAGTACTCATGAATCCCCCTCCTTACTGTTCTGAATCAATGTGATGGTTTCTTCTTTGCTCAGTCCCAATTGATTCATTTTTTTCATGAATTCCTCAATCTGTGTATGCGCCAGTTCCTTTTTCGCATTTTCAATCATAGTGTAATCCTCCGTGATGAAGCGGCCGCTGGTGCGCTGGCTGTATACGAGTCCGCTTCGTTCTAGTTCTGAGAGAGCTTTCTGCATGGTGTTGGGATTGACCGCAGCTTCGCTGGCCAGATCCCGGACAGACGGCAGTTTTTCTCCTGGCTGATAATGTCCGGAAACAATATCAATCATTACTTTCTCGATGATCTGTGCGTAAATGGGGCGCTCGGAACTTAATTCCCATGACATTCTGTCACCTCCATAACTGTATTAATGATTTAATACAATAATACAACCAAGAGATTTGGTTGTCAAGTACAACATTTACAAAATTTTCAGTGCACGCATAATCATAAAAAAAGGTGGGTAGGGTATACATAGTTTGTAAATAATATGTTATGCTTAATGCAGCATCATTATATTGTAGTAGAAAGAGGAATCTATTATGGCTGAAAATTTGAAGAAACGTACAGAAGTGGAACCGGAATATAAGTGGAAAATAGAAGATTTATATGCAAACGATGATTTGTGGAAAGAAGATGCAGAGAAGGCATCGGAACTGATCGAAAAATTCCGTCAGCTTCAGGGAACGATGGGAAAAAGTGCAGGTCAGCTTTTGCATGTGCTGAAAACGCAGGATGAGATGGAAGAACTTCTGGAAAAAGTATATGTGTATGCAAACCAGAAATATCATGAAGATACGGGGAACGGAACCTATCAGACCCTGTCTGCCCGTGCCCAGAGTATCATGGCGGCAGCAGGCGATGCGGCATCCTATGTGGAACCGGAACTTCTGGCGATCCCGGAGGAAACATTGAAAAAATTCATGGAGGAAGAATCGGGACTGGCCCATTATGAGCGTTATATCAGGGAACGTCTGCGCACAAAAGAACATGTTCTTTCCGAAGAGATGGAGGCGATGCTGGCAAAAGTCTATGAGATTGCCCAGGGTCCCTACAACACGTTTTCCATGTTTAACAATGCAGATCTGAAATTCGGTGAGATACATGATGAAGACGGTGAATTGACCAGTCTGACCCACGGAAGATATATCCGTTTTCTGGAAAGCAAAAACCGGGAAGCCAGAAAAGAGGCATTTACCACACTTTATCATAAGTATGGAGAATTTAAAAACACATTGGGTTCTCTGATGTATACCAATGTACAGCAGGCTGTTTTTTACGCAAAAGCCCGCCATTATGAATCATCCCGGGCAGCTGCTCTGGATGGAGGCAATATTCCGCTGTCCGTATATGATAAACTGATCGAAGCAGTGCATGATCATCTGCCGGCTATGTATCGGTACATGGAACTGCGCAAAAAGGCACTGCATCTGGATGAACTTCATATGTATGATGTGCATGTACCGATCACAAAAGATATTGATATGGAGATCCCGTTTGAACAGGCAAAAGAGCTGGTAAGAGAAGGTCTGTCTGTTCTCGGGGAAGATTATCTGGAAAAGCTGGATGAAGGCTTCAGCAATGGATGGATCGACGTGTATGAAAATGAAGGAAAACGAAGCGGAGCCTATTCCTGGGGAGCTTATGGCACACACCCATATGTGCTTCTGAACTATAACGACAGCCTGAACCATGTGTTTACGCTGGCGCATGAGATGGGGCATGCAATACACAGTTATTATTCTGATCACGAGCAGCCCTATACCTATGCTGGATATCGCATTTTTGTGGCAGAGGTGGCGTCCACCTGTAACGAGGCACTGCTGATTCATTATCTGATGGAGCACGCAAAAGACGACAGAGAAAAATCCTATCTGGTTAATTATTTCCTGGATCAGTTCAAAGGAACGCTGTATCGTCAGACCATGTTTGCGGAATTTGAAAAAATGATTCACCGTATGGTGGAACAGGGCGAAGTATTGAACGGAGAAAACTTAAGTGATATTTATTATAAGCTGAATCAGCAGTATTATGGCGATGGAGTGGTTTCAGATCCCGAAATTGCACTGGAATGGTCCAGAATACCCCATTTTTATACGCCGTTTTATGTGTATCAGTATGCGACCGGATTTTCAGCGGCCATTGCGATCAGCAAAAAGATACTTGCCGGTGAGCCGGGAATCGTGGAAAAATATAAAGAGTTCTTAAGCGGAGGAAGCTCCAAAGACCCGATCGATCTGCTGAAAATCTGCGGTGTGGATATGACGTCGCCGGAACCGGTGAACGAGGCACTGTCTGTTTTTGAAGAATATGTTGGGGAACTGGAAAGTCTGATAAAATAGATAAATAAGAGCAAAATAAAAAAGACCGATTAGTTCGGTCTTTTTTATTATATAATATAAAAAGGAAGGAGTGCTGGTCGCTGTGACCAGCTATGAAAAAGAAAAGTGTGTGTATATCTTTCTTACAAGTATTAATATACAGGAAAAATGTGTTCAATTCTTGATGGGTTTGTAAAAGAACTGTGAACAGAATTGAGATTTTTTGTTAAGATGACCAAGAAAAGGAATTTTTTTAAAGAAAAATGGTCACAAAGTTTGGTTGCAAATAAAAAGATATGTGATAAACTAATACTAAGCAAATCAGTAGGTGATCAAATAAATGAATTTATCAGAGGCTATTTACGTAAGAAAATCTGTACGAAATTATATGATGGAACCGATCAGTCCCAGAATTCTGGAAGACATTGGAAACTTCTATCAGGAGATTCCCAGATTGTTTCCGGGCATTGACACGGAACTTGGCATTATTGACAACAGCCGTGGGCAGCAGAAACTGAAAGGGCTTTTTGGTATCAAGGCACCGTATTATCTGGCACTTTATTCGGAGAAAAGCGATAAATATCAGATGAATGCAGGGTATATTCTGGAACAGCTTTGCCTGTATCTGACTGCAAAGGGGCTGGGAAGCTGCATTATGGGCAGTGCTGTGGTAAAAGGAAGTCAGACCATGCGCGGCAGCAAAGAACTGATCATGATGGTGGCATTTGGTAAAAGCAAAGAACCGCATATCCGTCCGCAGCAGGAGGCAAAGCGCCTGAGTCTCCGGGAACTATGCGTGTACAAAGAAACACCGAAAGAGTGGGAACTGAAGGTTCTGGAAGCAGCCCGGCTTGCGCCTTCCAGCTACAACGGTCAGCCATGGCGGTTTGTGGTTTATTCAAACCGTATTCATATTTTCTCCAAAAAGGCAAGTGTGGATCGATTTAAAAAATGGGATGAACTGAACTTTGGTATTATGTTTGCACATATTATGATCGTGGCGGAGGAACTTTGGCTTGATCTGGATCTGATCCGTCTGGAAGATATCAGCCAGAAGACTTTTTCAAAAAATCAGTATGTACTCAGTGCGGTGCTGAAATCCTGAGCGAAAACAGGTATGAAACAGAATAAGTAAGCGAGATAATTGTCATAGTTTTTTGAATAATTAAAAAATTCAAAAAAAGTGTTGACAAAGTGAATGGTATAGTGTATTATAACTATTGTTGTGAGGAACACAAAAAACTTCTGAAACAACAATATGCGCGAGTGGCTCAGTTGGTGGAGCGCGACCTTGCCAAGGTCGAGGCCGCGGGTTCGAGTCCCGTCTCGCGCTCTTGAAAAGCTTTGATGATTTGAAGTTTTTCGTTTGGCAATTAAATAAGGGTTGTGGGAAGCAAAACTTCCGAAACAACATATGCGCGAGTGGCTCAGTTGGTGGAGCGCGACCTTGCCAAGGTCGAGGCCGCGGGTTCGAGTCCCGTCTCGCGCTCTGAAAACCGCTTGATGATTCAAGCGGTTTTTTTGTGCGCAAATTTAGACTGTTTTGAAGTTGGCGGTTTTTCGGGTGTTTCTATTCTCCGCCGGGACCGTCACGTCTTGGGACGTCGTCTGGTTTGACTTCGGAAGAATCGGATTTCTCCGGCAGATCCACATCCGGGATATTGTCGTCGTCGTAGCCGTCGTTTTGAATGTTGAGCATGATTGAGCACCTTCCTTTCGTAAGATGTTGGGGTCAAAAGGTATTTGTCCCCTGATACCTGCGGATTACTTCGCATTTTATGCTCCCGTAATCCTAAAAATATTCGAAATCCGCCCTGTTCGGGCTATTTTCTCATGTTTTGCGGGTATCAAAGTCACATTTTTCATGCAGGCATGAAACATATGAACTTTTGACCCTGGTATCTTTCGTAAATAGTATGTGAAAAATGGGCAAAAATATGCTGGTTTAACTTAGAAGGGAAACGGAAAACAAATACATAGGAATATTGTATTGACAATAATTTTATATTTTGGAAAAATAGTATCAGAGCAGTTTCTCCGTTCATTTTTGTGAAAGGAGATGAAAAAATGGTTTCTGCATTATATTGTGAGCTTTATACCGGAAATGCAATTATTGCATAAAACCTGTCTTCCCAGACAGAAAACTTTGTGATAAGATATTCGCGGAGTAAATAAGCAGTGCACAGGCTGCACTGGAATAGAAAACACGGAGGACATTATTGTGAAAATTGCAATGGGAAACGACCACGGCGGAACAGAACTGAAGTGGGTAATCAAAAAATATCTGGAAGAAAAAGGGCATGAAATTGTAAACTTTGGTACCGACACAAATGACAGCTGCGATTATCCGGTCTTCGCGAAAAAAGTAGCAGATGCGGTAGTGGCAAAGGAAGTTGACTGTGGTATTCTGATCTGCGGTACCGGTGTAGGTATTTCAATTGCCGCAAATAAAGTAAAGGGAATCCGCGCTGCGGTATGCAGTGACACCGCAACAGCCCGCCTTGTAAAACAGCATAACAATGCCAATATTTTGGCATTTGGTGCGCGAATCGTGGGTGTGGAACTGGCAAAAGATATTTGTGACGCGTATCTGGAGTCTGAGTTCGAAGGTGACCGTCACAACAGACGTATTGCAATGATTCATGAACTGGAAGAATAAATACGGGATTTACAAATCTGGTGTAAAGCATTAAAAAAACGGCAGATTTTTGCCGGAAAAATACGTTCAGAAAAAAATTAAAAGAACCAGGGAGGAAACGCAAATGGCAAAAAAAGGTTTTTGGGGTGAATTTAGAGATTTCATCGCAAGAGGAAATGTGATGGATATGGCAGTCGGTGTTATCATCGGCGGTGCATTTACATCAATCGTAACGTCTTTGAACGAGGACATTATTTCACCGATTCTCGGTCTGTTTGGGGGCAAGAACTTCGATAAGCTGTCACTCAACATTCTTGGAGAAGTGACACTGAATTACGGAAAATTCCTTACAGCAGTATTCAATTTCCTGATTATGGCGCTGGTGGTATTCTGTATGATGAAGGCTGTGAACAAAGCGACTGAAAAAGCAAAGCGGCTGGCTGGCGTCAAAGAGGAGGAAGCTCCGGCACCGACTACAAAGAAATGTCCGTACTGTCTGTCTGAGATTCCGATTGAGGCAACAAAATGTGCACATTGTACTTCAGATCTTTCAAAAGAAGCTTAAACAGAAGAAAATAGAATATTATTTGAGATAGTTGTGTGTAAGGTGTAAAAAGTGTGTGGCACGCTTTTTACACCTTTTCTGTCATCAGGAGGCATCATCGTCATCGGGAGAACCGGTGAATTCGTAAATATTGCTGTAAGTCTGAAAGGTTTCTCTGGAATCCGGATTGCCGGGAATCAGACCAGTGCATTCTGTAGAGGAAGCGCTGTCGGCAAAATTGTGGTTGTCGTAGATGTTATACGGATTTTTTTTCTTCTTTTTCATGGGCAGACTCCTTTTTGTTTTTGATATGGATTTTCATGCATTTTCGTGTCAGGCGGTCTGGTCCGGCAAAATGAATGTGGATGCATGAACGTTTCATATAATGATAGTGTGAGAAATATGGGGAAAAATATGTGGCAGATCTTTATAAAATGCGAGTAACGGTTCGCATCTTCGGAAGATTTACAATTTTAACAGTAATTATTTTGACATTGAAAAACGAAAGACTTACAATAAAGAAAGGACTGGAACAAAAAACGGTTCTGTCGGAGGAAGAAAAGAAAAACTGACACTAAGAATAAAAATAACTGGGGGTATGAATGATTTAGGGGTGATTGTATGCAGAAAGAATATTTGAAACTGCAGTCGGATTTTGACGGGCTTGAACTGGATGTATTCATCATAGAACCGAATGATCCCGAACTGAAAGGTGTAATTCAGATTTCCCACGGTATGTGCGAGACAAAAGAGCGTTACACCGAATTTATGGAATACATGGCACAGAAGGGTTATGCCAGTATCATTCATGACCACAGAGGTCATGGAAGCAGCGTAAAAGAAAAATCACATCTGGGGTACATGTACGGGGGAGGTGCAGAAGCCCTGGTGGAAGATTTGCATCAGATTACCATGCAGGCGAAGGACAGATGGCCCCAGGCGCCGTTTATCCTGCTGGGGCACAGCATGGGCAGTCTGATCGCGCGAACTTATCTGAAAAAATATGATGCAGAACTGCAGGCACTGATTCTAAGCGGTTCGCCCAGCAAAAATCGGGCGCTTCCGGTGGGAAAATGTGTTGACCGGGTACAGAAGCTGATCTGCGGCAGTATGCATCCGAGCAAATTTCTGGAATCAGCAGTCTTTGGTTCCTATGAGGCAAAGTATGCGGAGGAAAAAAGCCGGTTTGCCTGGCACTGTTCGGATCCGAAAGTGGTGGAAGAGTACGACTCTGCTCCGGAATGTGGATTTACATTCACCGTAGACGGGTATCATGCGCTGTTCGAACTGATGGGAGAGACTTACAATTCAAAAGGCTGGGCATGTAAAAAGCCGAAGCTGCCGATTCTTTTTATTGGCGGAAGCGAAGATCCGTGCATTGGCGGACCCAGGAAGCTGAAGAAAACAATTAATCATCTGCGCATGCAGGGCTACTGCAACATCCGCGGGAAATTATATCCGGGCATGCGCCATGAGATATTGATGGAAACAATGAAATATGATGTGTATGCGGATATTGTAAAATATCTGTCGAAGGTGTGAAAATTGGCTGTCGTAGCGGATACGGCAGCTTTTTCTATGTGATTTTACGTAGATTTAACATGATTTTACTTTTGGATTTTACATTTTTTACATAAGATGTCCTTGTTGAGAAAACAAAGCAAACAAAAACAAAAAGAAAAAAGCAAGGAGATCTTTAGTTATGAAGAAAAAATTAGCATTATTATTAACATCGGCAATGGTACTTGGAATGGTCGGCTGTGGAAGCAGCGAAGACACAGCTGATGCTGCAAACGATGGATCTGCAGATGCAGAAGTGACAGAATCTGCTGACGAAGAAGCAGAGGCAGCAGGCGCAACCGGTAAAATCACAGTTGTATCCCGTGAAGATGGTTCCGGTACTCGCGGAGCGTTCATCGAACTGTTTGGTGTAGAACAGAAAAACGATGCGGGTGAGAAAGTAGACTACACAACAGTAGATGCTGAAATCACAAACAACACATCTGTAATGATGACAACAGTAGCTGGCAACCCGAACGCAATCGGTTACATCTCTCTTGGTTCTCTGAATGATTCTGTAAAAGCGGTTAAGATCGACGGTGTAGAAGCAACTGTTGAGAACGTAAAATCTGGTGATTATCAGGTATGCAGACCGTTCAACATCGTAACAAAAGACGATCTGTCTGAAGTAGCTCAGGACTTCATTGACTTCATCTTAAGTGTAGAAGGACAGGAAGTTGTTGCTGAAAACGGTTACATTGCACTGGATGATGTGGAAGCTTATGCAGGTTCTGCTCCGGAAGGTAAAGTTGTAGTAGCTGGTTCTTCTTCTGTAACACCGGTTATGGAAAAACTGAAAGAAGCTTATGCAGAAGTTAACCCGAACGCTGAAATCGAAATCCAGCAGAGCGATTCTACTACAGGTGTTAATTCTGCTATCGAAGGTATCTGTGATATCGGTATGGCCTCCCGTGATCTGAAAGACAGCGAAACAGGCGTAACAGCAACTGTAATTGCACAGGATGGTATCGCAGTTATCGTAAACAATGAAAACCCGACAGATGATTTAACAGTTGACCAGGTAAAAGCAATCTACGTTGGTGAAACAACAGCATGGGATGAAATCTAATGAAAAATTTTAAAGAGCAGGCTATGAGACTGGTCTTCCTGATCGCAGCGTGCACCTCCGTCTTGGCGGTGGTGCTCATCTGCGTATTCCTGTTTGCAAACGGTGTTCCGGCCATCGCGGAAATCGGACTGTTCGATTTCCTTCTGGGAAAAGAGTGGAGACCATCCAATAATATTTACGGTATTCTGCCCATGATTCTGGGCAGCATTTATGTTACCGCCGGAGCAATTCTGATCGGTGTACCGATCGCACTTCTGACTTCTGTGTTTATGGCAAAATATTGTCCGAAGAAAATCTATCCTCTTTTCCGCAGCGCTATCAATCTGATGGCCGGTGTTCCTTCTATTGTATATGGATTCTTCGGTATGGTGCTGATCGTACCAACCATTCGAAATCTGTTTCCTGAAGCTTATATTTCCGGCAGCAGTATGCTGGCCGCATCGGTTCTGCTTGGTATTATGATTCTTCCTACCATCATCGGAGTGACGGAAACTTCCATTCGAAGCGTGCCGGACAGTTATTATGAAGGTTCTCTTGCATTGGGAGCAACCCATGAGAGAAGCGTATACTGTATCGTATTCCCGGCTGCAAAATCCGGTATCATGGCAGGTATTGTTCTTGGAATCGGCCGTGCCATCGGGGAAACCATGGCGGTTATCATGGTTGCAGGAAATCAGCCCCGTATGCCCCAGGGGATTCTGGAAGGAGTACGAACCATGACAGCAAATATCGTTACCGAGATGGGGTATGCAGCAGAACTGCACAGAGAAGCACTGATTGCCACCGGTGTTGTGCTGTTTGTATTTATCCTGGTTATCAACCTGGCAGTATCAGCGCTCAAGAGGAGGGCGAATAATGGAAATTGAAAATAAAATGAACTTTGCCCCGCAGATGCAGGCTGCGAATGATAAAGCAAAAATTAAAAACAGAACGACTTTTGCACAGAGAATGAATCAGTACAGGAGACACCCCATTTCTGCACTGGTTGCCCTGATCACACTGCTCGGCGCATTGACTGCGATCACGGTACTGATCTTTCTGGTTGCTTATATTCTGGTAAAAGGAATTCCTCATATTAATAAAGATTTGTTTGCGTTTACTTATACATCAGAGAATGCTTCTCTCATGCCGGCGCTCATCAACACCATAATGATGACCCTTCTGACCCTTGCGATCGCAGCTCCGATCGGCATCTTTTCTGCCATTTATCTGGTAGAATACGCAAAAAGAGGAAGCCGCGTCGTAAAAATTATCCGTATGACAGCAGAAACACTCTCCGGCATTCCTTCCATCGTATACGGTCTGTTTGGTATGCTGTTTTTTGTGACCACGCTGAAATGGAAATATTCCATGCTGGCTGGTTCCTTTACTCTGGTTATCATGATTTTGCCCTTGATCATGCGTACTTCGGAAGAGGCACTTCTGGCTGTGCCGGATTCCTATCGTGAAGCCAGTTTCGGGCTGGGCGCAGGAAAACTGCGTACTGTATTTAAAATTGTACTTCCTGCAGCGGTGCCGGGAATTTTGTCCGGCGTCATTCTGGCCATCGGTCGTGTGGTAGGTGAGACTGCCGCTTTGATCTACACAGCAGGAACTGTTGCACAGGTATCGGGAATTATGGACTCGGGAAGAACTCTGGCAGTGCATATGTATGTTCTTTCCAGTGAAGGTCTGCACATGGATCAGGCTTATGCAACAGCTGTTATCCTGCTGTTCCTGGTACTCATTATTAACGCGATTTCTGATTTTGTCGCGAAACGGCTGACAAAAGCATAAGATTTGAAGAACAATGATTGAAGAGCTGTAAAAAACAGCAAATGAGAAGAGAAAAGCGATACCAGATAACTGGTGAAAGGATAAATCGATTATGGATAAAATGACAGTAAAAGACATGAATCTCTACTACGGAGATTTTCATGCATTGAAAAATGTGGAACTGCATCTTCCGGCTAAGCAGATTACCGCATTTATCGGTCCCAGCGGCTGTGGAAAATCTACTTTATTAAAATCACTGAACCGTATGAATGACCTGGTAGAAGGCTGTAAGATCACCGGAGACGTTCTTCTGGACGGAGAAGACATTTACGGAAAAATGGATGTAAACCTGCTTCGCAAGCGTGTGGGTATGGTATTCCAGAAACCCAATCCCTTTCCGATGAGCATTTATGACAATATTGCCTATGGACCGAGAACACACGGAATCCGCAGCAAGGCGAAACTGGATGAAATTGTGGAAACTTCCCTGAGGCAGGCTGCAATCTGGGATGAGGTGAAAGATCGTCTGAAAAAAAGTGCCCTTGGCATCTCCGGCGGACAGCAGCAGAGACTTTGCATCGCAAGAGCACTGGCGGTACAGCCGGAAGTGCTTCTGATGGATGAACCGACTTCTGCGCTGGATCCGATTTCTACTTCCAAGATTGAAGACCTTGCTGTAGAACTGAAAAAAGACTATACTATTATCATGGTTACCCATAATATGCAGCAGGCTGCCCGTATTTCAGACAAGACGGCCTTCTTCCTTCTGGGCGAAGTAATCGAAATGAACGATACAGACAAATTGTTCTCCATGCCAAATGATAAGAGAACAGAAGATTATATTACAGGAAGGTTTGGTTGATGTCATGAGAGTAAGATTTGATGAGCAGTTACAGGAGCTGAATGTGCAGATGATCGAGATGGGCTCCCTGTGTGAGCAGGTGATTAACCGCACATATGAGGTACTGATGGAGGAAAATCAGGAAGCAGCCCGTGAGATTATCCGGAAAGATCAGGAGATCGATCACAAGGAAAAGGAAATCGAAAATATGTGTCTGAAACTTCTGCTCCAGCAGCAGCCGGTGGCCCGCGATCTCAGACAGATCTCGGCGGCGCTGAAGATGATTACCGATATGGAACGAATCGGTGATCAGGCTGCAGATATTGCGGAAATTCTGGAAACCTCTCATCTGCAGGCACCGGATGAAAGCATCCCCATCAGAGAGATGGCAGTTGCTACCATGAACATGGTAAATGAGAGTATTGATGCATATGTAAAGCGTGATCTGTACATGGCACAGAAAGTCATTGACAGCGACGATGCGGTGGATGAACTTTTCGTGAGAATAAGAGAACAGCTGATTGAACGGCTGAAACATCCGGGATTTGACGGTGCATATATTATGGATCTTCTTATGATTGCAAAATATTATGAGAGAATCGGTGACCATGCCACCAATATAGCGGAATGGGTGGAATTTTCCATAACAGGCGTACACAGAGGAGACAAAGAAAGATGATTTATTGCGTAGAAGATGAGAGAAACATAAGAGAGTTGATCGTCTATACCCTGGAGACCAGCGGTTTTGAGGCCCGCGGTTTTTCGGATGGTGCGCAATTTTTTAAAGGACTGGCAGAAAAAAAACCGGATCTGATCCTGCTGGATATTATGCTTCCGGGAGAAGACGGGATGGAAATTCTGAAAAAATTAAAAAGAAGTTCGGATACCGGTGATATTCCGGTTATTATGGTCACGGCAAAAGGGGCAGAGTATGATAAAGTACTGGGCCTGGATGCGGGTGCGGATGATTATATAGCAAAACCTTTCGGTATGATGGAATTTGTGGCCAGAGTGCGTGCGGTGCTGCGCCGCAGCGGCAGTGAAACACAACAGTCGGTTCATGAATATACGGCCGGAAAACTGAAAATTCAGGTGGAACAGCATCGGGTTACCGTAGATGGAAAAAATGTGGTGCTGACCTTAAAAGAGTTCGAGGTGCTGCGTTATCTGCTGGAAAACCGTGGGATTGTTTTAACAAGAAATCAGCTGCTGGAACATATCTGGGGATATGATTTTGACGGAGAAACGAGAACCGTGGATGTGCATATCCGGACCCTCAGACAGAAGCTGGGAGAAGCAGGTGACATTATTGAAACCGTTCGCGGTGTCGGATATCGCATAGGGGGAAGACAATGAGACGGAAGATATTTAAAAATGTAAGTTTTCTGGTCAGTGTTTCGGTTATTCTGGCGTTCCTTCTGATTGAACTTGTGACATATAACCAGTTTTTTGATGAGATGAAAGAAACGGTCAGGGATGAAGCTCAGTATGTTCAGATTTCCGTCAATCAGATGGGAGGAAGCTACCTGACCCGGGAGGTTGCAAATGTGACGGCAACCCGAATCACCCTGATTGATGAAAACGGTGAAGTGACCTATGATTCTGCAAAAAAGACCGAAGAGATGGAAAATCACGGCGATCGTCCGGAAGTACAGGATGCGCTTGAAACGGGACGCGGGGAAATCACCAGAATGTCGAATACCCTGGGTGAGGTGACTTACTACTATGCCATAAGGCTGGAAAACGGTCAGGTACTCCGTATGGCGCATACGGTGGACAGTGTATTTAAGACCATGATGTCCGGTTTTACTTTGATTGTACTGATTATCGTGGGTGTGATCGTTCTCAATATTTATGTAACCGGCCGTTTTACAAAGAAACTGGTGGAGCCCATCAATGAACTGGATCTGGAGCATCCCCTGGAAAATGAGGTGTATGAAGAACTTTCACCGCTGCTTCGCCGCATTCACAAGCAGAATGGTTTGATCAAAAGTCAGGTGGAAGAGCTGAGAACTTCCCATCAGGAATATCTGGCGATCACAGATAATATGAAAGACGGACTGATCGTTACAAATAAAAACGTGATTCTCTCCATTAATAAAGCAGCTCAGAAAATATACCGCGTGCAGGCGGAAAGCTGCGCAGGAAAAAATCTTCTGGAAATGAGCCGTCAGGAAGATCTGAAACAGGTGTGGGATGATGCACGGAACGGAAAAGCCACGGAAAAGCTGTTTGAACAGGGCGGCAGAACCTACAATCTGGTAGGAAATCCGGTGGTGATCGACGGCACCACAGAAGGTGCGGTCATTCTGGTTCTGGATGTGACGGAAAAAGAACAGGCAGAGAAGCTGAGAAGAGAATTTTCTGCTAACGTGTCACACGAACTGAAAACACCGCTGATGTCCATATCCGGATATGCGGAACTGATCCAGAATCGCATGGTAAAACCGGAAGATATACCGGAATTTGCCGGACGTATTCGCAGCGAAGCCGGACGGCTTACCTCTCTGGTGGAAGATATTATCCGCCTGTCAAAGCTGGATGAACTGGCAGATACAGCAGTGGAGCTGGAAACCGTAGACCTTTACAATGTGACAAAAGATGTCTGTGCATGCCTGGATCTTCAGGCAAAAAAACGGAACATTACCGTGCATCTGCAGGGGGAAAATGCGGAAATTCGAGGTGTACGCCAGGTTATATACGAAATGATCTACAACCTCTGTGACAATGCAGTTAAATATAACAGAGAAAATGGTACGGTCAGCATTCAGGTAAAGAAAGATGCCGCCGGTATTTTGTGGACTGTAACCGACACAGGAATCGGTATTTCACCGGAAGATCAGGAACGTATTTTTGAACGGTTCTACCGGGTAGATAAAAGTCATTCCCGTGAGACGGAAGGAACCGGCCTTGGTCTGTCCATTGTGAAGCATGGTGCCATGATGCATCGGGCAAAAATAAAAGTAGAAAGCAAAGTAGGAGAGGGAACAACCATTTCCATACAATTTTGAGAAAAGCTGTCTTTATGACAGCTTTTTACTTGTAAAAATTCACAAAAAATAAAGAAAAATTCTGGATGGTTTAACAAAATACACATGTCTGTCCAATATTTCCTTGCATTATTTACCAAGAGGGTGTATTATTTATTCAACATTTGGAAACGTTACCGGAAACCTTTCCGATAACTGTTCCAAAAAAAGTATAATAAAGGAGAGAGATACTATGAAAATGAAAAAGGTAATGGCTCTTTTACTTTCAGCCGCTATGGTTACCAGCATGTTCGCTGGCTGTGGTTCAAAAGAAAAAGAGACCACAGGTGATGATGCAAAAACAACAGATGATGCAGATGATGAAAGCTCTGATGCAAAAGGTTCTGTATATTATCTGAACTTCAAACCGGAATCAGATGCAGCTTGGCAGAAACTGGCAGCTACATATACAGAGCAGACTGGTGTAGAAGTTAAAGTTGTTACTGCAGCAGGTGGTGAATATGAACAGACTTTAACTGCTGAAATGGCAAAGAGCAGCGCTCCGACCTTATTCCAGTGTGGTAATCAGCAGTCTCTTGCAACATGGGGTGACTACTGCTTAGATCTGGCTGATACTGATGTATACGCTGAGATGACTACAGATGACTTTAACTTAAAAGGTGATAACGGAGAAGTTTACGCAGTAGGTTACTGCTACGAAGCATTCGGTCTTATCACAAACAAAGCTCTTTTAGCTGAAGCTGGATACGAAGTATCTGATATCACAGATTTCGATTCCTTAAAAGCAGTTGTTGAAGATATCACAGCTCGTAAAGATGAACTTGGATTCTCTGCATTCTCATCTGCAGGTCTTGACAGTTCTTCTTCCTGGAGATTCTCCGGACATCTGGCAAACATGCCGCTGTACTATGAATTCGAAGATGACGGCGTAACAGAACAGCCGGCTGAAATCACAGGTGCTTACCTTGACAACTACAAAGCTATCTGGGATCTGTATGTAAACAATGCAACTGTTGAAGCTTCTGCACTTCCGACCGCTACTGGCGATATGTCTAAAGAAGAGTTCGGCTCAGGAGAGGCTGTATTCTATCAGAATGGTACATGGGAATATGATTCCTTAGTGAACGATTACAACATGAATCCGGATGATCTGACCATGATCCCGATCTACATCGGTGTTGAAGGTGAAGACAACTCCGCACTTGCATGTGGTACAGAAAACTGCTGGGCTGTAAACAGCAAAGCATCTGAAGAAGATATCCAGGCTACATTAGACTTCATGTACTGGGTTGTAACATCTGAAGAAGGTACAACCATGATGGCTGAACAGTTTGGACCGATCCCGTTCAACAATGCAAAAGAATCTGAAAACGTATTCTTCACAGCAGCTAACGATCTGATCGCTGAAGGCAAATATGTTGTAACATGGGCATTCAACTATACTCCGAACGTAGATGAATGGAGAGCAGCAGTTGTTTCTACATTACAGGATTATACATGCAACAACAGCAGCTGGGATAACGTAGTAACCGCATTCGTTAATGGCTGGGCTACACAGTACGCTAATCAGTAATTCAATAAATAACTGAAGGATTGGGGGAGGGCGCAAGCACTCCCCTTTCTTAATAATAATATGAGGGCTAGTTTTATGAGAAAGAAGAAAAAACCATCAGCAGCGGCAGTAAACAGCCGTTTGGTATCAAGACCGATTCGTAAATGTTTCCCGATCTTTATGTTACCTACATTTCTTGCTTTTTGTGTTGGCTTCATTTGGCCGTTTGTACAGGGTATGTATTTGTCATTCTGCAAATTTACACTGCCGTCAGATGCGCAGTTTGTTGCATTGGATAACTATGCAAAGGCTTTTAGCGACGCAGGATTTCGTCATTCTATGTGGTATACGGCATTGTTTGCGGTAGTATCAATTATTTTGATTAACTTTTTCGCATTCCTTATTGCATATCTTTTAACCCAGAATATCAAAGGATCTAATATTTTCCGTACTGTATTCTACATGCCGAATCTGATTGGCGGTATCGTACTTGGTTATATCTGGTCTATGATTTTCGATGGTATTTTAAGCAAATATGGTACATACTTACTGGCAAAATCAGAATACGGTTTTTGGGGACTGATTATTCTGATGTGCTGGCAGCAGATTGGTTACATGATGATTGTTTATATTGCAGGTCTTCAGAGCGTTTCAGAAGATATGATGGAAGCTGCTAAGATTGACGGTGCAAATAAAGTTCAGACATTGTTTAAAGTTACGATTCCGAACGTTATGTCTTCTATTACCATTTGTATTTTCCTGACTTTGACGAACTCCTTTAAGTTGTTCGACCAGAACCTGGCATTGACAGAGGGTATGCCGATTGCAGTACAGGCAGATGGTTCTATGGTAAATACAACTGAAATGATGGCACTTAATATCTATAAGACATTCTATGCAAGCTCAAACAGCCGTGGTGTAGCTCAGGCAAAAGCTGTTATTTTCTTTGTTATGGTAGCTGTACTGGCTCTTGCACAGCTGAAATTTACACGTGAGAAGGAGGTACAGGCATAATGAAAACAAAAAAACATTTAGGTAGTACCTTGCTTACTGCATTATTTTCCGTTATCAGTGTTGTTTGGCTGATTCCGATTTTTGCCGTATTGATGAACTCTTTCAAGAGTAATGGTGCTGTAAATAAGGATCCTTTTGCATTCCCTAATTCAGAAACTTTTATGGGAATGGCAAACTATATCAAAGGTATGACATTTGGTAACTATCCGTTCCTGAATTCTGTATTTTACAGTCTTGTAATTACAGTTTTGTCTACTATTTTGATTCTCTTATGTACATCCATGGCAGCATGGTATATTGTGCGTGTAGATGATCTGTTTTCAAAGGCAATGTACACACTGTGTGCCTTTTCCATGATCGTACCGTTCCAGATGGTAATGTTTACTCTGTCCAGTACAGCAGATAAATTGAATCTGAATACTCCGTGGACGATTCCTGTTATTTATCTTGGATTTGGTGCCGGTCTGGCGGTATTTATGTTTACCGGATTTATCAAGGGTATTCCGTTGGAAATCGAGGAGGCAGCAGCCATCGATGGATGTAGTGCGCTGACTACATATTTTAAAGTAGTATTCCCAATGTTGAAATCCATTCTGATTTCCGTTGGTGTATTGGAAGTAATGTGGATCTGGAATGACTACCTGCTCCCGTACCTTGTACTGGACAGAACAAAATATATGACTATTCCGATTCATGTACAGTATTTGAAAGGAAGCTATGGTACCGTTGACCTCGGTGCAACCATGGCAATTATCATGATCAGTATTATTCCTGTTATTATCGTATACTTATTCTGTCAGAAATATATCATCAAGGGCGTGGCAGCAGGAGCAGTAAAAGGCTGATAAAAATTTAGAAACAGGGAAGGTTTGAACGAATGAGAGAAAGCGGCATTTTATTACCTATTTCTTCATTGCCATCAAAATATGGCATCGGATGCTTTTCAAAAGAAGCATTTGAATTTATTGATTTTTTGAAAGAATCTGGTCAGAAAAACTGGCAGATTTTACCATTGGGACCGACTGGATACGGAGATTCTCCGTATCAGTCTTTCTCAACTTTTGCGGGTAATCCGTATTATATCGATCTGGAGTCATTAGTGGAAGACGGTCTGTTGACAGAAGAAGAATGTGAAGGGGCTGATTTTGGAGACTGCGAAGCATATGTGGATTATGAAAAAATATATTTTTCACGTTTTGCAGTTTTAAGAAAAGCCTTTGAGCGTTTTGATGTGAATGAACCGGATTTTGGAAAATTTGTCCGTGAACAAAGTTACTGGCTGGAAGATTACTGCCTTTATATGGCAATCAAGGACAGCATGAACGGTGCGGCATGGATCCAGTGGGATGCACCGCTGCGTGACCGGGAAGAGACTGCTCTTTGGGATATCCGCGAAAAGCTGGCACAGGAGATTTCCTTCTACCGTTTCCAGCAGTATATGTTCTATGAACAGTGGAATCGTGTCCATGCATATGCAAAAGAGAACGATGTAAAGATTATCGGCGATATTCCGATTTATGTGGCATTTGACAGTGCAGATACCTGGGCAAATCCTCAGTTATTCCAGTTTACGGAAGAGAATCTTCCGGTGGCTGTTGCCGGCTGTCCGCCGGATGCTTTTTCCGCTACAGGACAGCTCTGGGGCAATCCTCTTTATAAGTGGGACTATCACAAAGAGACCAGTTATGCATGGTGGCAGAAACGTATGGCACATTGTCTGGAAATGTATGATGTTGTGCGTGTGGATCATTTCCGTGGATTTGATGAATATTATTCCATTCCTTATGGAGATGAGACTGCTGAGTTCGGTCATTGGGAAAAAGGACCGGGTCTGGATCTCTTTGAGACACTGAAAAGAAATCTGGGAGAAGTCAGCATCATCGCAGAAGATCTTGGTTTCCTGACTGATAGTGTAATACAGCTGGTAAAAGATACCGGGTATCCGGGAATGAAGATTCTTCAGTTCGCATTTGATTCCCGGGAGGAAAGTGATTATCTGCCTCATAATTACAACAGCAACTGTGTTGTATATACCGGAACCCATGACAATGATACGATCGTTGGCTGGTATGAGAGCATGAACGAAGCAGATAAAGATTTTGCAATCCGTTATATGAATAATGCGCATACACCAAAAGAGGAAATCGCATGGGATTTCATCCGTATGGCACAGTCCAGTGTGGCTGCCCTTTGTGTGATTCCGATGCAGGATTACCTTGGACTTGGAAAAGAAGCCCGTATTAACACGCCGTCAACCCTTGGAAATAACTGGAAATGGAGATTGAAAAAGGGTCAGATTACGGATGAGTTGGCATCTGATATCAGAAAAATGACGAAACTCTATGGTAGAATTTAATTTTTGAGGTGTTGGATATGGGGGATATAACAATAAAAGATGTCGCTCGTCTGAGTGGTGTGGGTGTAAGTACAGTATCCCGCGCGATCAATAATCATCCCGATATTAATCCGGAGACAAAAGAAATGATTATGAAAGTTATTCGGGAGAATAATTATATTCCCAATAACAGTGCCCGTAATCTGAAACGTTCGGATGCGAATACAATCGCCGTATTGATCAAAGGTATCACCAATCCCCTGTTTAATGAAATGATAGACATCATAGAGAGTGAAATACGAAAGAAGAAGTGTTCTTTTATTTTACAGCGAGTGGAAGAGTATGAGAATGAGCTGGATATTGCGATTGAACTGACAAAGGAAAAACGGCTGAAAGGGATTGTATTTTTGGGCGGTACTTTTGCCCAGTCAGAAGAAAAGCTCAGTCAGCTGAATGTTCCCTTTGTTTTAAGTACCGTTGGGCTTTACGATGAAAAGGGAGAGAGCCGGTGTTCCTCGGTATCTCTGGACGATTTTAAAGAAAGCTATAAAATTGTAGATTACTTATGTGATCTTGGACATGATAAAATCGCGATCATTACATCCAGCAGGGATGATCAGAGTATTGGACAGCTCCGGTTTCTCGGGTACAAAAAAGCACTGGAGAATCGGGGAATTGCCTACAATCCAAAGCTCGTAAAATATATGGATGGTGAGAGCGACGATTATGACATGGCGACCGGTTATCATCTGGCGAAGGAACTGCTGCTGGAACAGGAAGCGTTTACAGCGCTGTACTGTATTGCAGACCGTATTGCCATCGGAGCCTGCAGAGCAATCCGTGATGTGGGCAAAAGCATACCGGATGATATATCGGTAATCGGTTTTGATGGAATAGAGATGGGTGCTTATTACAGTCCGGCGCTGACCACTTTGCGTCAGCCTGTGGAAGAAATGGCAAAGGAAACCATCAAAATTCTGTTTGACGAGATTAAAAAACGCGGCGGCCATCGCCGGGTAGTTCTGGAAGGTGAGTTGCTGGAGCGTGAATCCACAAAAAGAATTACAAAAGAATAGCTGGATATGAAAGTTCAGTATAAAAGATGAAAACAGCGATTGGAGCAGAAGTACTCGGATCGCTGTTTTTGTGTCATAGAGAAAAATTGTACAAAAGAGGAGAAGGTCTTTTGGCTTGTGGGAATGTATGCGATATGTTAAACTTGAGATAACAGGAACGAAAGAAAAGGAGTAGGATCGTGGAGGATAAAAATACAAATTCTTCGTACTATTTAAGAATCGCAGTAGGTGCATATGTTGCGTATCTGGGAGTAAAACTGGTTATGGGATATGTAAACGAAGAGACCGGAGCCAATCCGGTGATTCTGGGGATATTTTCTGTCCTTTTCGTTGTCATCGGTGGATTTTTTGTGGTCAGCAGTCTTATTGGTCTGTATAAAAATCGCAGCGATGAGAATTCCGGAAAAAACGAGGGTGAATATGGTGATGCGGAAAAAGCTTCCGCAGAGCGCGGCCATGAGAATGAATTAAAATAAAAAGGACGAGGTGATGAAAATGTGCAGCTTAATCAACAGAGAGGTAGAAGATTTCAAAGTGCAGGCGTATCACAGAGGCGCGTTTATTGAAGTGACAAAGGAAGATATTCTGGGCCACTGGTCCGTATTTTTCTTTTATCCTGCGGATTTTACGTTTGTCTGTCCCACAGAACTGGGGGATCTGGCTGATTTTTACGAGGAATTTGAAGCTGCTGACTGTGAGATTTATTCCGTATCAGAAGATACACATTTTGTTCACAAGGCCTGGGCAGATGCATCTGAGACGATCAGAAGAATACCTTATCCCATGTTGGGTGATCCGGCTGGAAAACTGGCCCGTTTCTTTGGCGTGCTGGTAGAAGAGGAGGGACAGGCACTTCGCGGTACGTTTATTGTGAATCCGGAGGGAAAAATTAAGGCTTATGAGATTCACGATATGGGAATCGGAAGAAATGCAGAAGAACTTCTTAGAAAGGTTCAGGCTGCTCAGTTCGTGGAAACCCACGGAGATCAGGTGTGTCCGGCGAAATGGAGACCGGGCGAAGACACATTAATGCCAAGTCTGGATCTTGTGGGTATGCTGTAGGAGGGATTCGGATGATCGAAAACATTAAGGCGGAAAGTCCATTGGTCAATGATAAACTGAAAAGTGAACTGTCCGGGATTTTTGCAAAACTGACAGAGGATATGATTCTGAAATCCGTTGTGGATATGAATGATGCCAAGGGGAAAGAGATGGCGGAATTCCTTGCTGCTGTTGCTGCATTAAATGAAAAAATACACCTGGAAGTCTATGATGCGTCGGAAGGAACTGAGGTTCCGGAATTGGATCAGACCTATCTTCCGGCAGTGGCTATGTACAAAGATGGGCGGTATTGCGGTGTTGCTTTTCATGGAGTGCCCGGAGGGCAGGAGATTAATTCCTTTGTTCTGGCTATCTATAATCTTGCCGGACCAGGACAGGAAATCAGCAGATGGACCTTAAAAAAGATTCAGAAGCTGGATAAAAAGACAAATATTAAAATATGTGTATCACTGGCCTGTCATCATTGCCCGAAGGTGGTTGCAGCCTGTCAGAGAATTGCCTCCCTGAACGAAAATATTGAGGCAGAAATGATTGATGCCACACTTTATAAAGATTTGGTGGAGCGATATAAAATAGAACGTGTGCCGGTGGTTATTGTGAATGATGAAGATGTTTACGTTGGTCAGAAAGATATGGAAGAGGTTTTAAGATTGATAAAAAAATAACCAAATAGGAATGTTAAAAAATAAACAAAATATACATAGTGCACAAGAAGAATATACGAGTATGTGCATAATATATGAAAAAACAAATGAATATTGTAATTTCTTGTGCATTATGATATGATTTTTACAGGTCAAGAAATTAGTGAAGGTAAAGGAGAGCGGATAACAACAGCAGAGATGTTGCTTTGTAATGCGCTCTTTTTTTACTCTTCCAATTATAAGAAAAAGGAGGATTTGATTATGGCAAAGTATGTAATGGCGTTGGATGCGGGTACCACCAGCAACCGGTGTATTCTCTTTAATGAAAAGGGCGAAATGTGCAGTGTGGCACAGAGAGAATTCACACAGTATTTCCCGCAGCCGGGCTGGGTTGAGCATGATGCGGATGAGATCTGGGCAAGCCAGCTGGGTGTAGCTGTTGAAGCAATGAATATGATCGGGGCAACAGCAGACGACATTGCCGCAATCGGTATTACCAATCAGCGAGAAACAGCAATTGTCTGGGACAAAAACACCGGAATTCCTGTATACCATGCAATCGTATGGCAGTGCAGAAGAACATCCGAATACTGTGATTCCCTGAAAGAAAAAGGACTCACAGACAAATTCAGAGAAAAAACAGGGCTTGTTATTGATGCATATTTTTCCGGAACAAAGATCAAATGGATCCTTGACAATGTGGAAGGTGCAAGGGAAAAAGCGGAAAATGGAGAATTGTTGTTTGGTACCGTAGAAACATGGCTGATCTGGAAACTGACAAAAGGAGCGGTTCATGTAACCGATTATTCCAATGCATCCCGAACCATGCTGTTCAATATCAATACTCTTGAGTGGGATGACGAGATCCTGGCTGAACTGAATATTCCGAAATCCATGCTTCCGGAAGCAAAACCATCCAGCTGTGTATATGGATTATCCGATCCGTCCTTCCTGGGCGGTCCGATCCCGATCGCAGGTGCTGCAGGTGACCAGCAGGCAGCTCTCTTTGGACAGACCTGTTTCACACCGGGTGAAGCAAAAAATACATATGGAACCGGATGTTTCCTGCTTATGAATACAGGCGAAAAACCGGTATTCTCCAAGAATGGCCTGGTAACCACCATTGCATGGGGACTTGATGGAAAAGTGGAATATGCGCTGGAAGGTTCTATCTTCGTAGCGGGTGCGGCTGTACAGTGGCTGCGTGATGAGATGAGAATCATTGATTCTTCACCGGATTCCGAATATATGGCCAAGAAAGTAAAAGACACCAACGGATGTTATGTGGTGCCGGCATTTACCGGACTTGGTGCTCCGCACTGGGATCAGTATGCAAGAGGAACGATCGTGGGCATTACCCGTGGTGTTAACAAATATCATATTATCCGTGCAACACTGGAATCTCTGGCATATCAGGTAAATGACGTACTGGAAGCCATGAAAGCAGATTCCGGAATCGAACTGGCTGCCCTGAAGGTAGACGGCGGCGCAAGTGCCAACGATTTCCTGATGCAGACACAGGCCGATATCATTAATGCTCCGGTTAACCGTCCCCAGTGTGTAGAGACAACAGCCATGGGAGCTGCATATCTGGCAGGGCTTGCAGTTGGATACTGGGCAAGCAAAGAAGATGTAATCAAAAACTGGGCTATTGATAAGACCTTTACTCCGTCTATCACGGAAGAAGACAGAGCAAAGAGAATCAAAGGCTGGAATAAAGCGGTTAAATATGCTTACGGTTGGGCAAAAGAAGACTGATCGTGAAAATGCAGAATGACTGCGTTCCGTACAGGGGCAGGAATAGTGCTCGTATTTTCAAATATTTAAACAGGAGGAATTGTTTATGTTACCATATATAGCAGAATTTTTGGGAACAATGATGTTGATTCTCTTAGGTGATGGCGTAGTAGCTAACGTAACCCTGAATAAATCAGGTATGAAGGGCGCAGGATCAATCCAGATCACATTGGCATGGGGTCTTGCAGTTATGGTTCCGGCATGTATTTTTGGTGCGGCTTCCGGTGCATCCTTTAACCCGGCGCTTACCCTTGCGCTGGCAATTGAGGGAAGTTTTGCATGGTCACAGGTTCCGGGTTATATAATCGCCCAGTTTGCAGGTGCATTTGTAGGGGCATGTCTGGTATATCTGCTCTTCAAGGGCCAGTTCGATGCAACCGAAGATCCGGGAACAAAACTCGGTGTATTTTCCACCGCTCCGTCTATCCCGAATATGCCGCTTAATATTTTAAGTGAAGCAGTGGGAACTTTTGTGCTTGTATTTGCAATCAAAGGTATCGCCAACGTTCCTGGTATCGCAGGCGGTCTTGATAAATTTGTTGTATTCGGAATCATCGTATCCATCGGTATGTCTCTTGGCGGTCTGACCGGTTATGCCATCAATCCGGCCCGTGACATCGGACCTCGTCTGGCACATGCAGTCCTTCCGATCAAAGGAAAGGGAAGTTCAAACTGGAAATATGCCATCGTTACTTTAGTAGGCCCGGTGCTTGGTGCCATTGCAGCTGTATTGTTATACGGAGCGATTCCGTGGTAAAAGATCAGACCTGTAAAACTGAATATGTGATTGCGTGAATAAAGAGCCTGGCAATACCGCATTTATACATGCGATGATTTGCTGGGCTCTTTGTGACAGAGACATAAAAAGGAGAAAGAAAAGATGTTTGATTATGATGTAATTATAATCGGCGCAGGAGTGTCGGGCGCGGCTTCCGCAAGGGAATTATCCCGCTATAAGGTAAAAGCCTGTGTGATCGAAAAAGAAGAAGATGTATGCTGCGGAACATCAAAAGCAAACAGTGCCATTGTCCATGCCGGTTATGACGCGGCGGAAGGGTCTCTGATGGCGAAATTAAATGTGCGCGGCAATGAGATGATGGAAGAACTTTCAAAAGAACTGGATTTTCCGTTCAAAAGATGCGGTTCGCTGGTTATCTGTTTAAATGAAAGTGATATGCCGAATCTGCAGGCCCTTTATGAGCGCGGCGTTGCAAATGGAGTAAAAGATCTCCGGATTATCGGCAGGGAAGAAGTTCTGGAAATGGAACCGAATGTTTCCGATGAAGTGGTTGCTGCTCTGTACGCACATACAGCCGGTATCGTGTGTCCGTTTCACATGAATATCGCTTTTGCGGAAAATGCATATGCAAACGGTGTGGAATTCAGGTTCAACACAGAAGTCCAGGAAATCAGAAAACTGGAAGAAGGATTTGAACTGCACACAGGCAAAGGAATCTATACTGCAAAATACGTCGTAAATGCGGCTGGTGTATACGCAGATGTATTCCACAATATGGTCAGTGAAAAAAAGATACATATTACCCCAAGAAGAGGAGATTACTGTCTGCTGGATAAGAGTGCAGGAAAACACGTGAGCAGAACCATTTTCGCGCTTCCGGGCAAATACGGAAAGGGCATTCTGGTAACGCCTACCGTACATGGAAATCTGCTTGTGGGACCAACTGCTATCGACGTTGAAGACAGAGAAGGAACCAATACCACAAGAGAAGGTCTGGATCAGGTCATTTCCAAATCCGGAATGAGTGTGAAAAATATTCCGATGAGACAGGTTATTACTTCCTTTGCAGGACTCCGTGCTCACGAAGACGGACATGAGTTTATCATTGAAGAGGTTGAGGATGCAAAAGGATTTATCGACTGTGCGGGAATCGAGTCTCCGGGTCTTTCCAGTGCGCCTGCGATCGGTGTGATGGTTGCGGATATCCTGAAAGAAAAAATGGGGCTGGAAGAAAAGGAAGACTTTATTGCCACAAGAAAAGGGATTCTGAATCCGGAAGAACTGACAAAAGAAGAGCGTATTGCTCTCATCAAAGAAAATCCGGCATACGGCAATATTATCTGCCGCTGTGAAATGATAACCGAAGGTGAGATCATAGATGCAATCAGACGTCCCCTTGGTGCCAGATCTCTGGATGGCGTAAAGCGAAGAACCAGAGCAGGAATGGGACGCTGTCAGTCAGGATTTTGTTCCCCAAGAACCATGGAAATTCTTGCCCGCGAATGTAATATGAGCATGTTTGACATTACAAAGTCAGGCGGAGATTCCAGAATCGTAGTTGGAACAAACAAAGATACATTATAAAAAAGGGGGCGTCGGAATGAAAGCGTATGATATCGTAATAATTGGCGGTGGACCGGCGGGCCTCTCGGCAGCTGTTTCAGCCAGAAAAAACGGCATAGACAGTATTTTGATACTGGAAAGAGATAAAGAACTTGGCGGCATTTTGAACCAGTGTATTCACAATGGGTTCGGTCTGCACACATTCAAAGAAGAATTGACCGGACCGGAGTATGCAGGAAGATTTATCGATCAGGTAAAAGAATTGAATATTGAGTATAAACTCAATACGATGGTTATGGACATCAGCCCGGAAAAAGTGGTGACCGCCATGAACCGGGAAGAAGGTTTGTTTGAGATTCAGGCAAAGGCCATTGTCCTGGCGATGGGATGCCGCGAGCGGTCCAGAGGTGCCCTGAATATTCCGGGTTATCGTCCGGCAGGCATTTTTTCCGCAGGTACGGCACAGAGACTGGTAAACATGGAAGGATATATGCCGGGCAGAGAAGTTGTCATCCTTGGATCCGGTGATATCGGATTGATTATGGCACGAAGAATGACATTTGAAGGAGCAAAAGTCAAAGTAGTTGCGGAACTGATGCCCTATTCAGGCGGTCTGAAGCGAAACATTGTACAGTGTCTGGATGATTACGGCATTCCGCTGAAGCTCAGTCACACGGTTGTAGATATTAAAGGAAAAGAGCGCGTGGAAGGAATCACGTTGGCAGAAGTGGATAACAGGGGAAAACCAATTCCGGGAACCGAGGAATTTTATTCCTGTGATACGCTGCTCCTTTCCGTAGGTCTGATTCCGGAAAATGAGCTTTCAAATGGTATGGGTGTTGAGATGAATCCGGTTACTTCCGGACCGAAGGTAAACGAAAGCCTCGAGACAAGTATTGAGGGCGTATTTGCCTGTGGTAATGTACTTCATGTACATGATCTGGTGGATTTTGTTTCCGAGGAGGCGGCTGCGGCAGGAAAGAATGCGGCGGCTTATGTAAAAGACGGTGCACAGAAGTCAGAAGATCAGGAAGTCATCAAAATCAGTGCAGTAGAAGGGGTTCGCTATACCGTTCCGGGAACCATCAATGTGGCGCGTATGGATGAAAATCTGACCGTGCGTTTCCGCGTGGGCGGTGTGTATAAGAACTGCTATGTGAGCGCATACTTTGATGAAGAGAGAGTGATCCATAAAAAACGTCAGGTAGTTGCTCCGGGCGAGATGGAGGAAATCAAGCTTACAAAAGAGCAGCTGCTGAGTTATCCGGAACTGAAAAACATTACCGTTAAGATAGAGGAGGCGTAAAGATGGAAGTTAGAAATTTGACCTGTATCAGCTGCCCGATGGGCTGTCCTCTGACTGTCGAAATGGATGGAACTGCAGTGGTAAAGGTAACCGGAAATACCTGTAAACGCGGTAAGATATATGCCGAAAAAGAAGTGACGAACCCCACAAGAATCGTTACGTCCACTGTTCGGGTGACAGGCGGAAGTGCGGATATGGTGTCCGTTAAGACAAAAGAGGATATTCCGAAAGGAAAGATTTTTGATTGTGTGAAAGCACTGAAGGGAATCGTGGTTCCGGCTCCGGTGCACATTGGCGATGTTGTGCTGGCCAATGTGGCGGATACGGGAGTGGATATTGTAGCCACGAAGAATGTTCTGTAGAAAGGAGAATCAGCTATGGGAAAAGAACTGGGCATCACAAATATGAACGGAATGACAGATGATGACAAAACCTGTGGGTTAAATGATATGAACTGTCTGGCCGATGAAGAGGAAAAGACCTGTGGGCTGACGGATATGAACTGTGTGGCGGAGGAAGAGGATAAAACCTGCAGCATCACAGATATGAACTGTACGGGTGAATGATTTGAATAAATAATGAATTGGACAGGGGCAGGTGCTTGGATCACCTGCCCCTGTTCAATTCGTTCACTTTTTAAACCACCGCTTAAAAGGTGGCTGCTGGCTTAGTTACAGCAGATTAGATGAGAAAAAATACCAGACAGCATAAATCGATTGACAAATACCCTGGTGGGGTATAAACTAATAATATGAAATACCGGTAAGGGGTATACAGCGCAAAAAAGAACTTACCGAAAACAAAAAATATGCAGACCAGATGGCTGTATGAAATAGCAAAAATGCAAAGGTATAATATCCGGGAGGTGCATGTATGGCGGAAAACAAAGAAATCTGCGAATGCTGCGGGAAAACAAAAGAGCGTTCAGAAAAAGAATATCGGGATCTGGTGAATCGCCTGAATCGTATTGAAGGCCAGGTCAGAGGAATCCGGGGAATGGTGGAAAAAAATGCATACTGTACGGATATTCTGGTTCAGGTGGCAGCAGTGAACGCAGCTCTGAACAGTTTTAACAAAGTGCTTCTGGCGAATCATATCAGAACCTGTGTGGCTGATGATATTCGTGCAGGTCGGGATGAAACCGTGGATGAACTGGTAAAAACACTGGGAAAACTGATGAAGTAAAGTACAAAAATGGTAATGGAAAATGTTATTCACAGTTTGTGCATGTGTACAGCGGACTGAATTGTGCAATATTTGATATTTGCTCATCTATAGTATGGATTATGAAAATAGCAGACAGGAATAAATTCAACGAAAAGATAAAAATGAAAATTTGATATCTGGCAATATAAAAGGAGATGATGATTTTGGAACAATATAATGTTACAGGTATGAGCTGTGCGGCCTGCAGCGCCCGTGTAGAAAAGGCAGTTTCTGCAGTGCCGGGTGTAACAGCCTGTTCAGTCAGTCTGTTGACCAACTCCATGGGCGTAGAGGGAACAGCCGCACCGGAGCAGGTCATTGCGGCAGTGGAGCATGCCGGATACGGAGCAACCCAAAAAGGTTCCGGCAGTAAAGATGGAAAAAACGGCGGACGAAATATGGCTTCGGAATATGAAGAGATGTTAAAAGACAAGGAAACGCCGGTGCTGAAACGCAGGCTGGTTCTATCGCTTGTCCTTCTGATTCCGCTTATGTATTTTTCCATGGGACATACCATGTGGGGCTGGCCGCTGCCTTCGTTTTTTGACGGAAATCATATTGCAGTGGGGCTGGTACAGCTGCTTTTGACCATTGCGATTATGGTTATCAATAAGAAATTTTTTGTCAACGGATTCAAAGGTCTGATGCATAAAGCGCCGAATATGGATACACTGGTCGCGCTTGGATCTGGGGCATCCTTTATCTACAGTCTTTATGCGCTTTTTGCCATGACAGATGCGCAGGTAAAAGGTGACGTGGAAGCAGTAATGTCCTATATGCATGAATTTTACTTTGAATCAGCGGCAATGATTCTGGCATTGATCACAGTAGGAAAAATGCTGGAAGCACGCTCAAAAGGAAAGACCACAGATGCACTGAAGAGTCTGATGAAGCTGGCACCAAAGACGGCTACTCTGATTCGGGACGGACAGGAAGTAGAAGTGCCTGTTGAACAGGTTCGCATCGGAGATATTTTTGCAGTCCGCCCGGGCGAAAATATTCCAGTAGACGGCGTTGTAGTGGAAGGTCACAGTGCGGTCAATGAATCAGCGCTGACAGGAGAGAGCATTCCGGTGGACAAAGAAGTCGGTGACGGAGTATCTGCGGCAACGCTGAATCAGTCCGGATATCTGAAATGTGAAGCATCCAGAGTCGGTGAAGATACCACTTTATCACAGATTATTCAGATGGTCAGTGATGCGGCTGCCACAAAAGCGCCGATTGCAAAAATCGCGGATAAAGTATCCGGCATCTTTGTGCCGACAGTAATTACCATTGCAGTGATTACGACTATTGTCTGGCTGCTGGCCGGACAGACCATTGGATTCGCTCTGGCGCGCGGAATTTCCGTTCTGGTAATCAGCTGTCCGTGTGCACTTGGTCTTGCAACTCCGGTTGCAATCATGGTGGGCAATGGTATGGGTGCAAAACACGGTATCATGTTTAAAACGGCGGTTTCTTTGGAAGAAACCGGAAAGATCCAGATTGTGGCTCTTGACAAAACAGGAACCATTACCAGTGGTGAACCGAAAGTGACAGATATTTACCCGACAGCGGGATATACAGAAAGAGAACTTCTGGATGCTGCGCATGCATTGGAATTAAAAAGCGAGCATCCGCTGGCAAGAGCGATCATTGCATATGGGGAGAAGCAAAATCTGCCCAAACAGGAGATTTCAGACTTCCAGGCGGTGCCGGGCAACGGTCTTACGGGAATGTGGCAGCAGAAAAAGCTGGCTGGTGGAAATCTGAACTTTATCCGGGGAAATGCAAAAGTTTCAAAAGAAATAGAAGAAAAAGCAGAAGAGTTTGCAAATGCAGGAAAAACACCATTGTTTTTCAGTGCGGACGGTAAGCTGCTTGGTATTATCGCAGTTGCGGATGTGATAAAAGAAGACAGCCCCCAGGCAGTGAAAGAATTGCAGAACATGGGCATCAAAGTCGTTATGCTGACCGGTGATAATGAGCGTACTGCAAAAGCAATCGGCGCCCAGGCAGGCGTAGACGAAGTCATCGCCGGAGTGCTTCCGGAAGGAAAAGAAAGTGTCATCCGTGCACTGAAAGAAAAAGGGAAAACAGCCATGGTTGGCGACGGCATCAATGATGCGCCGGCTCTGACAAGAGCTGATATGGGAATTGCCATTGGCGCAGGCACGGATATAGCAATTGATGCAGCTGATGTGGTATTGATGAAAAGCCGTCTCAGTGACGTACCGGCGGCGATCCGTCTGAGCCGCGCTGCGCTGCGGAATATTCATCAAAATCTGTTCTGGGCATTTTTCTACAACTGTATCGGTATTCCTCTGGCCGCCGGCGTGTTCATCCCCATTTTCGGATGGCAGTTAAATCCCATGTTTGGCGCGGCTGCTATGAGTTTATCCAGTTTCTGTGTGGTGACAAATGCGTTGAGATTGAACTTTTTCTCCATGTATGATGCCAGCAGAGACAGAAAAATAAAAGCAAAGAAAACAAAGAACGCAAAGGAGAACAAAAAGATGGAAAGAACAATGAAAATTAATGGTATGATGTGTGGTCACTGCTCAGGCAGAGTGAAAAAAGTGCTGGAAGCACTTCCGGAAGTGGATGAGGCGATTGTAAGCCATCAGGATGGAACCGCAATTGTGAAACTGAATGCGGAGATTGCAGATGATGTGCTGAAAAGTACGGTAGAAGCTCAGGATTATGAGGTTGTATCAGTAGAGTAAAAGCTGCATAATACAGATGAATTCGTAAATGTACAGGAGAAAATCATGAGCATAATACGGAGACACTATGTTTTTACCGGTCGGGTCCAGGGTGTGGGATTTCGTTACAATGCAAAGTATGCCGCAGATACCCTTGGTGTAACTGGCTGGGTGCGAAACGAATGGGATGGAACCGTGACCATGGAAGCCCAGGGACTGGAAGAATCCATAGACCGGCTGCTGCTCAAAATTCAATCCCAGCGCTGGATTCGCATTGATCATATCAGCAAAATTAATATGCCGCCTATCGAAGAGAGCGGTTTTCGGGTGAGGTAGATTTTACCTCACCCTTTTCAAATTTTAGTAATTATTCAGAAGGTGTGACATATGTGTAAAAGGTATGTTACATTCACTTTTACAGAATGGAGGGAAATGTTGCAGGATGAAAAGTGAACGCGAGGCGGGGTTCTGCCTTGCGCTGGGGTGTTTCCTATATTATAATAAGTCTGTAGCATTGTACTTGATAGGAGAAATATGAAATGAGTATTGCAGATAAGATTTTTATTGATATGTGTCAGGACATTATTGCAAACGGTGTCAGCACGGAAGGAGAAAAAGTTCGTCCAAAATGGGAGGACACAGGAGAGTTTGCCTATACTATAAAAAAATTTGGTGTGGTAAACCGATATGATTTGAGAAAAGAATTTCCGGCGATCACGCTGCGCAAGACCGCTTTGAAAAGCTGTATGGATGAGATTCTCTGGATCTGGCAGAAAAAATCAAACAATATCCACGACCTGAAACCCCACATCTGGGATGCGTGGGCAGACGAAAACGGTTCCATCGGAAAGGCCTACGGATACCAGCTTGGGGTAAAACATCAATATAAAGAGGGCATGTTTGACCAGGTAGACCGTGTACTGTATGATCTGAAAAACAATCCTTACAGCCGCCGCATCATGACCAATATTTATGTACACCAGGATTTGAACGAAATGGCATTATATCCATGTGCATATTCCATGACTTTTAACGTGACTCAGAGACCGGGAGAGGACAGACTTACGCTGAATGCGATTTTAAATCAGCGCTCTCAGGATGTTCTGGCAGCTAATAACTGGAATGTATGTCAGTACGCATTGCTTACCATGATGTTTGCACAGGTGAGCAACATGAATGTGGGCGAATTTGTACACGTAATTGCGGATGCCCACATTTACGACCGTCATATACCGGTTGTGAAAGAACTGATCACAAGAGAAACTTTTGATGCACCGAAAGTAACACTGAATCCGGAAATCAAAAACTTTTACGATTTCACCACAGATGATCTGACTGTAGAGAATTATCAGGCAGGTCCACAGGTGAAAAATATTCCGATTGCAGTATAATAAGATTTTTTATAAGGATAATGGTACGTATATGCACAGAGAAAAGGTGCAGAGAGAATTTGGTGAGTGAATTCCCATGTACACCTTCATATATGTATTTTTGAATAGTTATTATTTTTATACCATTATCCGGGTGCAAAAATCGGTTTCAATATGATAAATAAGAATCTGAGGAGAAAAAGATGAAGTTAATCGTAGCAGTAGATAAGAACTGGGCCATCGGAAAAGATAACAAACTTCTGGTCAGCATTCCTGCTGATATGAAATTTTTCCGTACCCAGACAGCAAACAAAGTAGTTGTCATGGGAAGAAAAACGCTGGAGAGTTTTCCGAACGGACAGCCATTGAAAAGCAGAACGAATATTGTTCTCAGCAGAAACAAAGATTTTCAGGTAAAGGGAGCCACAGTGGTGCATGATCTGGACTCTCTGTTGGAAGAAATAGCAAAATATCCGGCGGATGATGTGTATTGTATTGGCGGTGACAGTATTTACAAGCTGCTGCTTCCGTATTGTGATACTGCATATGTGACGAAAATTGACTTTGCATATCAGGCGGATACTTATTTCCCGAATCTGGATGAGATGCCGGAGTGGAAACTGGAAAAAGAAAGCGACGAGCAGACTTATTTTGATTTGGAATATGTATTTGCTGCTTATGTGAAGAAACAAGATTAAAATAAAAGAAGAGGCTGGTTTTATCCAATGTTATTTATAAATTAAGTGATATTGTGGTTTTATCAGCTTCTTTTTGTATATACAGGCAGGGGATTTGGTTAAATTCAGCACAGCAAATTTAAGATTGCATATGCAAGACCCCGCACATAACAAAAAGAGGCTTTGTTTCTTCTGATTTTTCAGTCAAAACAAAGCCTTTGTTTACAATCCGGGGACTGATTTAATCTGCCCCTTTTTTAATATATGAAATTTACAGGATTTCTTTGATCCAGCCTTCCGGTGCCTCAATGCGACCCATCTGAATACCAGTTAAAGTATCATACAGTTTCTTAGTAATCGGGCCCATTTCAGTCATGCCGCTCGGCAGACAGATTTCTTTGTCATGGTTAACGATTTTGCCGACTGGAGAGATAACAGCAGCAGTACCGCAGAGACCACATTCTGCAAAGTCACCCAACTCGTCAACATAAACTTCTCTTTCTTCCGCTTCCAAACCAAGGTACTCTTTTGCAACATAAATAAGAGAGCGGCGTGTGATGGACGGCAGGATGGTATTGGATTTCGGAGTAACAACTTTTCCGTCTTTTGTAACGAAGAGGAAGTTTGCACCGCCGGTTTCTTCTACTTTCGTACGTGTTTTTGCATCCAGATACATGTTTTCGTCGTAGCCCTGGTTGTGAGCATCAACGATGGCATGCAGACTCATGGCATAGTTCAGACCAGCTTTGATATGGCCGGTTCCGCATGGAGCTGCACGGTCAAAATCACATACACGGATGGTCAGCGGTTTTACGCCGCCTTTGAAGTACGGGCCAACCGGAGTAGCAAAAATACGGAACTGATATTCGTCAGCCGGTTTTACGCCGATAACCGGGTTGGAACCGAACATGAATGGACGAAGATATAAAGTTGCACCGGAGCCGAATGGCGGAACGTAAGCTGCGTTTGCTTTTACGGTTTCAACAACGGCGTCGATAAAGCGTTCTTTCGGGAATACCGGAATCTCAAGTCTTTTTGCAGACTGTTCCAGACGTTCGGCATTTAAGTCAGGACGGAATGTTACGATACGTCCGTCTTCGGTTGTATATGCTTTCAGGCCTTCGAATACGGTCTGTGCGTACTGCAGGACACCTGCACATTCACTGATGGAAATATTTGCATCTGTGGTAAGACCGCCTTCATCCCAGGCACCGTTTTTAAAATTTGAAACATAGCGATAATCGGTCTGTACATAGCCAAATCCAAGATTACCCCAGTCGATATTCTTTTTTTCCATAATAAATTCCTCCGTTCGTGTTGTTCAAAATTAAACCTTTCCGGTCTTCTGTGTTTGAGGACTGCCGGACAGTTTAATGATATATCTGTTTAACATTGTAAAACTTTTGTTTTGTGACTGCAAGGGAAATTGTGGATTTTTTAAAGAACTTGTCCGGAAAGTTCTGCAAAAATGATATTGTCAATATTGGTTTACGCTTTTTCTCAAGAGTGTTCGGCCTATGCCGCCTCCTGTAATGAAGCAGAAAGGGGTATAACCCGAAAGACGAAAATCTATTTTCCTTTCAAAGTGGAAACAAAATTTTCACTTCAGCTGCAGAAACCGATACGCTTATTTGAATAACATTGCCTTGTTTTTTCCGGATGTGTTCGCTATAATAGAACTGGAGTGAAAGCGAGGGGCCGTGTCTTTATATACGGCTCTTATTTTGTCTATGATCAATAACAATATGAGTACAAGTTAAAAATAAAACAAAGAATTACTGCACAGACTGGTTCGAACGGGGGCCAGATAAGCGCAGAAGAGAGGAGCGTTTTATGTATCGAGATCACACAAAAGTCATCCAGATTGGCAATCGTTTTATCGGAGGCGGAAACAAAATCCTGATTCAGTCCATGACGAACACAAAAACCGAGGATGTGGAGGCTACGGTCGCACAGATTCTGGCACTTGAAAAAGCCGGATGCGAGATCATCCGCTGTGCCGTTCCAACCATGGAAGCGGCAAAAGCGCTGACAGAAATAAAGAAACAGATTCACATTCCGCTGGTCGCAGATATTCATTTCGATTATAAACTGGCAATCGCATCCATGGAAAACGGTGCGGACAAGATCCGTATCAATCCGGGCAACATTGGAAACATTGATCGGATCAAGGCTGTAGTGAATGTGGCAAAAGAACGGAATATTCCCATTCGTGTGGGTGTAAACAGCGGTTCTCTGGAGAAAAATCTGGTGGAGAAATACCACGGCGTTACGGCGGAAGGGATTGTGGAAAGTGCCCTTGATAAGGTAAAAATCATTGAAAATCTGGGCTATGATAATCTGGTTATCAGCATCAAATCATCCGATGTTATGATGTGTGCCAAAGCCCATGAACTGATCGCGGAAAAAATCAATTATCCGATTCATGTGGGAATTACAGAGTCCGGTACGCTGTTTTCCGGAAATATTAAGTCGGCGGTCGGTCTCGGTATCATTCTGTATCAGGGCATCGGCGATACGATTCGTGTATCACTGACCGGAGATCCGGTGGAGGAAATCAAGTCTGCAAAACGTATTTTGAAAACACTGGGCCTTCGAAAAGGAGGCATCGAAGTTGTTTCCTGTCCGACCTGCGGCCGCACACAGATCGACCTGATCGGTCTGGCCAATCAGGTGGAAACCATGGTACAGGATTTTGACCTGGATATCAAAGTAGCTGTAATGGGCTGCGTTGTAAACGGACCGGGCGAAGCAAAAGGTGCAGATATCGGAATCGCGGGCGGAATCGGTGAAGGCCTTTTGATTAAAAAAGGCGAGATCGTGAAAAAACTTCCGGAGCGTGAACTTCTGAACTGCCTGCGTGAAGAACTGCAAAACTGGGGTAAATAGCATGTTACAAACAAAAAAACAATTTCTCGACGTGTTTCCAAATCTGAAACTGGATGGAAAACTGGCAGAACTGCTGGAGCAGGTTACGGTCACCAAAGTTGCCATTAATCGCGATCGGGATCATTTGCGGGTTTACATAAGCAGCCCACAGTGGATTCATAAAAAATATATATATCAGCTGGAGACTGCTATTGCCAGTCAGCTGTTCCAGGGTGTCTCGATGACCGTTAAGATCATCGAGCGCTTTTTGCTGTCCACGCAGTACACTCCGGAGAATTTTTACGAGGTATACCGCAGCAGTATTTTACTGGAACTGAAGACCTATAATGCGCTGCTTCACAATATTTTTATCAATGGAAAAGTGGTCTTTCATGAATCAAATCATATGGAAGTGACCCTTGCAGACACGGTGATCGGCCGTGGAAAACATGAGGAAATCTATCGGATTCTGGAAAAGATATTCTGTGAACGTGCCGGATTTTCCACAATTATCGATATAAAATATGAAAAGCGGGGCGAGAGTGCCAATCGTAAAAACAGTGAACTCCGCGTCCAGCAGGAGGCCCAGAACATTGTGGAGCGTGTGTTCGGAAAACATGGGAAAAACACTGAAGAAGCAGATGCACAGGCGGCAGCAGAGGCAGGTAAAGATACCGGTTCGGTGAAAGCAGATGGAACTTCGGCAGCAAAGGACAGCTCCGGAAACAAAGATGCCGGAAAGAACGGAGCCGGAAAAGCGGCAGCTGCAAAAACAGGCAGCCAGAAATTCGGTGCAAAAAAGAGCAGCGGCGAAAAAGGCGCAGAAGACAGATCCAGACGTTACGGAGGCATTCGTCAGTCCAACAATCCGGATGTCATCTATGGAAGAGATTTTGAGGAGGACAGCATTCCGCTCAGTTCGGTCATCACAGAGATGGGTGAGATTGTTGTGCGCGGCAAAGTTATGGCCGTGGATCAGCGTGATATCAAAAATGATAAGAGTATTCTGATTTTCAGCATTACGGATTTTACGGACAGCATTACCTGCAAAATGTTTGTACCGACCCCGGAAACAGGAGAACTGAAGGGGGCCATAAAGAAAGGCGCTTACCTTAAGATAAAAGGGATTACGGTCATTGACCGTTTTGACAATGAACTGACCATTGGTTCCGTGCGTGGTGTAAAAACGATTGCGAGCTTTGAACAGGGCCGTATGGATACGGCTCCGGAGAAGCGTGTGGAACTACATTGTCATACGAAAATGAGCGATATGGACGGTGTGTCCAATGCAAAAGATATTCTGCTTCAGGCTGCAAAATGGGGACACAAAGCCTGCGCGATCACGGATCACGGTGTGGTTCAGGCATTCCCGGAGGCAAACCACCTTTTTGACTGGGGTGCGCCGCTGAAAGATTCCGATTTTAAAGTCCTTTACGGTATGGAAGGCTATATCGTGGATGATCTGAAGGGAATCGTCAACAACAGCAAAAATCAGGGCATTGACAATACGTATGTGGTATTTGACCTGGAAACAACCGGTATCAGTGCTGCAAAACATAAGATTATCGAGATTGGTGCGGTAAAAGTGGCCGACGGAAAGATTGTGGATCGTTTTTCTACCTTTGTAAATCCGGAGCGGCCGATTCCATTTTCCATTGAACAGCTGACCGGCATCAATGACGGTATGGTGCTTGATTCGCCGAATATTGAAAAGATTCTGCCGGAATTTATGGCTTTCTGTGAGGGTGCTGTCATGGTGGCCCATAACGCGGATTTTGACATGGGATTTATAAAACTGAACTGCAAAGAACAGAGCATTCCCTGTGATTTTACCTATCTGGATACGGTGGGTCTGGCCCGTTATTTTCTGCCGGGTCTTGGAAAAGTCACGCTTGATAAGGTGGCAAAAGCGGTAGGTGCGCCGCTGAACAACCATCATCGTGCGGTGGACGATGCCGAATGTACGGCCCACATTTTCCTGAAGTTTCTGGATATGATCAGGGAAAAAGGCTTTCAGACATTAAATGAACTGAACCGGGAAGCCTCCATGTCTGTAGACCGTGTGCGCAAGCTGCACAGCAATCATGCAGTTATTCTTGCAAAAAACGAGACGGGACGCAGACATCTGTATAAGCTGGTATCAGAGTCACATCTGACATATTACAACCGTCAGCCCAAGATTCCAAAGAGCCTTTTTAATGAATACCGGGAAGGTCTGATTCTGGGCAGTGCCTGTGAGGCAGGCGAGCTGTTTCAGGCCATTCTGGAAGGAAAATCGGATGAAGAGATTGCCAGAATCGTGGAATATTACGATTATCTGGAGATTCAGCCCATTGGAAACAACGCGTTTATGCTGCGCGAGGAAAAATACGATGTGCACAGTGAGGAAGATCTGCGCGATCTGAACCGTAAGATTGTAAAACTGGGTGAACAGTTTAAAAAGCCGGTTGTGGCTACCTGTGATGTGCATTTTCTGAATCCGGAAGATGAAATTTACCGAAAAATTATAATGACAGGCAAGGGATTTTCCGACGCGGATCAGCAGGCACCTTTGTATCTGCACACCACCGATGAGATGTTGGAAGAATTTTCTTATCTGGGTGCAGAAAAAGCAAGAGAAGTAGTGATTACCAATACAAATATGATTGCAGATATGTGCGAGAGAGTATGTCCGATTCATCCGGATAAGTTCCCGCCGGTTATTGAGAATTCAGATCGGGATTTACGTGATATCTGCTATAAAAAGGCCCATGAGATTTACGGGGAAGAACTGCCGCAGATAGTTGAGGCCAGACTGGAACGTGAGCTGAATTCCATTATTTCCAATGGATATGCGGTTATGTACATCATTGCCCAGAAACTGGTGTGGAAGTCAAATGAGGACGGCTATCTGGTTGGTTCCCGTGGTTCGGTAGGTTCCTCCTTTGTTGCCACCATGGCAGGTATTACGGAGGTTAATCCATTAAGTCCCCATTATATCTGCCCGAACTGTCATTATTATGATTTTGATTCGGAAGAAGCAAAACGATGTGCAGGCCGTTCAGGAGCCGACCTGAAAGATCAGAAGTGTCCCAGATGTGGGACACAGCTGAATAAGGAAGGATTTGATATTCCTTTTGAAACATTCCTTGGATTCAAGGGAAACAAAGAGCCGGATATCGACCTGAACTTCTCCGGTGAGTATCAGGGTACCGCCCACCGTTATACGGAGGTCATCTTTGGAAAAGGACAGACCTTTAAGGCTGGAACAATTGGTACTTTGGCGGAAAAGACCGCCTATGGCTACGTAAAACACTATTTTGAGGATCACAACCAGCCCAAGCGAAAATGTGAGATCGAACGCCTTGCTCAGGGCTGCACCGGCGTGCGCCGTACCACCGGACAGCATCCGGGCGGTATCATTGTATTGCCGCTGGGTGAGGATATTAATATGTTTACTCCGGTACAGCATCCGGCAAATGATATGACATCGGACGTGATCACCACTCATTTTGATTACCATTCCATCGACTCCAACCTGCTGAAGCTGGATATTCTGGGACACGACGATCCGACCATGATTCGTATGCTTCAGGATCTGACCGGGTTTGACCCGCGTCTGGTGCCGCTGGATGACAAGCCGGTCATGTCCCTGTTCCGCAGTACGGAAGCCCTTGGCATTACACCGGAAGACATTGGCGGCTGTAAACTGGGCTGTCTTGGAATTCCGGAATTTGGTACCGATTTTGCCATGGGCATGTTGATAGAGACAAAGCCGGAGTCCATATCCGACCTGATTCGTATCGCTGGTCTTTCCCACGGCACGGACGTATGGCTGGGCAATGCCCAGGAACTGATCCGTTCCGGAAAAGCCACCATTTCCACGGCAATCTGTACCCGAGATGATATCATGATCTATCTGATCCAGATGGGACTGGAAAGTGAACAGGCATTTACCATCATGGAGAGCGTGCGAAAGGGAAAAGGTCTCCGTCCGGAATGGGAAGAAGAAATGAAAAAGCATGACGTGCCCGATTGGTACATCTGGTCCTGTAAAAAGATCAAGTACATGTTCCCGAAAGCACATGCGGCTGCGTATGTTATGATGGCTTACCGTATTGCATACTTCAAGATTAATTATCCGCTGGCTTATTATGCGGCATATTTCAGTATCCGTGCCTCTGCATTTTCCTATGAGATCATGTGCCTTGGACGGGAACGCCTGGAATATTATATGAAGGATTACCAGAGCCGAAAGGACAGCTTAAGCAACAAGGAACAGGATACCATGAAAGATATGCGTATTGTTCAGGAAATGTATGCCCGCGGATTTGAATTCATGCCGGTGGATCTGCAGCGTGCAAAAGCGCACCGTTTTCAGATCATCGACGGTAAGCTGATGCCGGCATTGGACACCATCGAAGGTCTTGGTGAAAAAGCGGCCGATGCGGTGGAAGAGGCTGTGAAAGACGGACCGTTCCTGTCAAAGGATGATTTCCGCAATCGTACCAAGGTATCTAAGACGGTTATTGATCTGATGGATGATCTGGGACTGCTGGGTGACATACCGGAGTCAAACCAGATATCTCTGTTTGATCTGCAGTAATTGATAAGATTTTCAAAATCCGAATCTGAAATTGGGGGACGGATGCAAAAAAGTTTTTTTGAATACGAAAGGTTCAAATGACACAGAGGTGGAGCAGCCGTTGATAGATTTTTTGTATTATGTGGCAAATAGTAATGATAATAGTATTTCAGATAAGTGTGACAGCCGCTTAAAAAATTTGCAATATATACCTGTATGGAAAAATTGAAACATGATGAAAATATTTAGAAAATCTGCAACAGAAATACGAAAAGAGAAAAGAAGCATCAAGGTCCTTTAAAATTTGTCATGAAAAAGAAAACTTCGAAGAAACGTAAATAGCCAGATAAAAACGGTATTACCAGTTTTTTGTAAACCGGCAAATACCGTTTTTTTAGCTGTACGAATCTCAAACCATTTATGAAAACCAGATTATCAGCAAAAAATCATTTCAGCAGTTCTGCAAATGCCCCAAGCAGCCGATCATTATCCTCCGGATTCATAAAACAGAATCTGACATAACTGTTGTCCAGGAACGGGAAAGAAGAGCAGTCGCGAATCATCATCTTCTGCCGGATACAATGATCAAAAAGGACATCAGAAGTCACATCTTCTTTCAGGCTCTTCATAAGCATAAAGTTTCCCGATGGTTTGTATACTTTTACATTCTCCCAGCCGGACAGTTCTCTGTAAATACGGTCCCGCTCTGTGGAAATCAGAGTTTTTGTCTGCTGGATATAGTCTTCATCCAGAAACATGAGCTGTCCGGCAATCTCAGCCAGAGAGTTAATGGTCCATGGATTTTTTCGCGTATTGATGGATTTATATACATCCCTGTTTCCGGTGATGGCGTATCCCAGTCTGAGGCCCGGTGCCGCAAAAAACTTGGATGTGCCCCGCAGGATGATCAGGTTTGTATAGAAATTAGCCAGCGGAATGGATGTGATATCTTTTTCGTTGTCTGCAAATTCCACATAGGTTTCATCGACCATGACAAAGATTCCGTGACGCAGGCAGGTATCCAGAATACGGCGCATCTGTTTGCGCGGAATCGCGTTGGAGGTAGGGTTGTTGGGGCTGCACAGAACCAGCAGATCGATGGAGTCATTCAGACTGTCGCAAAAAGCTGTTACATCCAGTTCAAAATTATTTGCTTCATCCAGCGGATAATATTTACTGATACCGCCGGCCAGCCCGATCTCACGTTCGTATTCGGAGTAGGTGGGGCCCAGAATCAATGCTTTTTTCGGATGCTGGGTCTGAATGAACAGGGAAATCAGTTCGGAAGTTCCGTTGCCTACGATGATATGCTCCAGCTGGGCATTGGTGTATTGAGAAATGGTTTCACGCAGTTTGGTGTATTCACGGTCCGGATAGGTGGTGATCGCATCCAGGCGGTGTGCCAGTGTGTTGCGCAGTTTATAAGAAATTCCAAGGGGGTTCACGTTGGAGCTGAAGCTTACAATCTCCTCTTTTTTGATCCCGTAGATTGCTTCAATTTTTTCCAGGTCGCTTCCGTGAAAATGGTCTTTGTGTTTGAGCATAATATCTCCTTCCTTGCATACGCTTCTTAAGTAGTGTATAATTTGAATAATAAAGTGTTTTATATGATACCAGGGGCAAAAGGGCACATGTTTCATGCCTGCATGAAAAAATGTGACTTTGAAACCCGCAAAACATGAGAAAGCAGCCCGAATAGGGCGGATTTCCAATGTTTTTCGAATTACGGGAGCATAAAATGCAGAGTAATCCGTAGGTATCAAGGGGTCAAAATACCTTTTGACTCCAACATCTTTTATACTATAATAATAGAACATAATTTCTTTTTATTATATTCAGCAATTTTACAATAGTCAAGATAAGATAGGTACAGGTGATACTTTGAAAAGAAGAATGGAACAACTGATAAACGGCCGATTTGAATATGAGGTGCCGAAATTGATTCTTTCTGATGAAAAAATAGAGATCAGTACAAAAGTCGGAGAAAATCAACGGGGAGAACTGCATATCGGAACGGAAGAGGATGTAAAGATCAAGGGTATTGTCACGGTGACAAATGCCCGGATCGTTGTGGGTGTGGATCGCTTTTCCGGCACATCCGTACAGATTCCCTATGGAGTGGATGTGATCGGACTGGAAGCCGGAGAGAGCTGCAGCGGCAATATATGTCTGTCGACCAACATCGGCGAATACCAGATTCCGGTGTATGTAAATGTGGAGGAGCCAATTGTGCAGGCAGCATCCGGACGGATAAAAAACCTTGCTGATTTTACACAGCTTGCGAAGACCGACATCCGGGAAGTCTTTCGGCTGTATACCAGTCCGGCTTTTTTACAGCTGTTAAAAAACGATGCCCCGGATCAGATTACACTGTATAAGGGCATGTCGGAAAATCCGGTGACATATCAGCATCTGGAAGAATTTCTCGTGGGTGCAGGGCAAAAAGAACCGGTACATATTTCGGTAGACAGCGGGGAACTTTCCTATTTCTGTCTGGAAGATTCCACAAAGGAGCAGCTGGAGATCCGCAAAGACAACTGGGGCTATCTCAGTATAGAAGTGGAAGTAATCGGGGACTTTATTGAGATTCCAAGGAAAAAGATTACCATGGAAGATTTTGTGGGAAGTGTGTACCGACTGGAATATATTATTCGCAGAGACCGTCTGTATAAAGGCCGTCGTTTTGGCCAGATACTGTTAAAAACGGTTTACGGAACCACATCCGTTGATATTATTGCGTCCAAAACATCCTCTGTCCGGGTGGATATGGAGACACTTACGAAACACAGCAAGATTTCCCTTATGAGGACGTATATTGACTTCCGGCTGGAACGTATGGATGCAAAATCATGGGGCTCGAAGGCCAGAACGATTCTGGAAAGTATCCGCCAGATGGACGGGTACCCCATTGAATACAGACTGTACGAGGCTTATATGAATTACCTGACTGGTGAAGTAGAGGAAACACGTCTGTTCCTTCGCAGCATGAAAAATCATTCTTTTTCCCGGGAACCATTGGAAATCAGAGCCTTTTTCCTGTATTTGTGTCATCTGACCGGCCTGAAGATGCCGGGGCAGGCAGATATTGTGGAAAAAATCCGGGAGTGGCGCCAGCGCAAACAGGAGAGTCTGCAGATTCTCTGGATCATGCTCCAGGTGGACGAAGATGTGAATCGCACCCCGGTGAAAAAAATCTATTTGATGGAAAATATTTACAGTATGGGATGCAGAAGTCCGCTCCTTTATCTGGAAGCGTATATGCTGATCCGGGAGGATATCGGACTGCTCAAGCGCATCAACGACTTCTGGCGCAGTGTACTGCAGTTTGTTGCGAAAGAAAATATAATGACAGAAGAGATTGCTTTGCGTGCCACATATCTTTCTGTAAATGAGCGCTATTTTACCCGTGGTCTGTATCGTGTGCTGTGTAAGGCATATGACAGTTATCCGTCCAGAGATATTTTGGAAGCAATCTGTAAGCTGATCATGATCGGCAATCCGCGGAGAAAAGAATTTTTCCACTGGTACGATCTGGCAGTGGAGCAGGAAATAAAAATTACCAGGCTGTATGAATATTATATAGAGACCATGCCGGAGGCGTATCATAAGATGCTGCCCCAGGTGATTCGTATGTATTTTGCATATAACAATACTTTAAGCGATAAAAAGAAGGCATTTGTCTATGCCAATGTGATTCGCAATAAAGAAGCAGACCGCAATACATACCAGAGCTACCGTCAGGCAATGGAAATTTTTGCAGAAGAAAAACTTCTGCAGTGTAAGATAAATGAAGATTACGCCGTTATTTATCAGGAATTCATCCACGAGATCAAAAGTAAAGAGATGGCAGAAGCCATGAGTCAGGTTCTGTTTTCCTACCGTCTCTATTGTGATGATAAGAAGGTCCGAAATGTGATTGTATGCCATGGCGCACTGGAACAGGAAATCAGTTATCCCTGTGTGGATGGTGTTGCTTATATTTCTCTTTATACGCCTGAGGCGAGAATTCTGTTCCAGGATGAAAAGTGCAGACGTTATGTGGCAACAGTAGAGTATAATCTGCAGAAATTGCTGAATGAGGAAAAATATCTTACACAGTGTAGCTCTTTTGATGTGGATAACACAGGCGTTTTGCTTCATGTATGTGGAGAAGACTGCACCAGTACACCACTGGATATTCAAAATATTTCCCTGTTTCAGCATGCATCGGCAAATGAGAATTTTACAAAGGATTACAGACATCAGATCTGTAAAAAACTGTTGGAATACTATACGGTTCATGCCGGTGATGATACACTGGACAGTTATCTGAAGTCCATTAATTATCACAGCTTTGCTGAAGTGGATAGGGTGCTTCTGATAGAAGTACTGATTACCAGCGGTATGTATCAGGAAGCGTTTGATCTGGTTTGTGAATATGGATTTGAACATATTGCGGTGCCAAAGCTGGTGCGTCTGTGCAGCCGTATGATCGAACGGACTGGGGGAATTGCGGAGGAAGAGCTGCTGCTTCTGGCGGCTCATGTATATCGATACGGAAAATATGATGACCGCATTCTGAATTATCTGCTGGCCTATTTTGAGGGAACACTGGATGAGATGTGCAGCATCCGTACCAGCGGCAGAGAATTTTATCTGGATACCTATGCTATGGATGAGCGTATTTTAAAATATTCCATGTTTGTTCGGAAACACGTGGAAAACGGCGGGGAGATCCTGCGTTCCTATATGAATCAGGGCGGACGTGATCTTGTGATTCTGTCTTATCTGACGTTTACTGCCGGTGGATATTTCTGGGATGAAATTCCGGCTGATCCGTACGTGTTTGCCAATCTCAGCATGGCATATGAGCGGGAGCTGGAGATGGACAGCGTCTGCTGGCTTGCACTTTTGAAGTATTATTCCATGAAGCCGTCTCTGAAGGAACGGGAGGAGCGCAAGGCGGAAGAAATGCTGGAGGGATTCCAGCAGAGAGGTCTTCGATTTGCTTTTTATCAGAAACTTCCGAAATCCTTTTTACAGCCGTATCAGCTGGAAGACCGTATTTTTGTGGAACAAAAGGCGGCATCGGAGGACCGTGTGACACTTTATTACCGGATTGGAAGCGATAACAGTACAAAAGAGCCATATAAGACAGAGCCGATGAAGCGGATGTATCGGGGACTTTTTTCAAAGGAATTTGTTCTGTTTTACGGGGAAACACTGAACTATTATATTACGGTGGAACATCAGGGAAACGTCAGAAAAATGCCGGAAAAATCCATTACGATGCCAAATGTGGATATGGATGGGCGCAGTAAATATCAGCTGATCAATCAGATGCTGGCTGCCAGAAAGCTGAATAAGAAACAGGTTCTTGCGGAAAAGGCACATGATTATCGTCAGGCAGAGAAGATTTCGGAAGAATTATTTAAACTTGTGGAATAAACGGGCAACGGAGGCAGAGCAATGAATGAAATTCGCAATATTATAATCGGATTCCAGCTGGATCCGGAAAAATCACAGATTTGTTATTATGATCGAAAAAGCCAGGAACCGGTCTCGCTTTCCACAAAGGTAGGCAGCAGCCTCTATGAATTTCCGACCACACTGTGCAAAATAGCTGGAAAAGAAGAATGGCATTTTGGTGTGGAGGCGGAATATTTTGGAAGTCAGCCGGGCGGGATTCTGGTGGAAAATCTGTATGAACTGTGGCAGGGGAAGGACACCAGGATCGTTGACCGGAAAATCATGGAGCCATGGGAGCTGATGGCAGTTTTTTTCAAAGAGACCATGCGGCTGCTGGGTGTGCAGGATCTGGCGAAGTGCATCAGCAGCGTTATGATAACCTGCAAGCAGCTGTCGAAAGTGTTTGTGGAAAATATCCGAATGGCTTTTTCACATATGGGATTTGCAAAGGAAGTTTGTCATATTCAGGATTATGACGAGAGTTTTTTCTATTATACCATGTATCAGAAGCCGGAAGTCTGGATGCGAAAAGTGGCTTTGTATGACTTTCATGATAATATGGTAACCTACCAGGAAATGAACATTGATCGTAAGACGAGGCCGGCAAAAGTGAATCTGACGATTCCTCAGGATTTCCCATTGTCGGAGATGCCGGAACAGTGGGATATGGATTTTTACGGCATCATCGTCCGGACCATGGGAGAAGACATATTTTCAGGTATTTTCCTGATCGGTGAGGAATTTCACAAGGACTGGGCGGAAAAATCCCTGTCGCTACTGACGCGGAGCCGAAAGCATGTATTTTACGGAAACAATCTGTATGTAAAAGGGGCCTGCTACGGCGCGAAAGAAAAGGCGGAAGAGAAAAGGCTGAAGGACTTTTTGTATATGGGAAAAGATCTGGTTCGCTCCAATGTGGGGATGGAAATGATTTCCCAGGGACTGAAAGTGTATTATCCGCTGGTTGCCGCAGGGGTAAACTGGTATGAGTCCTATCAGGAGTGCGACTTTATACTGGATGATGCGGAGGAACTGGTTTTTCTGCTCAGTCCCATGGAGGGCGGTGAGCGCAAAGGGTATGGAATGGCCCTTCCGGATCTGCCGAAACGGCCAAACCGGACCACCAGACTGCATATGGAGGTTCAGTGTGAAGCACCGGATCGCTGTGTGATCCGGGTAAAAGATATGGGATTTGGCGAGCTGTTTCCGTCATCCGGTCTGCAGTGGCAGGAAACAATGGAACTTTAGGAGGGCATTATGAGCGGTTACAGACTATGTCAGACAAAAATGGCTCAGCGGCCATACTATATTGAAAATATCAGTACCAATATCTATTCACTGGAGGAACTCTGCTACTATCTGCAGCACAATGTTTATCTGCTGGATGAAACGATTATCAATGAGGCACTGTGTGACTGGATTCGGGAAGAACTGGGGCTCAGACAGCTGTATATGCGTCTGTATCGGGTGCTGGACGGCGGCGGGGCGCTGATTGATTTTCTGCTTCCGATTTTTCGTGAGATTCATTACCTGACACATGATGAGCTGAAGGAACTGAATCAGAAGCTGCAGAGACTGGATCATGAACCAGAGGTGGTCCGTCAGAAACTGAAGGGCGATTATCTGATCGAAAATAAGAAATACATTAATGGAATCCGGGTGTATAAAAATGCGCTTTCCAGAGCCCATGAGGATAAGCTGGGACGGCAGTTCACCGGTGAGATTTATCACAACATGGGATGTGCACATATGCGCATGTTCCAGTACGAGGAAGCACTGGAATGTTTCCGGGTCGCCTGCGACAGTCTTCCGGGAGAAAATATGAAGACGGATTATCTGACGGCATATTATCTGACCAGACCTTATGAAAAATATCGTCAGGAAGTGAGAAGAATGGGCGGTGATCAGAAAATGGAGCAGGAGATTGTGGATCGTGTGCAGAATGTTCGCAGCAGTGTGCCCAGAAAAGATGGGGATGAAAAAGAGGACTATGATGCATTCCTGGAAAAACTGACCAGAGAATATCATAACAGTACCGGCCTTTGAGAGAACACAGAAAAATCGTGTTCAAAGATCTGGTTCAATAGAAAATAAGCAGGAAGTAAAAAGCGCAGCTTTTCGAATGAACGGGAAGCTGCGCTTTTTGTTGCCTGTTGTTGTTTATTAACCCTGTGTGAATCTTGAAAGGAACTGTCTGGTTCGTTCTTCTTTGGGATTTTCAAATACTTCCCGTGGATCACCCTGTTCACAGATGACGCCTTCGTCCATAAAGATCACATGGTTTGCCACGTCCCGGGCAAATGCCATCTCGTGGGTTACGATAATCATGGTCGTGTTGTTATCGGCCAGTTCTTTAATAACCTTCAGAACTTCGCCAGTCAGTTCCGGATCCAGTGCAGAGGTCGGCTCATCGAAACAGAGGATATCCGGCTGAAGGGCAAGGGCGCGGGCAATGGCCACACGCTGGCACTGTCCGCCGGAGAGCTGATGCGGATAATTGTTCATACGGTTTTCAAGGCCCATCTGTTTTAAGAGTCCTTCTGCCTGTACGCGGATTTCTTCGTGGATCTCTTTTTTTCTTGCTTTGTAATCCGGCTGTTCTTTTGCAAGAAGTTCCCTTGCCAGCATGACATTCTGAAGGGCGGTGTACTGGGGAAACAGGTTAAAGGACTGAAATACCAGCCCAAAGTGCAGTCTTTTTTTGCGGATTGCGGCTTCCTGCTGGGTGGCGGAATCGTTGGAATCAAACAGAGTTTCGCCATTTACCCGGATGATACCCTGATCCGGGTGCTCCAGAAAATTCAGGCAGCGCAGCAGGGTTGTTTTTCCGCTTCCGGAAGAACCGATGATGGAAACAACCTGTCCTTTTTCCAGCGAAAAGCTGATATCTTTTAAAACTTCGGTTTTATTAAAAGATTTACAAATATGTTTTACTTCTAAGATTGACATGTCATCCTCCTATCGGAAATAATCCAGTTTTTTCTCGAAACGTCCAAGTAAAACGGTCAGAACACCGTTGAAGATCAGGTAGTACACAGCGGTAAAGAACAGCGGCCAGATGGCGCCGGAAATACCCTGAGAACCTTTCATAAAGGCCTGTCCGGCCCAGATGATCTCCTGAAGGGCAATGATGCGGGCAAGAGAGGTATCTTTTACCAGTGTAATGATCTCATTTGACATTGGCGGAACGATACGTTTTACCATCTGAAGCAGCTTGACTTTGAAGAAAATCTGCGTCCTGGTCATGCCAAGTACCAGACCGGCTTCTTCCTGGCCAGCCGGAACGCTTTGAATCCCGCCGCGGTAAATTTCAGAAAAATAGCATGCATAATTTAAAATAAAGGATACGGATGCGGCCATAAAACGTCCGGTTTCCCCGCTTCCCCAGATCGGGTTGTCCAGAACAAGGCCCGGAAAATAGTAGATGATCAGCAGCTGGATCATAAGCGGTGTACCGCGGACGATCCAGACAACCAGTTTGCAAAGATAACTTAAGGGCTTAAATTTTGACATAGAGCCCAGACAGATGATCAGACCGAACGGGATAGCACCGATCAGTGTTATAAAAAACAATTTTAATGTCTGTAAAAAGCCGATGTTCAGTGATTTGATGACGATCGGCAGTTGTTCCATAATCAGTTCCATAGGAAAATCCTGCTTTCTATTATAAAAATGAATCTTTTTTTTAAGGAATCGGGTTTCTGCCGTTTGCAAAACAGCGGAAGATTCCTATATGGCAAAAATAGAGAGCGGAGAAACCGCCCTCTAAATTCAGCGTAAGTTGTATAAAATCTTACTGTGCCAGAACAGCGTCCTGTACACCGTATTTTTCAGCACATTCCATCATGCTTCCGTCTGCGTAAGCATCTGCGAAGAAATCGTTCAGTGCGTTGACAAGATCAGAACCCTTACGGAAACCTACACCGTATTCTTCGCTGTTCAGCTCAACGGTGTGAGTCAGATCTTCGTAGCTGGTTCCTTCACCGATCATGGCAGCAGCCATCAGAAGATCGATCACAGCAGCATCAGATGTTTTTGCGGAAACTTCCATCAGAGCGTCAGCCTGGGAAGCAACCGGTGTGTAGCTCAGTCCCAGTGCATCTACTTCTGCCTCGCCGGCACTGCCTGTTTCAACTGCAAATGCCAGATCTTTCAGACTGTCCACATCCTGATACTGATCTGCAGCATCTGCATTTACAACAACGACCTGAGCGTTTTTGCAGTATGCATTGGAGCAGTCCATTGCGCTTGTAACTTCGTCCGTCAGTGTCATGCCGTTCCATACGCAGTCGATGGTCTTTCCATCCAGTTCCATGATTTTGTTGTCCCAGTCGATTTCTACGAATTCTACTTCAACGCCAAGTGATTCGGCAAAAGCTTTTGCCATATCAGCGTCGAAACCGACCCATTCATCGCTTCCTTCTTCTTTATAATCCATCGGAGCGAAGTTTGTGATACCTACAACAAGAACACCTTTGTCTTTTACGTAATCGATATCACTTTCGGATGCTTCTGCATCCTCTGTTGTTTTTGCGGAAGTATCAGCAGATTCCTTTTTGGATCCGCAGGCTGCCAGAGACAGTACCATAGTTGCTGTCAACAGCATTGCAATAATCTTTTTCATATACTTTTCTCCTAACCTTTTATATTGATTTTCAGTCACGCTACAATATTAACAATTTAGCAGACTAAAGTCAACAGAAAATAGTTGAAAAACGGGGCTTTTTAAAAAAGCGGGATCCGCATGTATATTGCAAATGGCTTGAAATGCAGTTGGAATGAAAATCATTTTTTGACAGTTTCAACTATTGTAAGATTTTATAGATTGGTGTATATTAAAGTTGCGATTTTACTTTCTTTTTATTTTTCTAACATATTTTACGGACGGACAGAGCAGAAAGTAAAATCTGGTTCCATTTATACATTTTAAGATACCAGAATTACGAGAGCATAAAATGCGGAGTAATCCGTAGGTATCAAGGGGGCAAAACACCTTTTGACCCCAACATCATTTTAATATTGACAACATAAGGTTATGACTTAGGAAAGGATTAAAATCCATGAATAACATTCACGAACAGATGGAAGTAACGGACAAGCTTGGAGAAGAGTGTGGTGTATTCGGTATTTATGATCTGGATGGAAACAACATCGCGCCCAGTATTTATTACGGACTTTTTGCGCTGCAGCATCGCGGTCAGGAGAGCTGCGGTATTGCGGTCAGTGAGACGGATGGTCCGAAAGGCAGGGTCAGCTCTCATAAAGGGATGGGCCTGGTCAATGAAGTATTTGATGGTGAGATTCTGGAAAAACTGAAAGGTGATATTGGTGTGGGGCACGTGCGGTATTCCACAGCTGGTGCAAGTTCCCGTGAGAATGCACAGCCCCTGGTCCTGAATTATATCAAAGGTACCCTTGCACTGGCGCACAACGGCAATCTGATCAATACACCGGAGCTGCGCAGAGAGCTGGAATATGGAGGCGCAATTTTCCAGACGACGATCGATTCGGAAGTAATTGCCTATCATATTGCCAGAGAGCGTGTGAATGCAAAAACGGTCGAAGAGGCAGTAGGAAGAGCCATGGATAAGATGAAAGGGGCTTTTTCTCTGATTGTTATGTCACCGAGAAAGCTGATCGGTGTCAGAGATCCTTATGGTTTTAAGCCGCTTTGCATCGGAAAAAGGGACAATGCTTATGTTTTGACCAGCGAAACATGTGCACTTGATACAATCGGAGCGGAATTTGTCCGCGATGTGGAACCGGGCGAAATCGTAACGATCACAAAGGACGGCATTGTTTCAGATAAGAGCCATTGTATTCCGGAAGAAAAACATGGCCGCTGCATTTTTGAGTATATTTATTTTGCAAGACCGGACAGTCATATTGACGGTGTCAGTGTGTATGGTTCCCGTATTCAGGCGGGCCGTTTCCTTGCACAGGATTCACCTGTGGAGGCAGATATTGTAGTCGGTGTGCCGGAATCCGGTAATGCTGCAGCACTGGGCTATTCTCTGGAGTCAGGGATTCCTTATGGAACCGCTTTTGTGAAAAACGGTTATGTGGGAAGGACATTTATCAAACCGAAACAGAGCAGCCGCGAATCCAGCGTGAATGTGAAATTGAATGTTTTACGGGAAGCCGTGGAGGGAAAACGTGTGATCATGATCGACGATTCCATCGTGCGGGGTACCACCAGTGACCGTATTGTCACCATGTTAAAAAAAGCAGGCGCAAAAGAAGTGCATATGAGAGTCAGCTCTCCGCCGTTCTTATGGCCATGCTATTTTGGCACGGATGTGCCGGAGCGGGAACAGCTGATTGCTTACAACCGCTCTTTAGAAGAAATACGTCAGATCATCGGGGCGGACAGCCTTGGTTATCTGAGAGTGGAGAGACTGAAGGAACTCTCCAAAGGTCTGCCCATTTGTATGGGATGTTTTACAGGGAAATACCCCATGGAGCCTCCGACAGAGGATATCCGTGGAGAATATGAGAAATAGAGGAGAAATATTATGAGTACCGACAGATACGTAAGCCCATTGTCTGAGCGTTATGCCAGCAAAGAAATGCAGTACATCTTTTCACCGGACATGAAGTTCCGCACATGGAGAAAACTGTGGATTGCCCTTGCAGAGACTGAGAAAGAACTTGGTCTGAATATTACGCAGGAACAGATCGATGAACTGAAAGCCCATGCAGATGACATCAATTATGATGTGGCAAAAGTCCGTGAAAAAGAAGTTCGTCACGATGTTATGTCACACGTATACGCATACGGCGTACAGTGCCCGAAAGCAAAAGGTATCATCCATCTTGGCGCTACTTCCTGTTATGTAGGTGATAACACCGATATCATCGTTATGACCGAAGCACTGAAACTGGTAAAAAGAAAACTGGTTAACGTAATCGCAGAACTGGCAAAATTTGCCGATGAATACAAAGATCTGCCGACACTGGCATTTACCCATTTCCAGCCGGCACAGCCCACAACCGTAGGAAAACGTGCAACTCTGTGGATGCAGGAATTCCTGATGGATCTGGAAGATGTGGACTATGTACTTTCTGGCATGAAGCTGCTTGGAAGCAAAGGTACCACCGGTACTCAGGCAAGTTTCCTGGAGCTGTTCGACGGCGATCATGAGACCATCGACAAAATCGATCCGATGATCGCAAAGAAAATGGGATTTGAACATTGTCAGGCAGTTTCCGGACAGACGTATTCCCGTAAAGTAGATACAAGAGTTTTAAATGTACTGGCAGGTATTGCTGCAAGTGCACACAAATTCTCCAACGACGTTCGTCTGCTTCAGCATTTAAAAGAAGTGGAAGAGCCGTTTGAAAAGAGCCAGATCGGTTCCTCTGCCATGGCATATAAGAGAAACCCGATGAGAAGTGAGCGTATCGCATCTCTGTCCCGTTACGTGATGATCGATGCCCTGAATCCGGCTATCACATCCGCAACACAGTGGTTTGAGCGTACACTGGATGACTCTGCAAACAAACGTCTCAGTGTTCCGGAAGGATTCCTGGCTATCGACGGTATCCTGGATCTGTGTCTGAATGTAGTAGATGGTCTTGTTGTATATCCGAAAGTTATTGAAAAACGCCTTATGTCCGAACTTCCGTTCATGGCAACGGAAAACATCATGATGGATGCGGTAAAAGCAGGCGGAGACCGTCAGGAACTTCATGAACGTATCCGTGAACTGTCCATGGAAGCTGGCCGCAGCGTAAAAGTGGAAGGAAAAGACAACAACCTTCTGGAACTGATTGCAGCTGACCCGGCGTTCAACTTAAGTCTGGAAGATCTGCAGAAGACGATGGATCCGAAAAAATATGTGGGTCGTGCACCGCGTCAGGTAACCGTATTCTTAAGAGACGCAGTGGCTCCGGTACTGGAAGAAAATAAGGAACTGCTTGGTATGAAAGCAGAAATTAATGTGTAATAAATAAACTGTCGCTTGTATACAAATTCATAAGAAATAACAGAAACTGCGCTTACGGATAAGTTCCGGAGCGCAGTTTCTATTATGTGGGAATCCAGTCTGCTGGAAATACTCTGGAAAACTGTCATGAGAAGTAACGGTCAAAAACATATTTAAAAAAAGAAAATACGGACAAAATCTTGTATTCATTGTCCAATCAGTCCGGGATTTTGTCCGTGTGCACGAAATGAATTCTGATGCTATACACCTGTTTTGGGGCAAATATCACTGAGGCAGCACTTGTCGCAGTAAGGTTTTGTACGTGCAGTACAAACATCTCTGCCATGGTAAACCAGACGATGGCAGAAATCGCTGCCTTCTTCTGGCGGAATGATTTTCCAAAGAGCCATCTCTACTTTTTTTGGATCTTTGATTCCATCGACCAGTCCCATGCGGTTGGTGAGACGGATGCAGTGGGTGTCAGTGACGATAGCCGGTTTTCCGAATACATCCCCCATGATAAGGTTAGCACTTTTTCGGCCTACACCGGGCAGTTTCAGTAATGCATCGAAGTCATCCGGAACCTTTCCGCCATACTCATCGCGAAGCATTTTCATACAGGCACTGATATCGCGTGCTTTGCTGCGTCCAAGACCGCAAGGGCGGACAATGGCTTCAATATCATTTACATCTGCTTCGGCCAGCGCATTTATATCCGGGTATTTTTCGTATAAGCCTTCTACAACCACATTGACACGGGCATCGGTACACTGAGCGGCCAAACGTACACTAACCAGCAGTTTCCAGGCATCATCGTAATCCAGGGTGCATCCGGCATCCGGATATTCTTTTTTTAAGCGTTCTATAATTTGGAGAGCTAACTGTTTTTTTGTCATTTTGTAATCCTCTTATAATGTGTGATTTTTTATGGCTAAGAGTGTCATGAACAAGATGGAAAGATAAATTGTCTGAGTATGGACTCTGCTATTTCATATTTTAAGTATTTCTGTTATAGGGTGCAAGTTGTTTTTTATGCCATATTTTTCTCAGCCTTTTTGCAGTTCTTTTTCGTTGCTGAAGTTTTATCAGCTTTTCAGTATGGGCATTTCTGATTAAAAATTTCTCTGTTTTCAGGTTTTCGCATTCCTTACAGAATCTTTTACCATCTTTTCAATCTATTTTAACATCCCGAGCAGCTGCCTTGCCGCCGTGGACAGCGGATCATCTTTTCTCGTCACAATGCAGAACCGGCGCGCCGGCAGCGGAGACTGAAACGTAAGCGGAAAAAGTACATTCTGCCTGATATAAGGTTCCGCAAATTCACTCATCACATACCCCACCCCCAGATTCCGAATAACAAACTGAACGATCATATCACTGGTAGCCAGCTCAAATTCCGGGCGCAGATATACATTTTCCCGGGCCAGAAGCTCATCAATATACTGCCGGGTGCTGCTGTTTTTTTCCAAAAAGATCAAAGGATACTGTTCCAGGTCAGAGTAGGTAAGACGCCGGTTTTTCAGTGTAAAAAACTTGGGACCTGCAATAAAAATATCGTGAATTTCCTTTACCGGATGCACTTCCAGTTTATCCAGTGCAGAAAGCGGTGTGCTGACTACGCCGAAATCAATCTGACCATTTTGCATGTTATCAATGGTCTCTGGGGTAGGAGCGTTAGTTACGCTGACCTTGATACCCGGATAGGATTCGTGAAATTTTTCCAGATAGGGCAGCAGATAAAACTGAAGCGTCATATCGCTGGCTCCGATGCGGATTTCACCGGTTCCCAGATTCAGCATGTTAAGCAGCTGCTGTTCACCCTGTTCGATGCTCTGATAGCCCTGACTTACATAATGGAACAGCACTTCTCCCTCTTTGGTCAGGCGGACTCCTTTTGAGGTACGCAAAAACAGTCTGGTGTGAAGTTCCTCCTCCAGATGGCGGATGGACTGACTGACTGCGGGCTGAGAAAGGGACAGCTCCCGTGCCGCCATGGTAAAACTGCCTGTTTTCCCCACAAAATAAAAAACTTTATAATATTCGAGACTAATATTCATAATCCGACGTCCTTTTGCATATAATATTTATGTTTTACATAGAAAATCATAACATGATACCAGGGTCAAAAGGTCACATGTTTCATGCTTGTATGAAAAACAAGGGGTCAAAATACCTTTTGACCCCAATATCATAACATATAAGTAAATATTATGGCAAATATAATGATTATTGATTTTACTTATGCCGAAAAAGGGGGTATAATGTACGAGTCGTTAAGCGACATTGTTTGAAGAAAAAGACTTTTTAATTAGAAAAAGGTTTCAGGAGGAAACGAAAATGGTTAAAGCAGTAGTAGGAGCAAACTGGGGAGATGAAGGAAAAGGTAAGATTACGGACATGCTCGGAGAACATGCCGATATTATCGTACGTTTTCAGGGTGGAGCCAACGCAGGTCACACCATTGTAAATAATTATGGCAAATTTGCATTACACACACTTCCGTCCGGTGTTTTCTATGACCATACAACAAGTGTAATCGGAAGCGGTGTAGCACTGAACATTCCGGTACTTTTTAAAGAAGTACAGTCTATCGTGGATCAGGGAGTTCCGATGCCCAAGATTAAAGTATCTGACCGTGCACAGATCGTTATGTCTTATCACGTACTTTTTGATCAGTGTGAAGAAGAACGTCTGGGCGGAAAATCTTTTGGTTCCACAAAATCCGGTATTGCGCCGTTTTATTCTGATAAATATGCAAAAATCGGTTTTCAGGTAAGTGAACTGTTCCAGGATGAAGAAGCTTTAAGAGAAAAAGTGGAACGTGTATGCGTACAGAAAAACGTAATGCTGGAGCATCTGTACCACAAACCGGCACTGAATCCGGACGATATCATGGCAGAACTGAAACAGTATAAAGAGATGGTTGAGCCGTATGTTTGTGATGTATCTCTTTTCCTGTGGAATGCCATCAAAGAAGGAAAAGAAATCCTTCTGGAAGGTCAGCTTGGTTCCCTGAAAGATCCGGATCATGGAATTTATCCGATGGTAACATCTTCTTCCACACTGGCTGCTTACGGTGCCATTGGAGCAGGTGTTCCGCCTTATGAAATCAAGCAGATCATTACCGTATGTAAAGCATACTCCAGTGCAGTTGGCGCAGGAGCTTTTGTATCCGAGATTTTCGGAGAAGAAGCAGATGAGCTGAGACGCCGCGGCGGTGACGGCGGTGAATACGGTGCAACTACAGGCCGTCCGAGACGTATGGGATGGTTCGACTGTGTTGCATCCAAATATGGCTGCCGTGTACAGGGAACGACAGATGTTGCATTTACCGTGCTGGATGTACTGGGATATCTGGATGAGATTCCGGTATGTGTTGCTTATGAGATCGACGGTGAAGTGACCACGGATTTCCCGACCACACACCTGCTGGAAAAGGCAAAACCGGTATTGAAAACACTTCCGGGATGGAAATGTGATATTCGCGGCATCCGCAAATATGAAGATCTGCCGGAAAACTGTAGAAAATATATTGAATTTGTGGAAGAGCAGATCGGCTTCCCGATCACCATGGTTTCCAACGGACCGGGAAGAGAAGATATCATCTACCGCAATAAATAATAGGAGATTATATGAAAAAAAGAGCAGTATGCATTCTGTTGTGCATGACATTGGGATTCGGACTTATGGCTTGTGGAAAAACGGCGGATACACCGGTTGAAACGGACCAGGAACTGATGCAGGAAACAGAAAGTCAGGAGACTGCGGCAGAGCCGGAGGCAGAGGAGACTGCAGTACCGGAGCCGGAAGAAATCGAAGGAAAAGAAGTCATAAGTGAAGATGAAACATATCGTGTGATTGCCCCGGAAGGCTGGAAAAAAAGTGGTGACAAGCAGGAAGAGATGATGAAGATTGAACTGCAGGGACCTACCGATGACCAGTATGCCGGAATCATGGTGATTGACAAAGCGGATGTCGGCACCATGGATATAGCGGCTTATATGGACAGCTATGCACAGGGTGCCAGAGAACAGATGGAAGGCGCCAGTGTGGGTGAAAAAACAGAAGTTGAAGTAAACGGAAACAAAGCGTATTATATGATTATAAACGGCAAAGTAGAAAACGTAAGTTATGTAAATTACGTGTATGCGATTGACGGAGGCGAATCTATTTATGTGGCAACAGCCAGTGCTTATCCGGTAAATTCAACAGATGCAGAGAACTCCTTTCGTGAAATTGTGTATTCCTTTGCCCAAGTGGAGATGCCGGCGGAGGAATAAAATATGAAAAAAGCAAAAGGGTGGCTGCTTATGACACTGCTTTTCGGCATGGTACTTGCCGGCTGCCAGAGCAAGCCGAAAGAAACCTGTACAGGGGGAAATTCGGAGAAAACGGTGCAGGACAGCGGCAGAGAAACGTCGGAAGAAATACAGATAGAGAAGATCACACCCGCATCCACTCCGGAAGAAGAACTGGTGGAACCAACCCTGGATGAACTGCAGAAAGAAAAAGAGGAAGAAGAATAGGAAGGGGCTTCCGGGTCCGAATCCGTGCAGGAAGAAAATTCTGTGGTTGTGTTGCCAAAAGAAATGACCAGTTCTGCACACGCCGAAGAGGCGGAATACATATTTGATCAGATTGTAAATTCATTATCAGAATTACAGTAAAATAGAATGCAATAAAAAACGGGGCTTCATATAATGGAGTCCCGTTTTTTATTGCATATTGTAACGATTCAGAAGGTGACATTTACAAAATGTCAGAATATACGGATTGGTCAAAGTCAAAGATCCTGGCCGGTCCTTTTATTTTACCCCCAGTGCCCGCAGTCCTTCGAGTGCGGATTCGTGATCTGTAACAAGGATAGTATGGAAACCAAAAGGTTTCGCACCGTCCAGATTTTTTTGTGTGTCATCCAGAAATACGGCACGGGCAGGATCAATGTGATAGGTTTTGATCAGTTTTTCATAGATCTCCGGTTCCGGTTTGATGCATTGGTGCTGGTAGGACCAGATGGCTCCGTCCAGATATTGTTCAAAACTTAAGATACTGTCTTTCAATTCTTCGTAACAGGGATCGCTCCAATTGGATAGAACATACACTTTGTAGCCTGCCTTTTTCAGATTCTGAATCCAGGGAATCACATAAGGGCGTGCAGTGATCATATCACCCGGATGCTCAAAAAATTGACGGATTTCCTTTTCATAATCCGGGTTGTTTCTGCAGAATTCATCTACGATATCGTAAAAAGGTCTTATACCACGGTCAAATTCGTTCCATAAAGGATGACGAATCATGTTTTTGGTCAGATAATCGATGGCTTTTTCGTTAAATCCCAGTTCTTCCATGTGTTCTTTCCATGCAAAATCCACCAGAACGTTGCCGGAATCAAGTACAATCGTATCGATAATCGGTGATTTTGAGGGCTTTACTGCTTTTAATACAAGAAGAAAAGCAAATAAAAGTATTGGAATCAGAATGACGCTGGCGATGGAAGCGTTGAACCAGCCGGAATCCGGCATGGTAATTGACAGAACCAGTGGGACAGCATATAGGGCAACCAGAAAAGCGATTGCAATAATAGCGAGAACCTGTTTTTTGTTTTTCATTGTAGAACTTCTCCTGTACTGTTTCTTCCAAATATAATTGGTTAAAGACAGTATATCGTATTTGCACGGGAAAGAAAAGAAAAAAACAAAAACGGGCACAACAAAACAGAGGCCTGCGTTACCTGGATGCGCAGACCTCTGTCTGTAAGGGGAGGATTAAGTATTTACTTTCTCTTTTGTTCACTCATAGTATGGGCGGTTTTATGGATTTTATACAAAAAAGAAAAAAAGTTGCATTGACACAAAAATAGCCGCTGGTGTAAAATAAAAGAAAAATTACTGTTTCATGACGATGTGTCAGACTGCCCGGGTGGCAGACACAGAGATGAGGGAATCCGGTTGGAGTCCGGAACATTGCCAATTGCCGTAAGTGTAAGAGGATGTCCTTTGCGGCGTGAGCCGGTCATTGGGAAATTTTCCTGAGAAGGCGGAAGGACAAACGCGAAAAAAGCATGATTTTTCACATTGCACAAGTCGGAAGACCTATGATAACAGGATTATAAATGAGCACAGAAACTGTTTGAGGTGTATGTCTGGTAAAGATATATACCGGATTCTGTTTGCATTTATTGCTGCTGCGCACGAAGTTATGGCCGTGACAGATTCAATCTGTCGCGGTCTTTTTGTCTTTGTATGCAGAAAAAAGGTCTGGCAATCTACTTTTTTACGCTGTGAAGCGATTACATATATCATATTTTTATTGGGCGGCAAACGCCTTGAAAAATTATGTATTTGCAAGGAGGAACAAAAATGAGGAAAAGATTATTGAGTCTGTTCATGGCACTGGCCATGATACTGACGCTGGTTCCTGTCTCCGTATTTGCGGAAGGTCAGGATGACAACAGTGTAACAGTCTACTTTTCTGCGTCTCACGATGATCAGTACATGGTTGGTGAGGCCACAGATGAAGTTATGGCTCTGAAAAAAATTGAGGTGCCCTATTTTGACCTGGCAGATTATGGTCTGGAGGAGTTTTATTTCGCATCAGAAGATTACAATTCCGGAAGCCAGGGAGGCGGTACACAGGAATCTGCAGAGGGTAAGGTCACCATGCTGCATTTGTTTATCTATGCCACAGAAGTGTTTTATTGTGGTGTAGATCCGGATGAGGCCGGACAGGGATATCTGGCTGATCAGGATATTCTTGGAACGGATGTACTGACAATCTCCGGTTTATCCGGCTCTGCGTTCACAGAGAATTTCTGGGGATATGACATGAATCTGAATTATTACCTGAATTATGAGTATCCGCTGGCATCCGCAGGCTGGGGGGCAACCTGTGATCAGATTCTGCTGGAAGACGGCGATGTTGTGACGCTGGGACACTTCAGCAGCTGGAGTTTTTATTCAGATTCTACGGCTGTCTTTAATTACATTAAGGCAGGTGATGATACCGTTACCGCCACGGCCACAAAAGGGGAAGAAGTGGAACTGTCTGTATATCATGCCGGTTCAGACGGAAGTGCTGATTATACAACCGCACACAATCCGGTAACTTGTGAACCGGAAGTATATTATACGTCCGTAGATTCTCTGAAAACTGGTAATAAAGGCGGTAATGTAACGGAGTGGACCTACGCGGGGACCGCGGATGAGAATGGAAAAATCACGCTGGATACTTCTGATATGGAAGCCGGTGAGTATGTGGTTTCCATTGCCGGTCAGTATGGAGCAGATTATACAGATGATATCTGTTCTGCCCCGGGAAGCATTGTACTTAAAGTGGAAGAACCGGAAAATACCGCGGTATATCAGACATCTTTCTATGGACATACAGCACAGCTGAACAGCTTTAAACTGTATACATACAAAAATGGTGTAAAAGGTGACACAGATTTGCTGGCCGGAGCAGAGGATTCTGACGCATCAAATACGCAGGTATATACAACAGAACTGGCTGCCGGCGATTACTGGCTGGAAGGTTATGATGAAAATGGTGATTACAATGGCGGTATTGTAATTACTGTTGAAGCAAAAGATCTGAATGAATTTAAGGTGTACAGAGCTTATCAGATTTATGCATCCAACAGCGGATGGGTATTGAATACCGATTATACGCTTTCAGCAGAAGTCACCAATCAGAATAAGACTGTGGACCGTCAGGCTGAGATGGGCAGTTCCAATTCATGGGGAAACGTATATCCTTCCTGTCTTTGTCTGGAAGGTGACACCGTGACCATTACTTATACACCGATCGGTGATAAGGCGGCCGACTGTATGGAAACGACCAAAAGTAAAACTATGACCATAAACGACTCAAGCTGGAGTCAGAAGATTCCGGAGACAGCAGTATTGACGGTTGTGGCACCGGAAGGTTCTGTTATTTCTGCCGGTAAATTCCATACTTATTACGTATATAATTTTGCAGATGTGCTTGAGTCCGGTTATTACCATGATCTGACAGAAGATACCGGTGATGATGAAAGTGATACCAGAGTATATTACAAATTCAGAGTGGCAAAAGAAAGCGTAAATCTATCCTCAGGACCATATTTCTTCTATCGCGTGCAGAACGAAGATGGTGTGACATACTGGGATTTCTTTGATCCGACGAAAGTCAGTGAAATAATCGAAATCACAGAAGAGGATCTGTATATTGGCAGTGAAGAATTTACGTCAGATACTGTTTATCACAACTTTGAAAAAAATACCTATGATATGGCTGACATTTATATGAATGTCAACGGAATGGGATATATGGATCTTGACGTCGGTGAAAGTTATGAATTGAATGTTTTTCGTAACTGGATGGCGATTGAGAATTTTTATAACCGCAGAGTGGCTCTGCCGGATATGGAGTATGAAGTAATTGACGTAAACGGCAATCCAAGTGATCTTCTGACCATTACGCCGGATGAAAATAACAGCTGTGTGGCAGATGTGACGGCAAACAGAGAAGGAACAGCCATTGTACTGGTTACATATGATGCCATGTACAGTAACTGTGCTTATGTAAGTGGTTCTCCGTATCAGCCATGCGAATTTTCTGCAATCTGGCCGGAAAATACAGGTGTATTTGTTGTTTCTGTAGGTGCTGACGGTACCTCCATTGAGACAAATATGATGATGGAGCGTTATGGAAGCACCAGTAAAATCGATGCGGAGCATGATCCGCTGTTTTATGTAGGGGATGCAGGCGCAGAATATACGTTTACCCCGGAAGAGGGATGTACCGTTACGGTAAACCGTTCGGTTGTCGGTGATGAAATGACATTTTCCGGTTTTACTGCCGATGGTGTGTCCGTAGATGAAAATGGTGCTGTAACAGTCAGTGGTCTGACAACCGGCCGCCATATTGTCAAAGTAGAAAAAGATGGTGCTGCGACCTATCAGGTCATCACAGCAAAAGAAGTCAGCTACGAACTGCAGGATGCAGACGGCAGTCTGTTAGCAGAAGATGCTGAGATTAAAGCAGGCGATACAGTCTATATCCAGTTTACCGGTCTGACAAATCCGTGTGAGAAAATGTCCGGTAACTACAATCATAATGCGAGAATCTATTATGTTGGTGAGGAGGATACCGTATTTACTTCCGTGGCAGGCGGCTCTTTTGGCGTCTATGATTTTGCGGGTAATCCGGAGCGTCAGCGTATCAGCATTACGATTCCGAAATACTGGTCTGAAACCAGTTATACATTAAATGGTGCTATTAAAATGTCCATGAGCGGCAGCGCTCCGGGTGCACATCGGGCTACAACCTACGAAAAAGGGGTTGGTGCAAACTATAACGCCACGGTAGGTATTGGTTCTGTGTTGGGAGCACTTCCGGAGATCACCATTGAACTGGCAGAGACAGAGTTTCTTACCGGTACTCTGAATTTTGCAGATCAGGATGGAAATGCCATTGAACGTGCAGATCTTACGATCACGATGCGTGATGCAGAAGGAAACGGCGTTGTGGTAGCGGAAGACGGCAGTTTTAAATGTGTGGCAGGTGAATACAGTTATATAATCAGCAGCAGTAAAGTTCAGTATACAACGGGCACCATTTCTGTTACAGAAGATGGCGAAAATCAGTTTGCTATAACCTTGCAGTCTTCATCGGAGGGTGCCTGGGATGGTATTACCGAAACGGAACCGGCAATGGATGAAAATGGTGTTTATCAGATTTCAAACGGTGCAGAGCTGGCATGGTTTGCAAAACAGAGCCAGAGCAGCGGAAGTACAACAGTCAGCGGAAAACTGTTAAATGATATTGATCTGGGATGCTATCCGTGGAGTTACAACAGCACCAGTGCGAAGGTAACCGTTTTGGACGGTGATGGAAATGAGATCGTCAATTTAAACAGCACAAAGGCCCTGTTTGGATATTTGCCGAATGGCTCTGTGGTTAAAAATCTGACTGTTCGTGGTGAAATCACAACAACCGGATCCAGCGGTGCAATTGCCGGATATGTAAGCGGCAGTACATGCCTGATTGAGAATTGTGCAAGTTATGTGACAATTACCGGAAGCGGCTCCAACGTGGGCGGTCTGGTTGGCTATGCGATGGGTGCAACGATTAAAAACTGCGTTAATTATGGTAAAATCAGCACGACAGCGAATGCGGCGGGCGGTATTATCGGAAGTGCAATGAACGGAATTACGGTCACAGGCTGTTATAATACGGCAGATATTGTGGGCAGTACAGGCGTAGGTGGCATTCTTGGTGATGATAATGGTTACGGCATAACTCTGGACAGCTGCTATAATACCGGAAATATTACCGGTACCAGTTATGTGGGCGGTGTGTCTGGCCGTGTGAAAGGCAGTATAAGTGTCTGGAGCGGAGGTCTTTCTGTTGTGACAGACTGTTACAATGTTGGTGATGTTACCGGAACGGATAACGTGGGCGGTCTGCTTGGAAGTCTGGAAGTTGCATCTCTGACCAATGGATACTATCTGGAAGGTACCGCGGAAAGTGATCCTGCAGCAGAATCTTTGACCGAGACGGAAATGAAGAGTGCAGATCTGAACATGGATACCTTTGGATTAACATGTGACAGTTATCCGGCTCTGAAATGGCAGAGCGATGCTGCGTTCCATGTAAAACCGGAAAATGGAACAGTGGTTCCTCCGACCTGTACCGAAAGGGGATATACAGAGTATGTCTGCCCGGAATGTGGTGTCGGATTTATCAGTGATTATACAGAAGCGGTTGGACATGACTGGTGTGAAGATATGGAAGGCTGTGATGACTGCGTTTATACTGCTCCGACCTGTACAGAAACCGGTTCTGTTGTGCGCAGCTGCCGCAATGAAAATTGTGATGAACTTAAAAGTGAGGAAATTCCAGCTGCAGGACATACCGAAGATGAGTCAAAAACGGTTGCCGGTACACTGTATAAAGACTGTGTCTGCGCTGTTTGTGAAGAGTCTTACCGTGTATGGTATGATGAGAGAATGCAGTATATTGAAATGGAGGGAGATGGAATTGCTGAGATTTCCATGAGTGATTCCGGAAACTACCCATGGATTTATAATGAGGAGAATGCCCGGTTTGAAAGTTCCAATAAGGGTGTAAACAGTTCAACAAGTTCCACCAGCGTGACAGTTACACTGAGCAGCACTGGTACGGTTTCCTTTAAATATGGCGTTTCTTCTGAAACAAATTACGATAAGATGACAATTACAGCTGAGTCCGGCGGTATAACCATTGCGGCTATTGCAAATGGAATCAGCGGAACACAGGAAAGTTCCTTTGAAACGGAGCTGCCGGCTGGTACTTATACAATTACGTTTGCATACAGCAAAGATTCCAGCAGCGCTTCCGGAAGTGATATGGGCTGGGTCAGCGATCTGAAGCTTGTTACAGAAACTGCTGTTGACACCGAACTTGAGCAGGCAAAAGAAGCAGCAAAAGCGGAACTTGCAGATTACAAGAACCCGGAAGACTACCGGGAGGCTGAGCAGGCAGAACTTGCAGAAGCTATTGAATCCGCAAATGCGGCTATTGATGCGGCAGCTACAGCAGAGGAAGTAAATGCGGCAGTGGAAGCGGCAAAAGACGCGTTGGATGCAATTAAGACAGATGCTCAGCTGAAAAAAGAGGAAGAAGACGAGGCGAATGCCAAAGCGCTTGAGGAAGCAAAAGAAGCAGCAAAAGCAGAACTTGCAGATTACAAGAACCCGGAAGACTACCGGGAAGCTGAGCAGGCAGAACTTGCAGAGATTATTGAATCCGCAAATACGGCTATTGATGCGGCAGCTACAGCAGAGGAAGTAAATGGGGCAGTAGAAGCGGCTAAAAAGGCAATGGATGTAGTCAAGACAGACAATCAGCTGACAGAAGAAGAACAGCAGAAGAAACTTCCGTATACAGATGTGCACGAGTCGGAATGGTACTATGGATATGCAAAAGATGTTTATGAAAAAGGTCTGATGACAGGTCTTAATGAAACTACATTTGGTCCTTCTGTAAATCTGGCAAGAGCCCATTTTGCGATGATTCTGTATCGTATGGAAGGTTCACCGGAAGTAGATTACAAAACGCTTTACCCGGATGTGGCGGACGGAGAATGGTATACAGCGGCTGTTATCTGGGCAAGTGAAAACGGAATTATAACCGGTTATACACATAACGGACATTTTGGACCGGCGGATGATATTACCCGTGAACAGATGGCAGTCATGCTGTATCGTTATGCAAAATATAAAGGTTATGATACGGATACACTGGCTGATCTAAGTGGATATCCGGATCATGAAAAAGTCAGTGAATTTGCAATGGATGGAGTACGCTGGTGTGTGGCAAACGGAATCATAAGCGGTGACGGATTGACCGGTGAACTGATGCCGCAGGGCGAGACAGTTCGTGCGGTCTGCGCGACCATGATCAGCCGTTTTACAGATGAATTTTGATTTATGAATGGATGAGTGTATTTTATACAGGGGAAAAGGCGGCTCAGGCTGCCTTTTTCTCGTGTATTCGACTTGCGCCTGCTCACAAAGTATGTTAAAATCAAGATTGCGGTAAAATCAGATAAAACCGTAAGATAGAATGAAAAATAAAGGGGAAACCAAAAATGGCACAAGATACTTTATTAGGAAAATGGCGTAAAGTTGCATACAATGAAAATGAAGATAAGAATAAACTCCGTACTTTCTGGACTGCTTACTTTGAAACAGAAAAAAAGATCTATGAGCAGCTGCTGGAAAATCCGGACGAAGAAGTAAAGGGAACCGTTAAGGAACTGGCTGAAAAATATAACATCGATGTTATGGTAATGGTTGGCTTCCTGGATGGAATCAACGACAGTCTGAAGACTCCAAACCCGATTGAAGAGATGACCGAGGACACCGTAGTAAGCCTTGGATTTGACAAAGAACTTCTCTACAAGAACATGGTAGATGCAAAGGCAGACTGGCTTTATGAACTTCCGGCATGGAAAAAAATCTTCAGTGAAGAAAAACTGCACGAACTGTATCTGGAACAGAAAAAATCCGGTACCGTTGTAAAAGGACCGAAGGTTGGAAGAAACGATCCGTGTCCGTGTGGTTCCGGCAAAAAATACAAAAAATGCTGTGGAGCGAACAAATAGTGACAATACTTGGAATCTTGGGCATAATCTGCCTGGTATATTACCTGGCATGCGGCCTGTATGCAGGCTTTGGAGCCTCATACTTATGGATTTGGCTGGTAGGAGGGCTTCTGTGTCTGGCAGGAGCTCTTTTCTTATTTAAGAAAGAAGCATGGCTGGGAGACTGGCATCTGCCAGCATCTGTCCGGATCATAATGATTGCGGTTCTGGTGACGATCGGGGTACTCTTTGTGGGCATTGAATCAAAAGTAGTGAGCTGTATGTTTCAAAAAGGTGAACCGCAGCTGGATTACGTGATCGTACTTGGTGCACAGGTAAAAAAGGACAGACCGAGCATCGCACTGCTGCATCGCATTGAGACCGCAGCCGATTACCTGAAGGAGAATCCGGATACTGTTGCAATTTTATCCGGTGGTCAGGGCGATGATGAACCCCGTTCGGAGGCAGCGTGTATGCAGGAAGAACTTCTGGCCATGGGAATCGAGCCGGAGCGTCTGATTCTGGAAGACAGATCTACTGACACGGTTGAGAATTTCCGCTGCAGTCTGGAATATATAGATGACCCGGATGCAAAAGTGGGATTTATCACCAGCAATTTCCATGTTTTCCGTGCAGGCGGAATTGCAAAAATGCAGACCGGGCAGGAGATCAGCGGGATTGCAGCACCGTCCCACAGTATTATGCAGGTGCATTATATGGTGAGAGAGTTTCTCGCAATTCTAAAAGATACATTGACAGGACGCATGAAATGGTAATAAGATAGGGATAATGATAGAAATAGAGAGGGCATAGAGATGATTATTACATTAAAAGATGGAACCACAAAAGAATATGCCAGTCCGATGTCCGTGCTTGACATTGCAAAAGATATCAGCGAAGGTCTGGCACGCATGGCTGCATGTGGAAAAGTGGATGACGAAATCGTGGATTTGAGACATGTGGTTGACAAAGACTGCAATCTGAGCATCTTCACAACATCCGATCCGGAAGGTCTGGCTGCATACCGCCATACCACATCTCATATTATGGCGCAGGCAGTAAAACGTCTGTACCCGGATACAAAACTGGCAATTGGACCGTCTATCGCAGATGGTTTTTACTATGATTTAGATCGCAGCACTCCATTTACCGCAGATGATCTGGAAAAGATCGAAGCAGAGATGAAGAAAATCGTAAAAGAAGATCTGGCCATCGAGCGTTTCACTCTTCCGAGAGAAGAAGCGATCGCATTTATGAAAGAAAAAGAAGAGCCGTACAAAGTGGAACTGATCGAAGATCTTCCGGAAGGTTCTGAAATCAGCTTTTACAGACAGGGCGAGTTTGTGGATCTGTGTGCAGGTCCGCACCTGATGAGCACAAAGCCGGTAAAAGCGTACAAGCTGACATCTCTTGCCGGTGCTTACTGGAGAGGCGACGAGCACAACAAGATGCTGACCCGTATCTACGGAACTGCTTTCCCGAAAAAAGCAGAACTGGAAGAATATCTTCATATGTTGGAGGAAGCGAAAAAACGTGACCACAGAAAACTGGGCCGTGAACTTGGCTTATTTATGATGCATGATGCAGGTCCGGGCTTCCCGTTCTTCCTGCCGAAGGGAATGATCCTGAAGAATACCCTGTTAAGCTACTGGCATGAACTGCATGAGAGATGCGGATATGAGGAAATTTCTTCTCCGATCATCATGAACCGCAGTCTGTGGGAAACCTCCGGTCACTGGGATCATTATAAAGAAAATATGTACACCACGGTTATCGATGATGTGGATTACGCAGTAAAACCCATGAACTGTCCGGGCGGCGTTCTTGTATACGCTTCCGAACCGCGTTCTTACCGTGATCTGCCGCTGCGTCTCGGCGAACTGGGTATTGTACACCGTCATGAAAAATCCGGTCAGCTGCACGGCCTGATGCGTGTGCGCTGCTTTACACAGGATGATGCCCATATCTTTATGAGACCGGATCAGATCAAAGATGAGATCAAAGGCGTAGTTGCCCTGATCAACGAAGTATACAGCCTGCTTGGCTTTAAATATCATGTGGAACTTTCCACACGTCCGGATGACAGTATGGGAAGCGACGAAGATTGGGAAATGGCTACCGACGCACTGCGTGATGCCCTGAACGATCTTGGTCTTGATTATGTGGTAAACGAAGGTGACGGCGCGTTCTACGGTCCGAAGATTGACTTCCATCTGGAAGACTGTCTTGGAAGAACATGGCAGTGCGGAACCATCCAGCTTGACTTCCAGCTTCCGCAGAGATTCGAACTGGAGTACACAGGAGCAGACGGCGAGAAACACAGACCGATCATGATCCATCGTGTAGCATTTGGTTCTATCGAGCGTTTCATCGGTATTCTGATCGAGCATTTTGCAGGTGCGTTCCCGACTTGGCTGTGCCCGGAACAGGTGCGTGTTCTGCCGATTTCCGATAAATATCTTGACTACGCAAACGAAGTTCTGGATGAACTGAAAAAATCCGGTATCCGTGCAAGTGTTGATTCACGTGCAGAAAAAATCGGTTACAAGATCCGCCAGAGCCGTCTGGAAAAAGTACCGTACATGCTGGTAGTTGGTGCAAAAGAGCAGGAAGAAAAGACCGTTTCCGTAAGAAGCCGTTTTGCCGGCGATGAAGGTTCCAAGAATCTGGACGAGTTCATTGCAGCGATCAAAGAAGAAATTGCATCAAAAGTAATCAGAGAAGTTGAAGCAGAGGAATAAAAAACAGATTTGCCGTGCATACTATTCTCGAATAAAAAAAGGAGGTAGTTTGACATGACAAAACTGGATTGTACCGCTACACATTGTGTATACAACAAAGATAGAGTCTGCAGCAAAGACCAGGTGCTGGTAAGCGGAGAGAAAGCGCATGATTCTGATGAAACATGTTGCGAAAGCTTCAAACCGCAGGCTTAAGATGCGCAGGGCAGTGTTTCAGTAAACACAGCTGAGAAAAAGAAAACGGATGTTTTACAGATCACAAAGAATCTGTAAAGCATCCGTTTTTTCTGTAGAAATAGCTGTTTTTATTTCAGATGGAATGAATATTCCTCATTGTCTCCAGCCTGAGCGTCCGTATAATAAAGAGTCACATTTTCTGCCGATGCATCTTTTCTGGAAATGGCAAATGCGATTTTGGCCGTATGTGATTTACCGGATGATACCGGCATACTCTGGTAATTTGTATCAGTTAAGGAATATGGAGTGCAGGCAATGCCGTCTTTGTCTGCAAGATGGAATCGGGCACTGTCAATGAACAAATCGGAAGCAAGTCCCAGATTTTCATAAGTAAAAGTAATGGCCATAACCTGATCCGCTTCCACCTCATAAGGATTGCGTTCGTCTGTCAATTCCATGCTGTCAATTGTCAGTTTATAGAGATCCGTTCCATTTTTCCGGATGACAATAGAGCTGCCTTCGACAGAGGTGGAATTTTCAGCAGGTTCTACTTTTGTTCCGGGCGTTATGGAGCCGGCGCCCTCCCCCTGAACCTGATCATTGGGGGCAAATTCAATGTATTCAGAATCACCTGATGAACCGGGACCGTCAGAATTGCTGATTTCAGAATCAGAATCTTCTTCTGGTGTGGTTTCCGCTGCCGTGTCATCTGTCACTGCTGCAGTGGTTTCAACAGAATCTTTTTTATCGTCTGCAGTATTCTTTTTACAGCCGGAAAAAGCTAGGCAGACAGATAATGTAAGTAAAAAAAGAACGATGGATTTTTTCTTCATTTTGATGCATCTCCTCCTGGATGATATACCTTGGTACAGGAAAAAGACTCCTGGCGGGCAGGTATATGTTGTGCTGAGTTTCGCAGTGAATGTTGATATTTGCTTGCACTTTTGACCTATTCAGTATATCATATAAGAAAGAGAAAAGACAGAAAGAAAAACAGAAGAAACTTGAAGAAAAATGCTTGACGAACGGGGAATTCCGTGGTAGAGTATAGTAGTTCGATAAAACAAAGCAGAGTGTCCACTCTCACCTTAGCATATAAGATGACTAAGCGTTAATATTTGCAGAAGATTTTCTGATGCTCGTATTAGGTGGATAGTTATGCTATTTGCCTATTTTTTTATTTCATTTTATGATGGAGGGTACAACAATTAGCGATTTAATGATTAACGAACAAATCAGAGACAAGGAAGTGCGCCTTGTTGGTGCGGATGGAGAGCAGCTTGGAATCATGTCTTCCAGAGAAGCATATCAGAAAGCTGTAGAAGCAGGACTGGACCTGGTGAAGATTGCACCGAAAGCTCAGCCGCCGGTATGTAAGATTATCGATTACGGCAAATACAAATACGAGCAGACAAGAAAAGAAAAAGAAGCAAGAAAAAAACAGAAAACGATTGAAGTGAAAGAAGTGCGTATGTCACCGAACATCGATCAGAACGACTTTAACACAAAAGTAAATGCTGCACGCAAGTTCCTTTCCAAAGGCGACAAAGTAAAAGTCAGCATCCGCTTCCGTGGTCGTGAGATGGCACACACACAGGCGAGCAAACCGATGTTGGATGAGTTTGCTGCAAAACTGGCAGACGTGGCAAATGTGGAAAAACCGCCGAAAATGGAAGGCAGATTCATGACCATGTTTTTAACTGAAAAACGTTAAAATAGATATATTATTTTCAAGTAGAGAGGAGAACATCAAAATGCCAAAAATGAAAACTAGCAGAGCAGCTGCAAAGCGCTTTAAAAAAACAGGTACTGGAAAATTAAAAAGAATGAAAGCTTACAAGAGCCATATCTTAACGAAAAAATCCACAAAAACTAAGAGAAATCTTAGAAAAGCAGCTATGACAGATGCTACAAACGCAAAAGTAATGAAGAAGATTTTACCGTACTTATAATAGATCAGGAGGAGTAAGAAATGGCAAGAATTAAAGGCGGATTAAACGCTAAAAAAAGACATAACCGTGTATTAAAACTGGCTAAAGGTTACAGAGGAGCCAGATCCAAACAGTATAGAGTAGCAAAACAGTCTGTAATGAGAGCTTTAACAAGCGCTTACGCAGGCAGAAAACAGAGAAAACGTCAGATGAGACAGCTCTGGATCGCTCGTATCAACGCAGCAGCAAGAATGAATGGTCTGTCCTACAGCAAATTCATGTACGGTCTGAAACTGGCAGAAGTTGATATCAACAGAAAAATGCTGGCTGAGATGGCTGTAAATGACAAAGAAGGTTTTGCAACACTTGCAGAAGTGGCAAAAAGCAAATTAGCATAAGATTTCATTAACATAGAAAAGAGCTATAGCTTGAATGGAATGTTTACGTTCCGGACGGGTTATAGCTCTTTTTTTGCTGTATTTTGAATTTTCTATGATTTTTTGCATCAGGTGTTGAGAAAATTTTCCAGCAATGGAAATTGTTCTTGCAAAACAAAAATAGTAAGTGTAAACTCACTCGAGTAAGAAAATTCTAACGGAAAAGAATGAGATTTAAAAAAATAGTGGGAATATTATGCATGATGGGGCTTGTTCTGACTTCCGGATGCAGCAATGTGGAATCAGAGGAGACGGCACAGTTTTCATCCGACAGTCAGGAAGAGAAGACAGGTAGCGCAGAGACACAGAGTGCACAAAAAGAAGTGTTTGCCATGGATACTTATATGACAGTTACGGCATATGGGGAACAGGCGGAAGCGGCCACAGATGCGGCAATTGAAGAAATTGAGCGTTTGGATGCACTTTTGTCTACGGGAGATGAGAATAGTGAGATTGCACAGGCAAACCGGAATGGCGGCGGCCGATTATCGGAGGATTCTGTTTATCTTCTGGAGAAGGCTGCGGAATTATACGATGAAACAGAGGGTGCTTTTGATATTACCATTTATCCCATTATGGAAGCCTGGGGTTTTACAACACAGGACTATCAGGTGCCGTCAGAGGAAATTTTGCAGGAACTGCTTGTGCTGACAGATGGAGCACAGATTGAATTTGATGAAGAAACGATGGAAATATCTTTTGGCATGGAAGGAATGCAAATTGATTTTGGAGGAATTGCAAAAGGATATTGTCAGCGATCCGTGAGGCGGGAACTTATGATATTACGGTAAAAGGCGGAAAATATCTGGAAGCGGTTGCAGAAGCGCAGACCATCGTTTTTGACAAAACAGGAACGCTCACCAAAGCAAAACCTACGGTAAAACAGGTAATTCCATTCTGTGAAAAGGAGGAAGATGAACTGCTTCGTCTGGCCGCCTGTCTGGAGGAACATTTTCCGCATTCCATGGCAAAGGCGGTGGTCTATGCGGCAAAGATGCGCGGACTGGATCATGAAGAGATGCATTCCAAAGTGGAATATATTGTGGCTCATGGAATCTCTTCTCATGTAGGAGAAAAAAGAGTGATCATAGGAAGTGCACATTTTGTGTTTGATGATGAAGCCTGTACGATTCAGGAAGAGTATAAATCCCGGTTTGAACAGCTTCCGGAAGAATATTCTCATCTCTACCTGGCAGTGGATGGTGTACTGGCAGCGGTTATCTGTATTGAAGATCCGCTGCGCCCGGAAGGTCCGGAGGTAATTGCTGCTCTGAAAGCCGCAGGTTTTAAGAAAATCGTGATGATGACCGGGGACAGTGAAAGAACCGCGGCTGCAGTTGCCGCAAAAGTTGGAGTAGACGAGTATTATTCTGAAGTGCTGCCGGAAGATAAGGCCGCTTCTTGTTGATCTGTGACAGAAGCGGCTTCTCTTTTTTTTGATAGTTAGCTGCGGCTAACAAAATAAACAAAAATCATTTGTTTATAACCTGAAAATATATGCAGAAAATGGAAAATCTGGTAATCAAAGCAAATTCTGATTGACAAATGATTAAATATATGTTCAAATGCTCATATGAACATTGATGAATGGAGGAACCAAATATGGCTATCGTTGAATTTAAAGATGTAACCCGAATCTATACGAGCGGAGATCATGAACAGAAAGCTCTGGACGGAGCGACTTTTAATCTGGATGAGGGAAAATTTGTTGTTATTCTGGGTCCCAGCGGAGCAGGAAAAAGTACACTGCTCAATATGCTGGGTGGCCTTGACAGCCCAACAAGAGGAACAATTAAGGTAAACGGCAAAGATATCTCAACCCTTTCCAATAATGAACTTGCCGACTACCGCGCATCCACCGTGGGATTTGTATTCCAGTTTTATAATCTGGTGCCCACACTGACGGTATATGAAAATGTGGCATTGGTAAAAGAAATCGCACCGGATGCCCTTGATCCGAAAAAGATGATCGAGGAGGTCGGCCTTACGGATCATCTGAATAACTTCCCTTCCGAGCTTTCCGGCGGAGAGCAGCAGAGGGTTTCCATCGCAAGAGCGCTTGCTAAAAATCCGAAAATCCTTCTCTGTGATGAGCCGACCGGAGCTCTTGATTCGGAAACCGGTGTGCTTGTCCTGAAACTTTTGCTTTCCATGGCAAGAAACTATGGTAAGACAATTGTTATCGTTACCCACAACCAGAGTATCGCAAAGATGGCGGATGTGGTCATTCGTGTAAAGAACGGGAAAATAAAATCCTGTGAGGAACAGGAGAATCCAATGAGCGCAGATGAAGTGGAGTGGTAAAAGATGCTGATCAGAAAATTATTTCGTACTGCATGGAGGTACAAATCTCAGTTTATATCCATGATTATTATGATTGCCATCGGTGTTGGGGTTTTTCTGGGCTTTAACATCGAGTGGAAAAGTATAGAAGATGACACGTCTTCCTTTTTTGATGACACGTCATATGCGGATTTCCGGCTTTATGAGGAACCCGGATTTTCAGAAGAAGATATTGAAGCAATACAGGAAATTGATGGTGTGGAGGCGGCCACCAGATATCTTTCGGTCAATGTGGGAATCAAAGATACAAAGAAATCAGTTGTACTGAATGTTTCCGAAAATTATACGGTTTCCACCATGTATGTGGTGGAAGGGGAGGCATACGATGCGGATTCGGATGGAATCTGGCTGTCAGACAGATTCGCAGAGGAAAATGATATTTCACTTGGCGACACACTGAACGCTGCATACAGAGGTGTAGAAATCAGCGGCCAGGTAATCGGGCTTATCAAAAGCGGTGAAAATATGATCTGTGTGGCTGACGAAAATCAGTTGATGCCGGATTATGAATCCTTCGGTTTTGCATACATTTCACCGGAAAAACTGGAAAGCGCTCTTGGTATGGCTTTTTATCCTCAGATCAATATACGCTCCGATATGGAAAAGGCAGAACTTGAGGAAGCGGTAAGAGATGCCCTTGGACGTACCGTTCTGGTAACTTCAAAAGATGTACATACGTCTTATGCAGGTGCGCAGAGCGAAGCGGAAGAGGGAAAAACCATGGGATCTATTCTTCCTGTATTGTTTTTGGCTATTGCGGTGCTGACTATGGTAACGACTATGCATCGTATCGCTGCCAATGAGAAGGTACAGATCGGTACGCTGAAAGCGCTCGGTTTTCGGGATCGCCGGATACTTCGTCATTACACGGCATATGGATTTATGATCGGTCTGACCGGAACCGTGTTGGGAATCGCACTTGGATATGGAATTGCGGCCATCGTCATCAGCCCGGGCGGAATGATGAGCACTTATTTTGATATTCCGGACTGGTCACTGGTGATGCCCGGGTTCTGCATTCCAGTTATCATTGGAACGGTTGTACTGCTTACGCTGATCAGTTATCTTTCTGTGAAAAAGATGCTGCGCGGTACGGCGGCCGATGCATTGCGTCCTTATACACCAAAGGCTATGAAAAAGAGCATACTGGAAAAACTGCCTTTCTGGGAAAAGCTTCCTTTTGGAACAAAATGGAATGTGCGTGATATTCTTCGGCACAAATCCCGTTCGGCCATGACACTGGTGGGTGTGATCGGCTGCATGCTGCTTCTTGTGGGCGGCCTGGGCATGAAAGACACGATGGAGACTTTTATGACCATTCTGGATGAAGATGTCAGCAATTACACGACGAAAATTAATATTTCCGAGTCTGCTGGCAATGAAGAGATCAAAGAACTTGCTGAGGATATGGATGGAGACTGGATGGCCTCTTCCGGTATCAGTTACGAAGGTGAAACCATTACACTGGAAATTTATCAGGAAGACAACCATCTGATTCGCTTTGTAAATGAAGAAAATGAACGGATGGAACTGACCGATGACGGTGTTTATCTGTGTCTGCGTCTGGCGGACACGGCCGAAATTGGAGACACCATTGAATTTTCACCCTATGGCAGTGATGAGACATATCGTGTAAAAGTGGCCGGATATTTTCGCTCTCTGATGACAGAAAGTATTGTAATGACCGACACATATGCGGATAAGATGGGAATCTCCTATCATATCGGTTCAATCTATACGGATGAGGCTGCTGAAAATATAGAAGATTCAGTTCTGATCACCGGAAAACAGGATAAAGACATGATCATGGAAAGCTATGACAGTTTTATGGAGATTATGAACCTGATGGTTCTGATTTTTGTACTGGCGGCAATTATCCTTGGAACCGTGGTTCTTTATAATCTGGGTGTCATGAGCTATGTGGAACGTCATCGGGAACTTGCAACTTTGAAGGTGCTTGGATTTCGTGACCGACACATTGGAAAACTTCTGATCAGTCAGAATATCTGGCTGACTGTCATCGGCGTACTGATCGGGCTGCCGGCAGGAGTTGGCGTGCTTTATATACTCATTACGTCCCTTGTAAGTGAGTATGAATTGAGTCTGACACTTGGTGTGCTGACCTATTCAGTCAGTATCCTTTTAACTTTTGGTGTATCCTTTATAGTGGGACTGATGGTGGCACGAAAAAACAGAAAAATCAATATGGTAGAGGCTCTGAAAGGGGCAGAATAAAAAAGTTCCTTGCAGATATAAAAAACAGCCTGACAGATTCTGAGAAAAATGGAATCTGCCAGGCTGCTTTTTATAAAAATACCCTGATATAAATATTGGAACTTTTTAGTTTTCAGCCATATGCGCTTCGATAAATTTTTTCATCGCCCGGAAGCTCTCATCACTGATCTGATGCTCCATCTCACAGGCATCCTCTGCAGCGACTTTTGGATCCACACCAAGGGAGATCAGCCATTTTGTGAGGACTGTGTGACGTTCATAAATACTGGAAGCAATCTCCATGCCTTTTTCCGTCAGTGTGATAAATCCGGCCTGGCTTACAACAATGCAGCCGTCTTCACGCAAATGTTTCATGGCCACACTTACACTTGGTTTGGAATAATTCAGTTCAACAGCTATATCAACGGAACGCACGACCGGCAGTTTTTTGCTTAACATTAAAATGGTTTCAAGATAATTTTCAGAAGATCTGGTGTTAGACATTTTCTCCTCCTTGTAACTTTTGTTAGTATGGACTATTTTGAGCTTTTTTTATTATATCAGTTGGTGAAAAAAAACACAAGTTTTCCTCTATTTTACATTATTGAGAAAAAATGTCAATAACGGTTATTGACACATAAAAATGGTAAGCGTATACTAACTATAGATATGGATAACAAACCTTATATATAAAGGAAGTGAAAGAATATGATGCCTCTGTCAATGGCGGAAACCGGCCGAATGAATCAGATTAAAAAAATAGGTGGAAAAGAAGAAACAAAACATTTTCTGGAAAGTCTTGGTTTTGTTGTGGGAGGCTATGTGACCGTGATATCAGATATCAGCGGTAATCTGATTGTCAACGTAAAAGAATCCCGTGTGGCAATCAGCAAAGAAATGGCAAATAAAATTATGGTATAGGAGGAACGGTTATGGGAACTTTACGTGATGTAAAATGCGGACAGACCGTAAAAGTTGTGAAACTTCATGGAGAGGGGGCAGTAAAACGCCGCATCATGGATATGGGAATCACAAAAAATACAGAGGTTTATGTACGCAAAGTTGCACCGCTCGGTGATCCGATTGAAATTACGGTGCGCGGATATGAGCTGTCAATCAGAAAAGCAGATGCCCAGATGATCGAGGTAGAGTAAGCAATATAGAAAAACAGCAAAAAAAAGAACATTCCGTATCTTATGATATGATCTGCAAAAGCATATATGATAAGGGAATGGATGAAAGAAAAGCGGATTATTCCGCTTTGTTTTTGGAATAAGCGTTAGATATAACTAAGTAAAATAATATTAATGAAACGAGGGTAAGGAGAAACTATGGGACTCAAAATTGCACTTGCGGGTAATCCGAACTGTGGCAAGACCACCTTATTTAATGCTCTGACCGGTTCCAATCAGTACGTAGGTAACTGGCCGGGTGTTACAGTTGAGAAAAAAGAAGGAAAACTGAAAAAGCATAACGATGTTATTGTTATGGACTTACCGGGTATTTATTCTCTGTCACCGTATACACTGGAAGAGGTTGTGGCAAGAAATTACCTGATTGGAGAACGTCCGGATGTTATTTTGAACATCATTGACGGAACAAATCTGGAGAGAAATCTGTATCTGACCACACAGCTTACGGAACTTGGTATTCCGGTTGTCGTAGCAGTGAACATGATGGATGTGGTAAAGAAAAACGGAGATAAATTGAATACAGCTGCTTTATCGAAATCTCTCGGATGCAAAGTCCTGGAAATTTCCGCATTAAAAGGAACCGGTGTGGAAGAGGCAGCAGAAGCTGCTGTTCAGGCAGCGAAGAGCGGAAAAACCGTTCCCCAGCACACCTTTTGCGGAAGCGTGGAGCATGCGCTGGCTCATATCGAGGAAGCATGTGTTCACAATATGCCGGAAGAACAGCAGAGATGGTTTGCGATTAAGATTTTTGAGCGCGATGACAAAGTGCTGGAACAGTTAAAACTGGAGAAATCCGTACTGGATCACATCGAAAAGGATATCTGTGCAGTGGAGAAAGAACTGGATGATGATGCGGAAAGTATTATCACCAACGAGAGATACACATATATCTCTTCCATTTTAAAAGGTACATACAAAAAGAAAAATACAGACGGTATGAGCACTTCTGACAAAATTGACCGTATCGTGACAACCGTATTCTGGCACTTCCGATTTTCGTGCTGGTAATGTGGGCGGTATATACAATTTCCATCGGCACCATCGGTGACTGGACCGTTGGTTTCATGAATGACACACTGTTTGGTGAATGGATCGTTCCGGGCGTAACAAGCTGGCTGGAGAACATGGGCTGTGCTGCATGGCTCACAAGCCTGATTGCAGACGGTATCATCGGCGGTGTTGGCGCTGTACTTGGTTTTGTGCCGCAGATGCTGATTCTTTTCCTGCTTCTGTCTGTTCTGGAAGACTGCGGATATATGTCCCGTGTGGCATTTATCATGGATCGATTTTTCCGCAAATTCGGTCTTTCCGGTAAGAGTTTTATCCCGATGCTAGTGGCATCCGGATGTGGTGTTCCGGGTATTATGGCATCCCGTACCATTGAGCAGGACCGTGACCGTAAGATGACGATCATGACAACCGGATTCATTCCATGTGGTGCAAAAATGCCGATCGTCGGTCTGATTGCAGGTGCACTTTTTGGCGGAAATGCGTGGGTTGCAACTTCTGCATACTTTATCGGTGTGGCAGCTGTTATTATCTCTGGTATTATCTTAAAGAAAACAAAAGCTTTTGCCGGCGATCCGGCTCCGTTCGTTATGGAACTTCCGTCCTACCATGCTCCGGTACCATCAAACGTACTGCGTGCCACATGGGAAAGAGGATGGAGCTTTATCAAACGTGCAGGTACTGTTATTGTGGCAGCCAGCGTAATTATCTGGATTCTGAACAGCCTTACCTTTGAAGGCGGATTCCATTATATTGGAGAAGGCGATGAAATGTCCATTCTGAATGTGATCGGAGAGGGAATCGCAGTTCTCTTTGTTCCGCTTGGATTCGGCAACTGGCAGGCAGCAGTTGCTACGGTTCTTGGCCTTGTTGCAAAAGAAGAGGTTGTTGGTGTATTTGGTTCTCTGTCCTCTATGGCAGATGCCGATCTTGCCTTTGAACTGGTAGAAGCAGGAGAGTCTGCAGGTCTGGCAGTTATTGGTCAGGAATTCTTTAACGGAAGCAAACTGGCAGCATACTCTTTCATGATCTTCAACCTTCTGTGTGCACCGTGTTTCGCAGCAATGGGCGCGATCAAGAGAGAAATGAACAATGCGAAATGGACATTTGCGGCAATTGGATATATGTGTGTGTTTGCTTATACGGTTTCTCTGATCGTTTACCAGATCGGTACATTGGTTACCGGCGGCGGATTTGGCATCTGGACTGCAGTGGCAATCATTGTGCTGGCAGGAATGCTGTATCTGCTGTTCCGCAAAAACAAATACAATGATAATGTTCTGACAATGAAAACTGGTTCATCCAAAAAATAGGAGGCAGTATTATGGGCACATTTGTAGGACTTTTGATCGTAGCTGTGCTTCTTGGCGGAGCTATATGGGGTATGGTGAAGGACAAAAAAGCCGGAAAATCCTTACACTGCGGAGGCGATTGTAAGAATTGCGGCGGCCATTGTCATTAGAAAGCTGTGGATGTTTTGACAAAAAAGAAAAAAATGCAGACAAAGAAAACATGGAATCATGGCAGTTTATGCCTGTTGAAATGCAGAAAAATGTGGTTGTGGAACGCCTCAGGGAAAATGGCTGCAGAGTTACCCGGCAGCGGGAAATTCTGATCGACATCATCCTTCAGGGAGAATGTACTTCCTGCAAAGAGATTTATATTCTTGCATCCAGGGAAGATCCCGGCATTGGCCTGGCGACGGTGTACCGTATGGTGCGTGCGCTGGAAGAGATCGGGGCCATCCGACGGAAAAACGCATATCGCATTTACGATCAGGAGCAGGAATATATGGAAGTGGAGACGTGCCTGATACAGCTTGAAAATGGAGCGGGACTGGAGCTGAAAGCACATGCTTTGAAACAGATTGTGGAAAAGGGCATGAGAGTATGCGGACATCCGGTCAATCAGAAAGTAAAAAAGGTTCTCGTGAAAAGCAGAACATCTGAGATCATGTTATAAAGAAAAGCAGGAGAATATCCGGAAAAACCGGGGTATTTTCCTGCTTTTTTAGCATGCATTTTCTGTTTTTCATAATAAAATCAAAGGGTTCCGAAGGCGGCACTCCCCAAATGCCAGAATACCCTTATTCGATAAAATAAGTCATAAAGACAATATTTATGAAATAGGTATTGACAGGAATTGGAAGTGATGATAAGCTAAGAAAAGTTAGTAATAACTAATTTGCAAAGACGGAAGAAGGAGCAGATCCTTTTATTTTTTGAATAGGGGTTAGCTGTTGCTAACCAAAGGAGGTATCCAATGAGTGTTGTAATAATCGGAGGAAACGAATGCATGGTCTGTCAGTATGAAAAGATATGCAGAGATCATGGATGCAAGGCGAAAGTATTTGCAAAAGAAAGAAGCGGTTTTAAAAAGAAACTGGGCAATCCGGATCTGATGATCCTGTTTACCAATACGGTATCTCATAAAATGGTAAACAGTGCTGTGACAGAAGCAAAAAGAAATAAAATACAGATTGCCAGAGCCCATTCCAGCAGTGCGGCATCGCTTACGAATGTACTTAAAACTTACTGCAAATGAATGATTCAGAAGGAGGAACCCTATGGTTGAAAAAAAGATGATTGAACACTGTGCACCGACCCTGGCCGGTCTGAAAACAGCAAATATGTTTAATTACCGGTTTTCTTCAATGAATGAGCTTTTGGGAGAACTTCAGGAAATAAACGAAAAACTGAACAGAAAAGGGGTTTTTGCCGAGATCATAAAAACCAAAGAGTCCCGCGCACTGATCTATGTGTATCGAAAGAAGCGTCTGGAAAAAGATCTTCAGAAGCACGGTGTGGAAGAACTTCTTTTGCAGTATGGTTATCAGAATTGTGAACTGGAACACTGCCTTGTGCAGTTAAAAAAGCGTCTTGCGGAATATGATTGTTTTCCACATGAAATTGGCGTATTTCTGGATTATCCCCTTGGGGATGTGATCGGATTTATTGAACATGGAGGAAAAAACTGTAAGTGCTGCGGTGTATGGAAGGTGTACAGCAATGAATGTGAAACACAGGCACTGTTTGCCAGATACAAAAAGTGCACGGAAGTGTATCTCAGAGTTTTTGCAAAAGGCAGGACACTTACGCAGCTGACAATTGCAGCATAAAACGAAGATGGGCAAATAAAAAGAATATAAGACCATGGTTCAGTTTATTGAAAAATAGAAACAGAAAACAGGAAATACAGCAAACAGCTGAAAAATAAAAAAAGGATGGTATAAAAAAATGAGTAAAACAGCAGTCGTATTTTGGAGCAGTACAGGAAACACAGAGGATATGGCAAAAGCAGTAGCAGAAGGCGCAAAAAATGCAGGCGCGGAAGTAACGTTGTTTGAAACGTCGGATTTTTCCGCAGATAAGGTGGAAGAATTCGATGCAATTGCATTTGGATGCCCGGCCATGGGAGATGAAGTTCTGGAAGAGACAGAATTTGAGCCAATGTTTGCAGCGTGTGAAGACAAACTGGCCGGAAAGAAAGTTGCTCTGTTCGGGTCTTACGGATGGGGCGACGGCGCATGGATGCGAGACTGGGAAGAACGATGCAAAGAGAAAAACATAGAGCTGGTGGCAGAGAGTGTGATCTGCATGGAAGCACCGGATGATGAGGCAGTGGAAAACTGCAAAGCACTTGGAGAAAAACTGGCATAAAAATCTTACGATCAGAAAGACAGCAGGACGGAGAAATCTGTTTTGCTGTCTTTTGATCGTTCCTGTGAAAATTCACAGTCTTTTCAAACTTTCTTTATTTTAATTTTCGATTTATCTTTTTATAATATAGAAAACAGGAAAAGGGGCTGTAGAATATGAAAAAAATATGGATAGAACTTATGCTGGGAGTTACTTTATCGGTAACTGCACTCAGCGGCTGCGGGAGCAAGGGCTCTTCGGAAGACGCAGGAACAACGATTTACGGACAGGTAAGTGAGATTGGAGAGGATTCGATTACCATCCAGGTGGGAACACAGGCTGAAATGGAAAAGCCGGAGGACGCGGCGGCAGAAGCTGAAGACTCGGGTAAAGAAACTGTCACAGAAGATGGCGCCGAAGAAAAAAATGGGGCAGAAAGCATGCCGGAAAATATGTCACAGGGAGGCGGTCAGCCGGTTTCACTGGAACTGACAGGAGAAGTTAAAGAAATTGAAATTACAGAAGAGACTGTAATCCAGCGGCAGGGAATGAGCGGTCAGCCGGGAAATATGGGCCAGCAGCCCTCTGGCGGGATGGATGGTCAGGGAATGGAAAGACCGGATGGTGAGGATTTTGCAGAGATGATGGAAAAACCGGATGGTGAAGATTCCGGAGAGACACCGGAAAAACCGGATGGCGAAAATTCCGGAGAGACAATGAAGAAACCGGATGGTGAGAATGCCGGTGAGATGCGGGAGAGACCGGATGGTGCCAGTTCCGGAGAAATGATGGAGAAGCCGGACGGCGAAGATTCCGGTCAGATGCCGGAGATGTCAGAAGGGGACAATGTCCAGGAAATTGAGCTGACCGATATTTCAGAAGGTGATATCGTAATCATCACTTTTGATGAGAAGGGAAATGCAGAAGAAATTACGGTTATGTCCATGGGAATGGGGCAGATGGGATCCGGTGAGCAGATGCAGTCCGGCGGAGTCGAAAATTACGATGCGGCAGAAGAATATACGGCAGATGCGAAGGAAAGTGGGAAGACCATAGCTTCCACCGGAACGGATGAAAATGCGGTTCACATTTTTGAAGGGGCCGAAGTATCTCTTTCCGATATGACAATTACCAGAGAATCAGCAGACAGTACCGGAGGCGATAATTCCAGTTTTTATGGGGTAGGTGCAGCTGTATTAAATACGGAAGGAACTGCTTACATCAGCAATAGTACGATTGAATCCGATGCCGCAGGCGGAGCAGGTATCTTTTCCTATGGAGATGGAATTACTTATGTGGCTGACACAAAGATCACAACACAGCAGGATACGGCGGGCGGAATTCATGTAGCCGGCGGCGGAACCCTTTATGCATGGGATATGGATATAGAGACATTCGGGGAATCTTCCGCAGCAATCCGAAGTGACAGAGGCAGCGGAACCATGGTGGCAGATGGAGGTACTTATGTATCCAATGGCGTGGGTTCACCGGCAATCTACAGCACGGCTGATATTGCGGTAAACGGTGCGGATCTTACGGCAAAGGGATCCGAAGCCGCCTGTATCGAGGGATTGAATTCCATTCATCTTTATGATTCCAATTTATCCGGCAACATGGCTGACCATGAACAGAATGACTGTACATGGAATGTTATTTTGTACCAGAGTATGTCGGGAGATTCCGAAGTCGGAAACAGCACCTTTGAAATGAGCGGCGGTTCTCTGACGGCGAACAACGGCGGTATGTTCTATACAACCAATACAGAGTCCACATTTATACTTTCCGGCGTAGAGATAAAGAACGCAGAAGACAGTGAATTTTTCTTAAAATGCACCGGAAATCAGAACCAGCGCGGCTGGGGAAGTGCGGGAGACAATGGTGCTGTTTGTCTGTTCACTGCCATTGATCAGGAAATGCAGGGAGATGTTATCTGGGACAGCATCAGTGAACTGAATTTTTATATGACAGAAGGAAGCTCTCTGACAGGTGCAGTAAAAGATGACGAAAGCTGTGCCGGAGACGGAGGAGAAGGGTATTGTAACCTTTATATTGCAGAGGGATGTGTCTGGACTGTGACTGAAGACAGTGTTCTGACAGATCTTTCCGGTGCAGGAACCATTCAGGACAGTGATGGAAATCTGGTCACCGTTCAGGGTGCGGATGGCACTGTTTATGTGGAAGGCAGCAGCAATCTTACAGTAACTGTAGAATCTTATGCGAAAACAGCAGATCTTTCCGGCGCTTCTCAAATGACGGAGTGGTCTGAACACGCCGCAGAGAAACCGTCTCAGCTCCAGTAAACAGAAAAACAGATTAAGAATAAATAAGCAGACAGTTTGATATGACCGGGAAAAAGGGGAACATTTTCATGGAGTGGAAAAGTTTCCCTTTTTCGCGTGTGTGCATACTATACAAGCAATGAGGCATATTTTAGCATAAGGCTTTTTGGAGGCAGAAGGAATGTCGGATAAATATGGCACAGTGCTTTTATTTTATACAGGAATTGTGGTACTTGTATTGCTGATGGCATCCGGAATCGAGCGATATCAGAACCGGGCATTGACTGTGAATCAGGATGCTTCTGAAAATCAGAGTGTTTCCGGAAATCTGGACACAGAAGAACGGTCCGACAAAGATGCTTCCGGGGATCAGACGGAGGAGGGCCAATCCGATCAGCAGATTCAGACGAATAAGCGCGTGGATACACAGTTGGACGTACATACGCCCCGAATTGCATTGACATTTGATGACGGACCCAGTTATTATACGGAAGATCTGCTGGACGGTCTGCAGGAGCGGGGTGTTTTGGCCAGTTTTTTCCTTGTGGGAGAAAATATAGAAGGAAAAGAAGAGATCGTTCTTCGCATGTACGACGAAGGGCATCTGATAGGAAATCATACATACGATCACGTACAATTGACCTCTCTGTCCACAGAAGCTGCCTGTGAACAGATCCGGAAAACCCAGAAAGCAATCTATGATGTGACCGGATATAATACGGTCTATGTCCGCCCGCCCTATGGTTTGTGGCAGGAAGAACTGGAATACTATGTTACCATGATTCCGGTGCTCTGGGATATTGACCCCGAGGACTGGACCACTTCGTATGTGGACGGAATCGTAAAGAAAGTAGTGAGTTCCGCCCGGGATGGTGGTATAATACTTATGCATGATAACTATGAATCATCGGTTGAAGCGGCTTTGAGAATTGTGGATGAACTGCAAAGTCAGGGATATTGCTTCGTGACAGTGGATGAACTGCTGGATGATTAGCAGCAGCAAAAAATTCTGATTATATTTTATTTGTTTCATGCATAAAAAGAAAAGCAGAAGAGGAAACATATGAATTTATTTGATTATATGAAAGAGCAGACTCTGGAAAAAGAATCTCCGTTGGCATCCAGGCTTCGTCCTTCAACGCTGGATGAGGTAGTGGGTCAGGAACATATCATCGGAAAAGATAAACTGCTGTATCGGGCGATTGCAGCCGATAAAATCAGTTCCGTCATCTTTTACGGTCCGCCGGGAACGGGAAAAACTACACTGGCAAAAGTGATTGCAAACACCACCAGTGCAAAATTTGTTCAGCTCAATGCGACCATGGCAGGAAAAAAAGACATGGAAGAAGTGGTGGAACAGGCAAAACAGACCCTTGGAATGTACCAGCAGAAAACGATCCTGTTTGTGGATGAGATTCACCGGTTTAACAAGAGTCAGCAGGATTATCTGCTTCCGTTTGTGGAAGACGGTACGCTGATCCTGATCGGAGCAACCACGGAAAATCCATATTTCGAGGTAAACAGCGCGCTCATATCCAGATCGATCATTTTTGAACTGAAGCCGCTTTCGAAGGAAAACGTAAAAACATTGATTGACCGGGCGCTGACTGATGTGGCAAAAGGTCTGGGCAGTTACCATGCAGTGATGGATGAGGATGCGAAGGACTTTCTGGCGGATATTGCAGGGGGAGACGCCCGTTCGGCACTGAATGCAGTGGAGCTTGGCGTTCTGACCACAGCCCGCAGTGCTGACGGACTGATTCACATTACGCTGGATACAGCGTCTGAGTGCATCCAGAAACGGGTGGTTCGCTATGACAAAGATGGTGATCAGCATTACGATACCATTTCGGCTTTTATCAAAAGTATGCGCGGCTCTGATCCGGACGCAGCGGTATACTATCTGTCAAAAATGTTAAATGCAGGAGAAGATGTTAAGTTTATTGCCCGCCGCATTATGATCTGCGCATCGGAGGATGTGGGAAATGCGGACCCGATGGCACTTACAGTGGCGGTTTCAGCGGCACAGGCAGTGGAACGGGTAGGCATGCCGGAGTCACAGCTGATTCTGGCTCAGGCGGCTATCTATGTAGCTTCCGCCCCGAAAAGCAATGCCTGTACCAATGCAATTTTTGCCGCCAACGAATCTGTGCGCAGTAAAAAGACAACAGTTCCGGCTCACCTTCAGGATGCCCACTACAAAGGCTCAGCCAATCTGGGGCGGGGAATCGGTTACAAATATGCGCATGACTACCCCGATCATTATGTGAAACAGCAGTATCTGCCGGATGAAATCAAAGATGTCCGTTTTTATGAACCAACGGAAAATGGATACGAGGCAAATATCCGGGAATATTTTCGCAAAATCGGGCGTGAATAGTAGAAAAGGATTTTTGCTGTCTATAGGAAATGAAGATAAACATATTTTACAGATATTTCCAGTCATGAACCGGATACAAAGATAAAAGTGAAAAGGCACATCACGGAAAAAATAGGATATATTATCATTGAATGAGAAAATGAAGGGTGTTTTCGATTATGGAAGGAAAAGAAAATATTCTGGCAAATGTATGCAGTTTTTCTGATGTGCGGCCCATTCGGATGGAATTGCCCTATCCTCCTGTTCAGGTAAAAGGAAAAAACCGGATATATGCCAATCTTCTCAGCATGGATCATTGCGGCTCAGTTTCCGAATTATCTGCCATTGCCCAGTATATCAACCATGAAAATCGTCTGTCTCTGGAAAACTGTTCTGTGGCAAAGACCCTTCTGGGCATTGCCATGGCAGAAATGATCCATTTGCAGATACTGGGTGAGATGATCCTTCTGCTTGGGGGAACCATAGATTTTTCGGTAAATGGAAGGGATGGAAAGCCGAAACGGTGGACGGCGGAATATTTATCCATGCCGGAACAGGCAAAAAAGATGATCAGCGCAAATATGGTTTCTGAAAATGCGGCAATCCGCCAGTATCGCATGCATATGAAGATGATAAATGACAAAAATATCAATGCGGTACTTGCAAGAATCATAAAGGATGAGGAGTATCATATTTTGATTTTGCAGGCGTTGATGAAAGAAGTGTGAAAAGCAAAAAAAGCGGAGAAACGGATTGAGAAATCCGTTCCCCGCTTTTGGGTTACAGCAAAGTTTCCAGAACATGCATATAAAGCTGCTGAGATTTTTCCGGCCAATGGCGGCAGGCAGTCTTTGCATCTTCTTCTGTGGGTACCATAAAATTCAGTTCGATCAGAGTGGAATTGCCCTCACGAACTCGGCAGCGGACACTGTATTCCCCTTCGGGTGTCCGGTCGTAATCGGAAATAGTCGACACTTCATTGCGAAGTTCAAATGCATTTTCCTTTAAAAATCGATCAATGTCCGTTCTTATCTGATCAGAGATATCGTTTTTGAAATAAGAAAGTGTTTTGGCGCCTTCTTCTGTCGGTTTCAGATAAGAGGCATTTCGAATGGTCTCTGTGGTGATCAGATCACTTTCTGCCAGTTCAGAAATAGCCTGCTGAACATGAAAGTAGTCCGTATAACCCTGATCCAGAATAAATCCTGTGATCTGGTTGTTGGTCAGCGGAAAATTTACTTTTTCCAGCATGTACAGTATCATGAGTTTGTATAAAGTTAATCCGGTTGATGACATAATAATCTCCCCTGCCAGGCACCGCGGATTTTCATTTCGTGGTGCAGCGTATTTAATACAGTTCGTTTCGCACTGCTCCAAGTGGGAGCAATGAGCAGATCCTTTGGACCGTCGCCTGTGACACGGTGAACGACGATGTCCTGTCTTAAATGTTCCAGACAATCAATCAGTGTATCCAGATATTCCTCCATCGTCATAGTGGCAAAAAGCCCGGACTCATAGTCAGCAGCCAGATCTGTATTTTTTAATACATGCAGCAGCTGCAGTTTGATTCCCTGAATGGGCTTCCGGTTCAGATAGTCGATGGTTGCAAGTATCATTTCCCGGTTTTCGCCGGGCAGTCCAAGTATGGTGTGCACGATCACTTCCAGACTGGCGGCGCGCAGATCCTGCAGGGCCTGTTCAAAGCGGGACAGCGGATAGCCCCTTCGGATATAAGCCGCGGTCTTTGGATGTATGGTCTGCAGACCCAGCTCCACCCAGACCGGTTTGATCTTATTCAGGCGTGCAAGCAGTGCAACTGTTTCCGGCGGCAGGCAGTCCGGCCGTGTGCCGATGGAAACGGCAACTACTTTTTCGTGTTCAATGGCTTCTGTAAAAATTTTTTCCAGGTAATCCACCGGTGCGTAGGTGTTGGTATAGGCCTGAAAATAGGCGATGTATTTCTGTACCGGACGTTTGGCGGAAATGCTGGCAATCTGAGCATCGATCTGTTCACGGATGGGCAGGCGGGCGTCGGAGGCAAAATCACCGCTTCCGCCGGCACTGCAGAAAATGCAGCCTCTGGAACCGAGGGTTCCGTCTCTGTTGGGGCAGGTCATGCCGCCATTGAGTGCCACTTTATAAACTTTTTCACCGAATCGTTCTTCCAGCATGGCGCCAAAAGAATAGTATGGTTTTTCTTTCCAGTTCATTCTGTTTGTAAAATCCTTTATGTCTTTTCCGACCCGTCTTTTCCGGCACGGGTCAAATTCAGATATATTTAATAATACCATTCAAAACAGTCCAGTTCAAGGGAAGAAAATCAGAAAAATTCCCACGTGAATATTTTACCATATATGGTACATACTGTTACTGGACTAACTTAAAATGTGTAAAAAGACAGGAAAAAGGAGCGATTGTTATGGCAGTTGAATTTAAGAACAGCGAGACAAAAGATAATCTGATGCGGGCATTTGCCGGTGAAAGTCAGGCCAGAAACCGCTATACCTTTGCGGCGGCACAGGCAAGAATGCAGAATGAGGAAGTCATTGCGCAGCTTTTTGAATATACAGCCAATCAGGAAAAAGAACACGCAGAGGTGTTTTATAAACATTTAAAAGAACTGGCAGGAGAGACTATTTCCGTAGACGGCGGATATCCGGTTGACATAACAGATGATCTGAGTCAGCTGCTTAAGATGGCCAGCCATAACGAGTATGAGGAAGCGGACTCGGTTTATCAGGCTTTTGGTGATAAGGCAAAAGAAGAAGGGTTCATGCATGTGGCATCCACTTTTTATATGATTGCCAGAATAGAGAAAACACATGGAGAACGGTTTGAACGGTTTGCCGGATGGGTGGAGGAAGAAAAACTTCACAAATCAGACCGGAAACGCCACTGGCTGTGTTTGAACTGCGGTTTTGTGCATGAGGTGGATCAGGCTCCGGGTGTGTGTCCAGTCTGTCAGCATGAGCAGGGGTATTTTATTCGAATGGAACAGAGTCCGTTTATGTAAAAATGCGCATCCGAAAGCGCGCTGGCAATAACAGGAAAAGTGTGTTATTATGAAAAAAATGACCTTTTGACCCTGGTATCAAAAAATAAAAAGGATAAAAAATCTGTATTGCAGTCATGGAGGAAAGACTATGAAATACGTTTTGGATGTACACACACATACCATTGCCAGCGGACATGCATATTCATCCATGCGTGAGATGGCGCGCGCGGCAAAAGAAAAGGGACTTGAGCTGCTTGGAATTACAGAGCATGCCAAAACCATGCCCTGGACCTGCGGGGCGTTTTATTTTCAGAATCTGAAGATGGTGGACCGCCGTATGGAGGGCATCGATCTGCTGCTGGGCGTTGAACTGAATATTATCGATTTTGACGGGACCATCGATATGGGAGAGAAGACCTTGTCCCAGATGGATATTGCCATTGCAAGTATGCATGTACCATGCTTAAAATCCGGCACAATAGAAGAAAATACAAGGGCGTATTTAAATGTGATGAAAAATCCGATGGTTGACATAATCGGACATCCGGATGACGCACGCTTCCCGGTGGACTATAAAGCCCTGGTGGAAGGCGCAAAAGAGACCGGAAAACTGCTTGAAGTCAATAACAATTCACTGGACCCGAGGTGCAATCGGGAGCACGGCCGTGAAAATTATATAACCATGCTGAATTACTGCAAAGAATATCAGGTACCGGTTGTTGTCAACAGCGATTCCCATGTGGATCAGCTGGTGGGAAGACATGAAGAGGCATATGGCCTGCTGGAAGAGATTGGATTTCCGGAGGAACTGGTCGTGAACCGTTCTGTGGCAGAACTGAAAAAATATCTTCACCGTTTCAAATAAATTTCAAAGGAAACGTACGGTCAATGGATTTCCTGTATTTGTAAATATAGTATAAAATACTTTAAAATTTCTTTACTTTAAAGTTTTACTGTGGTAAACTGGACTGTAAGTGGCGGGCACACGCCTGCGAGGGTATGTGTTCAAAATGGAAGTTGTATGCGCAAACAAGGAGGAAACATGAACAAGAAGATCCGTACAGAAGCGGTAGATCGTTTATTTGAAGCTATTTTGTGTCTGAAAGATAAAGAAGAGTGTTACACGTTTTTTGAAGATGTCTGCACCATTAATGAGATTTTATCTCTCTCTCAGCGTTTTGAAGTTGCAGAGATGCTCTGTGAAAAGAAAACATATCTTGATATCTCTGAAAAAACGGGTGCATCTACTGCGACCATCAGCCGTGTGAACCGTTCTTTGAATTATGGCAACGACGGTTATTCCATGGTATTTGAACGAATGGAAAAAAAGAAATAAGAGACACGAATATAAATATGTGAAATACAGAATATGAAAAAGCAGCAAATGCAAAACAGAATAAAGATGGATCAAAAGAAATTTGTATGAAAAACGCGTGGACAAACTGAAATGTCCACGCGTATATTTTTTGATTTTATGAAAGAGAAGAATTTTATTTTTCTTTTTTCTCTTTTTTGTCGTGAGGTTCCGGTTCTGCCTTTGCAGCCATCTGGTCGATCAGTTTTTCAATAATCTGCTTTTTTACATAAACATCTACACTCAGCATGCAGATAAAGGAAAACTGATGCAGGAATTCAGCATCCTCCTGCGGAACTCCCTGAAAGGTTTTTTCTGCAATATCATACTGGCGGATGATATCTTTTACCATGTGATCCACCTGTCCTTTTTCCAGGCTGAATACCTCTTCGTACAGATCGGTCAGATTCAGCTTTTCAGTGCCGGAAAAATACTTTTCGTTGAGCGGTTTCAGCAGGGTCTGAATGTCGCTGATGGAAAGAATGCTCTTGAAATAGTAGACAAAAATCAGCATGAGCAGGTGCTCTTTGGAATATTTTTTCTTGACAGGCGGCGGAATCAGACTGTTTTTTGCATAATTATTAATCATGGTCTTCGTCAGAATCTTATCGTCTTCATAGCGTTTGGAAGATGCAAGCTGAGAATCCATGAATGTGGTTACCTGATCCATATAAAGAGGAATATTGGGGATATCCTCCGGTTTGATATAATCAATTCGGGACATGCTGTCCAGGATGCTTTTCAGTATATTTTTGGAATCTATTGTCATAGTCTACACCTCTGAAATACAGTATATAGTTTTTAAAACCACTTGTAAAGAAAAAAGTTTAAAAAGTATGGGAGAAAAAGGAGTTTTGTGTGAAAATTTGGAGATGGGAAAATAGGGCTGTCCCTGGTCCTTTTTTTTTGGTATAATGCCATTAATGTGCGAGAAAGGAGTGCGTGGCTGTTTGAAAAAATGCAGAGCTGAAATTTGCATTTTTCAATCTGTCATGGAAATTTATTTATGGAAATTTATCAGGGATTAAACCCGCAGCAGCAGGAAGCTGTTTTACATACAGATGGGCCGCTTTTGATTCTGGCCGGTGCCGGCAGCGGAAAGACAAGGGTTCTGACACATCGAATCGCATATCTGATTAAGGAACAGGGTGTGAATCCGTGGAATATCATGGCGATCACGTTTACCAACAAAGCTGCGGAAGAAATGCGCGAACGTGTGGATAAGATTGTCGGAATGGGCTCCGAAAGTGTATGGGTGTCCACATTTCATTCCAGCTGTGTGCGTATTTTAAGAAGATATATTGATCGGATCGGATATGAAAATAATTTCAGCATTTACGACACCGATGACCAGAAAACGTTAATGAAAGATATCTGCAAACGTCTGGAAGTGGATACAAAGGTTACGAAGGAGCGTGCGCTTTTAAGTTCCATTTCCAGAGCAAAAGATGAAGGAGTCGGCCCGGATGAGTATCGCTTAAATGCGATGGGAGACTATAAACTGCAGAAAGTAGCAGAAGTTTACACGGAATACCAGAATCAGCTGAAGAAAAACAATGCACTGGATTTTGACGACCTGCTGGTAAAAACAGTGGAATTGTTTAAATCCTGTCCGGAAGTTCTGGATTCCTATCAGGAACGGTTTCGCTATATTATGGTGGATGAGTATCAGGATACGAACACGATTCAGTTTCAGTTTGTCAGTCTTCTGGCAGGAAAATACCGGAATCTGTGTGTGGTCGGTGATGATGACCAGTCCATCTACAAGTTCCGCGGAGCCAACATTGGGAATATTCTGGGATTTGAGCAGGTGTTCCCGGATGCAAAAGTGATCAAGCTGGAGCAGAACTATCGTTCCACCCAGAACATACTGGACTGTGCCAACGAAGTGATCCGCAACAATCAGGGCAGGAAAGAAAAAAGACTCTGGACAGATAATGAGGAAGGCGAGCTGATCCGGTTCCGTCAGTTTTTGAACGGTTACGAAGAGGCAGAGTTTATTGCAGGCGACATTCAGGATAAGGTGCGCCGGGCGGAGAACAGTTACAAAGATTTTGCTATTTTGTATCGAACCAATGCCCAGTCACGACTTTTTGAAGAAAAATTTCTTCTGGCGAATATTCCGTATAAACTGGTTGGCGGCGTGAACTTTTACGCGAGAAAAGAGATTAAAGATATTCTGGCGTATTTGAAAACGGTGGACAATGCCCGGGATGACATTGCGGTAAAACGAATCATCAATGTGCCGAAACGGGGCATCGGTGCTGCCAGCATAAGCAAAATTCAGGATTATGCAGACGAGATGGGCATCAGTTTTTACGAGGCGGCAAAAATCGCAGAGGAAGTGCCGGGAATGGGCAGAAGTGCCGCGAAGGTAAAGCCTTTTGTGACTTTTATTCAGTCTCTGCGCAGCCAGCTGGAATACGTTTCAGTCAGTGAGCTTTTTAACAATATTATGGAAGAAACCGGCTACGTGAAAGATCTGGAACTGGAAGAAACCGAGGAAGCAAAGGCCCGGATCGAAAACATAGATGAACTTTATTCTAAAATCGTCACATATGAAGAAGAGAACGAACATCCGACTCTCGACGGTTTTCTGGAGGAAGTGGCGTTGATCGCCGATATTGATACAGTAGATGAGAGTGATGAGCGTGTGCTTCTGATGACACTGCACAGTGCGAAGGGACTTGAATTTCCCAACGTATATCTGGCAGGAATGGAAGACGGCATTTTCCCAAGCTATATGACCATCTCATCCGATGACAGGGATGAATTGGAAGAGGAGCGCAGACTCTGTTACGTGGGAATCACCAGGGCCATGAAACATCTGACACTTTCCAGCGCACAGATGAGAATGATTCGCGGTGAAACGCAATATAATAAAGTATCACGTTTTGTGCGTGAAATTCCCCGTGAACTGGTGGATATGGGACGCCCTATTCCGGAGAAAAAAGCGCCGGAAATCAACCTGGGCAGCAGTTATGAACAGATGCGGCAGGCATTTCGTGCAAAAGCCTTTGAACCGAAGCAGTTTACGGTGAAAAAAGCCGACGGGCTGGACTACGGCGTGGGCGATACCGTCAAACACGTGAAGTTCGGAATCGGTACGGTAAAAGACATCACCGAAGGCGGCCGGGACTACGAAGTGACCGTTGATTTTGACCGGGTAGGTGTGAAAAAAATGTTTGCATCGTTTGCAAAATTAAAGAAAGTCTGATAAAATGTTTAAAGTTGGAAAAGTTTTATAAAAGGATGGTAAAACATTAGACACAGTGGTATAATAACTATATTCAACAGAGAGGATGGTGCAATATGAACATGAATAAGCTTGATGAAATATTAGCTCAGTTAAAGAAACAGGAAGCCAAAGAAAATAAGAAATGCAGGAACGTGGTTCTTTGGGTACTGGCTATCATTGGTTGCGTAGCAGCAGTTGCAGGTATCGCTTATGCAGTATATCGTTTCTTTACACCTGATTATCTGGAAGATTTCGAAGACGATTTTGACGAGGATTTTGATGACTACTTCGAAGACGAAGATGTAGAAGAGTAAGCAGGTTATGAATGGCTCCGGTATGGAAGAAGTACCGGAGCTATTTTTTTGAAGATAAAGTTAGATGATATAAAATCGAAACAGGCAGAATATAAGGATTGTCCGGGGCTGCTGTCATAATAAATTGTTGGAAGTATTTTGGAAAAATGGATGGAAACTGCTTTTCCGGGAGAGCAGATAACAATAATGAGCGGGGGATTCGAACCCCCGGCACTGTGGACATAAATTGAATGTTTGTTTTCTGGAAAAAAGAGAAATTTAGGTGAAAGGAATAGCATACAGAGATGAAAAAAGGTGATATCTTGGAGGGTGTGATTCAGAAAGTTGATTTTCCGAATAAGGGGAGAATTTGTATTGACGATCACGTAATCACAGTAAAAAATGGAATACCGGGTCAGAAGGTCCGGTTTGTCATAAATAAAAAGCGCAGCGGACGCATGGAAGGCAGACTTTTGGAAGTGCTGGAAAAGTCTCCGCTGGAAGTAAGAGAGCCGGTCTGCAGCATTTTCCCAGCCTGCGGCGGCTGCATGTACCAGACCATGTCCTACGAAGACCAGCTGAATATGAAAAGTACGCAGGTGCGTGCACTGATCGAGGCTGCACTGGCAGAAGGCGGCCAGGTGGATGCGGATGGAAATCCGGATTACATTTTTGACGGGATCAAAAGCAGTCCCCAGGAGTTCGGATACCGAAACAAGATGGAATTTTCTTTTGGCGACGAGTACAAAGACGGCCCGCTGGCATTGGGTCTCCACAAAAAAGGCAGCACTTATGATGTAATGAACGTAACAGACTGCAAACTGGTTCACGAAGATTTTAATAAAATTGTAAAAGCGGTTCTGGATTACTGCAAAGAACAGAACTTTACTTATTATCATAAAATGCGTCATGACGGTTTTCTGCGTCATCTGCTGGTGCGCCGGGCGGAAACCACAGGGGAGATTCTGGTGAATCTGGTGACCACAGGGGAACAGCAGCACGACTGGACCGTGCTTGGACAGCGTCTGGCTGATCTGGAACTGGAAGGAAAAATCGTAGGATTTTTACATATCCGCAACGATTCGCTGGCGGATGTGGTTCGAAGTGATGAGACGACGATTATCTGGGGACAGGACTATTTTTATGAAACCATTTTGGGCCTGAAATTCAAGATCAGTCCCTTTTCCTTTTTCCAGACCAATTCCCGCGGTGCGGAAGTGCTCTACGGAACAGCCCGTGACTATATTGGAAGTACAAAAGATATGACTGTTTTTGACTTGTACAGCGGTACCGGAACCATTGCCCAGATGGTGGCACCGGTCGCAAAAAAAGTCATCGGAGTGGAAATCGTGGAAGAGGCTGTAGAAGCAGCGAAGGAAAATGCTGCACTGAATGGCCTGAACAACTGTGAATTTATTGCGGGAGACGTGTTGAAAGTTATTGATGAGATAACGGAGAAACCGGATTTTATTATTCTGGATCCGCCCCGGGATGGGATTCATCCGAAAGCGCTGCCGCGGATTATTGATTACGGAGTGGAGCGACTGGTGTATATTTCGTGTAAGCCCACCAGTCTGGCGAGAGATATTAAGGTGTTTCTGGAGAATGGGTATCGGGTGGAGCGAGTGACGTGTGTTGATATGTTTTGTGAGACGGTGCATGTGGAGACGGTTGTCTTGCTTTCCAAGGGTGAGATCGACTCGAAAAAGGTTCGGGTTGAGTTCTCTTTGGAAGATATGGATATGTCTGATTTTCAAGATAAGGCAACCTATGCTCAGATTAAGGAGTATGTGCTGGAACATACCGGACTGAAAGTATCAAGCCTTTATATCTCTCAGGTGAAAAGAAAATGTGGGCTTGATGTCGGCAAAAATTACAACTTGGCTAAATCCGAGGATTCCAGACAGCCTCAGTGTCCGCCCGAAAAAGAGAACGCAATCCGAGAAGCAATGAAATATTTTGGGATGATTTAATCCCGTATTTTGGAGGTTCTTATGGATAAGGTTATTTCTTGTGAGTTCAATATAGATACCGCTTGCGTAGAACTGCGGTATTTGGATGGCAGCATGATTTCCATTGACTGCACCGCTGTTGAGAACGAGGTTGCAGACAATGTGTATCAGCGGTCAGAGCTTGACTATTTGATTTACAACGACCCGGTAGCCTATGCAGATTTGATTCTCAACGGCGACCCGGAAACATATCTGAAAACCGTAACAGAATATAAACCTTTGGACTGATTACCAGAGATAAAGTAAGCCGTCTGTGCGGGCATGAGAATGCTCGTACAGGCGGCTTTTTAGGTGATTATTGATTTTCAAATGATAATTTTAATCTCTTGACCGAATCGGTTATTGGTGCTATATTATAAATAACCGAATCGGTTATTTTGGAGGAAGCAATTTGGTAAATAGT
>JAXJSH010000069.1:0-17771 GCA_036310185.1 Lachnospiraceae bacterium | reverse complement strand
TTTTGATGATTTTAAACGCCTGATATTGTTATTCTGAAGCTAATTCAGCATACAGGACAGCTATTTTTGATGATTTTAAACGCCTGATATTGTTATTCTGAAGCTAATTCAGCATACAGGATACCTGTTTTTGCCAATTTTAGCCGCCTGGTATTGGTATTTGCAGGCTAATTCGACGTACAAGATACCTGTTTTTGCCAATTTTAGATGCCCGATAGTGGTTCCACAGGTTATAACAAGATATTGAATCTTGGAAGACCATGTGAAGATATTCAATATTTGAATTGATAGTTAGTCTAATTTTATGTTTGCAAACAGGGAACCGAGACTGGTGGTCAGTTCTTCGGCTTCCGGAATTTCTACCACTTCTTCTTCTATGTCTTTTACGGTCACATCGTTCAGTGCTTTCATACTGAGACTTAATTTTCCATCTTTGATATCAATGACTTTTACTTTGACTTTCTGACCTACGGAAAGTTCGGCTTTTGGATGTTTGATGCGGCGTTCGCAGATTTGGGATACATGTACCAGTCCGGACAGACCGTTGCCCAGATTTACAAATGCCCCGTATGGCTGCAGGCTTTCTACGGTTCCTTCGGTAACGAAGCCCACATTCAGGGTAGAAACTTTATTTTTGCGTTCCAGCTCGGCTCTTTCGCGCAGGATTTCCCGGGCGGAGAGAACGAGACGCTGTTCACGTTCATCGGCAGTGATTACACGTACCTGGATGGTTTTGTGAAGCCATTCTTCCAGTTCGTCCTGCTCCACGTAGTTCAGTGCCAGTTTGGAAGCCGGGATGAATGCACGGATGCCCTCGAGAAATGCTACAACACCGCCTTTTACCACTTCTGTAATCTTAACAGAAACAGCGATTTCTTCATTCATCAGTTCTTTCAGTTTATCCCATGCCAGAACTTCATTTGCTTCTTTTTTGGACAGGAGAATATTGCCCTGGCCGTCGTCCATGCGGATGATGGTTGCAGACACCGGATCACCAATGTTTACATCTGCTTTAATTGAGAAGGTCGGGTCGCTGGAGTAATCTTCTGCACGAATCACGCCCTCTGTATAATAGTTCAGATCCACATACACTTCCGTTTCGGAAACACCGATAACGGAGCCTTCAATAATGTCTCCTTCTTTTAATGGTTTAAAGGAGGATTCCAGTTCTTTTGCATAATCATCCATGCTCTGTTTTGTCATGATTTTTCTTCCTTTCGCTTGGTCAAGGGGTCAAAATACCTTTTGCCCCCAACATCATGAAATTATTGTACCAGAAAAGATGCAGGTTTGGCAACTGAGATAGAGAAATGTGAAAGAACATCATGGGAAAAAGAAACTATGGGTGAAAGGATGTTATGAATAAAAAGACGTCATCTATAAAAAAAGTTAAAAATACTATTGACAACATAATACTATATGTTGTATAGTATAGCCACAAGATATTATACAACGTATAATATTGAGAGAAAAATAATATTATATTTTCGAAAGTATCACCACGAAAAGGAGTGGAGTTATGGTATTCAACACAGGAGCAGCTCTCCTGGATGCGATTGTGCTGGCTGTTGTGTCAAAGGAAGAGCAGGGAACATATGGTTACAAAATAACCCAGGATGTAAGACAGGTTCTGGAAGTGTCCGAATCCACATTGTATCCGGTTTTGCGAAGGCTTCAAAAAGATGAATGTCTGGCCGTCTATGATATGGAATGCGGCGGACGAAACCGCAGGTATTATAAACTGACGGAAAAAGGTGCCGCGCAGCTGAATCTCTACCAGGTAGAATGGAAATCTTACACATCAAAAATCAACAAATTGTTTGAGGGAGGAAAATAGTATGAATCGAGTGGAATTTATGGGGCAGCTGGAACGGCTGCTTGCGGATCTGCCGGAAAGCGACCGACTGGATGCGATTGCGTACTACAATGATTATTTTGACGAGGCGGGACCGGAAAACGAGGCGACGGTTATACAGGAGCTGGGCAGCCCGGGAAAAGTGGCAGCGATTATCAAGGCGGATCTGAACGCTTCTGGAAATGAGCGTGCCGAATATACGGAACAGGGATATACAGATGGACGGGATGGTGTGAATCTGAATACACCGACCCGGCGTGAAACCGGTTATCGGGAACCGAAACAGAAAAGGAAGATTCCGCTGGCACTTCTGATTGTCCTGTTAATTTTTGCATCACCGGTGATTTTCGGGGCAGGCGGCGGTCTGCTGGGTGGATTGCTTGGTCTGATCGGCGGACTGTTTGGCATTATTGTGGCAGTTGTAGCCTGTGGTGCATCCTTTTTGGTTGGCGGCGCGGTTTGCTTTGTTTATGGTATTTTCCGACTGGCCTTTTCGCCGGTGGAAGGGCTGGCGACGATGGGAGTTGGCGGAATTATGCTGGCACTTGGACTTGTTCTGGCCGTATTGATTGCATGGGCTGTATTTAAATGGCTTCCGGCGCTGTTTCGCGGTATTGTGAATCTGATTCAGAAGCTGTTTCACAGAAACACAGAGAGGAGTAAGACATGAAGAAATTTACCAGGGTTGCATTAATATTATCTGCCGCTATGGCATGCATCGGTCTGTTTTGCCTGATTGGTTCTTTTGCGATGGGGATGAGCTGGAGCGGTATGAAACAGCTGGCGCAAAATGGAAAGTTTAAGTTCTATTTGGGCGGCATTGGAATTGGAAGCGCGGAAAAAACAGAAAGTACCGAGCGTATCGATCAGGATATCAAAAAGCTGGATATTGAGCTTGGTGCAGGCTCTCTTGAAATATATTACGATGATGTGGATGAGATTCAGATCTGGCAGGATGAAGTGGTTGGTTTTAAGTCAGAAATGGATGGCGATACCCTTGAGATTTCCGGCGGCACCGGAGTCGGTGTCAACAACGGTGGAGGTTCTATTGTATTGACAATTCCGGAAGGTATGAAGTTTGAAGAAGTTCAGCTGGAAGTAGGAGCCGGTGAAGCGTGGATCGATCAATTAAAAGTGGATTATCTGAACGTGGAAGTCGGTGCCGGTGAGGCAAATTTCGGGTATCTTGATGCAAAAACAATGGATGCGGAAGTTGGCGTCGGGGAATTGTCCGCTCAGCTGGCCGGTTCCGAGTCGGATTATAATTATAAAATTGAAAGTGGAATCGGTGAAATTGAAATCGGGGATAATTCATACGGTGGATTTGCAAGAAGCCAGAATATCACCAACCCGGGTGCTGAACGAAGCATTGATATGGAATGCGGTATTGGTTCCGTCAGCATTTATTTTGAAGAATTTTGAAGACGGATAGAATCACCGTGAATTTGATAAGAAACATTTTCAGCATATGGGAATCTCCCATATGTCCTATGAAAAAATAAAATCATAAATTGAAAAATTAAAAATATAACAGCAAAACATTGAAACAGGAGGTATTCAATTATGGAAAACAAGAGATTATATCGTTCATCTACAAATTATATGCTGGCTGGTGTATGCGGCGGTATTGCAGAGTATTTTAACCTGGATCCGACTTTGATCCGTCTGGCATGGGTGCTGTTTTCTGCACTTGGCGGTTCCGGTATTCTGGCCTATATTATTGCATCCATTATCATTCCAAAGTAAACCTGACGAACCATCTGAATAATAATCCGGAAAAAGGTCATACTCCTAACAGAAGGAGGATGACCTTTTCTATGGGAAAAAGAAAAAATGCAAAATTAAGACAGATTACCCCGGAGGAACAGCTGAAATATGAGATTGCGGAGGAACTGGGGCTGTTGGACCGGGTGCTGAACGAAGGCTGGAAATCCCTGTCCGCGAAAGAAACAGGACGTATCGGCGGTCTCATGACAAAACGCAAACGGGAGCTGAATGGGGAATGAAAATGCAAGAAAAGGGGAAGATTCCCCTTTTTTTCTTGCGTAGATTCGTGTATACTAAAATCTGGTTCCTGCGAGGAGCAGGCTATGTAATAAATGATACCGAAAAGAATGTAACCGGTTTTTCGGTAAATGCAGTACGAAAGAGGGATTAGGTGAAAAACAAAATATCAGTAAAACAGATTCTTTTAATTCAGATGGCGGTTGTGCTGTATACATTCAGCGGAATCGCAGGGAAAGCAGCAGCCGGTTATGAGATGCTGTCACTTCCGTTTCTTTTTTTTATCGGTCTGGAATTGTTCATTCTTGGGTGTTACGCAATTGTGTGGCAGCAGGTCATCAAACGATTTCCATTGTCGCTGGCTTATGTCAACCGGGCTATGGCGATTTTCTGGTCCATGATATGGGCTTTTCTATTCTTTCAGGAAAGGATTACCTGGAAAAATATCCTTGGGGTTATTGTTATTTTTGCAGGAACGATGGTGGTGAACTCAGATGAATTTTAGTCCGTATTTATTACTTATTTTAGCAAGTGTTATCCTGGCTTCTTTTGCACAGATCTTGTTAAAAAAAGGAGCCATGAAAGAACATAGATCGATTATTTTTGAATACCTGAATCCCCATGTGATCTGCGGATACGGAATCATGGTGATTGGTATGCTGCTGAATGTGCTGGCGTATCGCAAAGTGGAATATAAGAACGGACCGGTCATCGAGTCATTGGGATTCTGGTTCGTTATGATTCTGAGCTGGCTTTTCTTTAAAGAGAAAATCACGAAGAAAAAGCTGATCGGAAATCTGATTATTCTGGCTGGAGTAGTGATTTTTTATATGTAATACTGGAATTGAATATAGTGGTAAGGAAAAGTAAAAGCAGAAAATGTGGATGTGACATATTCACAGCAGGATAGATAAGAATATAAAAAATGCGGCCGCACCTGGACGAAAACCAGTGTGTTGGCCGCATTTTTTGTATGCCCTGTTTTGGCTGTTTCTTTTGTTTGTGACGCCGTTATCACGGATAAGAGATGACATAACTGTCAAAGATACCAAAGTCGTCTTCGTTGATACTCTGAATACCGTCTTCGACCTCAACCTGGATAACCTGAGATTTCTGTTCTTCGTAACCGAGTTCCGGCAGCAGATCGCTTACCATCTGTACGATGATTTTACCATATTCATTGGTAAATGCCATATATTCTTCATCGGTCATGGCAGATACGTCAACTTCTGCATATTTTGTCCAGAACTCGTTGAGCGGTTCATATTCATCGTTCATATATATTTCATCAGCCTGTACCATGATGTCAATCGGATCGACCAGAACTTTGACGGAATAGCTTCCGTCCTCCAGTTTGGTTACGGACTGGATTTCATATTGGGTATGACTGTAAATCTCCTTATAGAGACCGATAATGGCATTTTGCAGGCTTTCATCCAGATCATCGTAGCTTTCACCGTAGCTTGTGTCGATGATTCCCCAGTAGCTGGCAAAAAATTCCGCTTCCATCTGCAGACCGTCCAGATAGTCTGCTTCTGCTTCCTCTTCTGTAATATCTACCATTTTAAGGTATTCCGCATCGTATTTACCAAGGTAAATATGGTCGATGTTCCCCTGAACCAGTGTAGAGACATCTTTTGTTCCGAATCCTCCGACACTTCCGCAGGCGCAGATGTTTGCAAGCATACACAGCATTAAGGCAAAAAGCAGTGTATGTTTTTTCAATGTTTTCATTTTTCTTCTCCTTTTCCTTTGTTGCTGATTATAATCGGCAGGAGTATTCTAACATATTTTTGTAAAAGAGGAAATAAATGTTTTATGGATTATTTTGACCCCAACATCACCAATTATGTGAAAAACAAATCCTGAAGAGGTATGAATGATTTTGCAGGGCAGCATTTTGAAGGCTTTTCGGGAGTAAGAAAGCCTGTATTTCCGCGATTTCCTATCTTGACAAAAACAGATGGGACGCTTATGATAAGTAGAAGAAAATCAGCATAAGCAAAGATAGTGAGAAAGAGGAGTACATGCATAACCCTGCCAGAGAGGAAGACCCACCGGCTGAGAGGTCATCCAAGGAAGTGTGAATGGAAGGTAGCTTTTGAATCGAAGACGCGAACAAAAAAGTAGTGTCTTACGGCTCATCCCCGTTATCGGATTTTGAGATGCACAGAGGATTCTGTGTAATAAAGGTGGTACCGCGAACTTACAGTCGCCCTTTTCGGAGGGCGGCTTTTTCTATTCCGGCGGTGCGGAAATTTCTGTATGGGAATCATTTCCGCTGGAATACCTGAAAAAAACTATGTATGATACTAATTCAAATAAGAAAGGAAAACATCATGAGAAAAGAACTTTCAAAGACTTATGATCCAAAGGACATTGAAGAACGTCTGTACCAGAAATGGATGGACAACGGATACTTTCATGCAAAAGTAAATCCGGATAAAAAACCGTTTACCATCGTTATGCCGCCGCCAAACGTAACCGGTCAGCTGCATATGGGTCACGCCCTTGACAACACCATGCAGGATATTCTGATTCGTTTTAAGAGAATGCAGGGCTATGAAGCACTTTGGCAGCCGGGAACCGACCACGCGGCCATTGCAACAGAGGTAAAGGTTATTGAAAAACTGAAATCTGAGGGCATTGACAAAAACGAGATTGGCCGTGAGGAATTCTTAAAACATGCATGGGCATGGAAAGAGGAGTACGGCAACCGCATTATCAATCAGCTGAAAAAACTTGGTTCTTCCGCTGACTGGGAGCGTGAGCGTTTTACCATGGACGAGGGATGTTCTAAAGCGGTTGAGGAAGTTTTTGTAAAATTATATGAAAAAGGTTATATCTACAAAGGCTCCAGAATCATCAACTGGTGTCCGGTATGTCAGACTTCCATTTCCGACGCGGAAGTAGAGCATGTGGATCAGGAAGGCAATTTCTGGCACATCAATTACCCGATCGTTGGCGAAGAGGGAAGATTTGTAGAGATCGCAACCACACGTCCGGAGACTCTGCTGGGTGATACCGCAGTTGCAGTAAATCCGGAGGATGAAAGATACAAAGACCTGATCGGCAAGATGCTGAAACTGCCGCTGACCGACCGTGAGATTCCGGTCATCGCGGATGATTATGTAGATAAAGAGTTCGGAACCGGATGCGTTAAGATCACACCGGCACACGACCCGAACGACTTTGAGGTAGGAAGACGTCATAATCTGGAAGAAATCAATATCATGAACGACGATGCTACCATCAATGAACTGGGCGGAAAGTATGCAGGAATGGATCGTTATGAAGCAAGAAAAGCGATGGTTGCAGATCTGGATGCACAGGGTCTTCTGGTAAAAGTAGTTCCGCACACACACAGTGTAGGAACCCATGACCGCTGCAAGACCACTGTTGAACCGATGGTAAAACCGCAGTGGTTCGTAAGAATGAAAGAGATGGGAGAAGAGGCGATCAAGACGCTGAAAGAGGGTAATCTGACTTTCGTTCCGGAACGTTTTGACAAGATTTATCTGCACTGGCTGGACGGCATCCGCGACTGGTGTATTTCCAGACAGCTGTGGTGGGGACACAGAATCCCGGCATATTACTGTGATGAATGCGGTGAAATCGTGGTTCAGAAAGGCGGAGCACCGGAAAAATGTCCGAAGTGCGGCTGCACCCATCTGACCCAGGATGAGGACACGCTGGATACCTGGTTCTCATCCGCGCTGTGGCCGTTCTCCACACTGGGATGGCCGGAAAAAACCCCGGAACTGGAATATTTTTACCCGACAGATGTACTGGTAACCGGATACGATATCATCTTCTTCTGGGTTATCCGTATGGTATTTTCCGGTCTGGAACAGACGGGAAAGACACCGTTCCATCATGTTCTGATTCACGGCCTTGTTCGTGATTCGCAGGGACGCAAGATGAGCAAATCCCTTGGAAACGGTATTGACCCGCTGGAAGTTATTGATAAATACGGTGCAGATGCACTGCGTATGACGCTGATGACCGGTAATGCACCGGGCAACGACATGCGTTTCTACTGGGAACGTGTGGAATCCAGCCGTAACTTTGCCAACAAAGTATGGAATGCATCCCGTTTCATCATGATGAATCTTCCGGAAGAAGAAATCCAGACTCCGCCGTACGAAGATCTGAAACCGGCGGATAAGTGGATTCTGTCAAAAGTAAACACACTGACAAAAGACGTGACCGAGAATATGGATAAATATGAGCTCGGTATTGCTCTTCAGAAAGTATATGATTTCATCTGGGAAGAATTCTGTAACTGGTATATTGAAATTGCAAAACTTCGTATGGGCTTAAGAGACCGCGATGAAAAAGCGGCATATTCTGCAGACTGCGCCCTGTGGACATGTAAGACTGTACTGGCTCAGGCACTGAAACTGCTGCATCCGTTCATGCCGTTCGTAACCGAAGAAATCTATTGTACGCTTTTGCCGGAAGAGGAATCCATTATGATCGCTTCCTGGCCGGAGTACAACGAAGAACGCAATGCACCGGAATGTGAAGAGATGATCGAAATGATCAAAGAAGTGGCAAGAGGCGTTCGTAACATTCGTAACGAAATGAACGTGCCGATGAGCCGCAAGTCAAAAGTATATGTTGTGGCAAATGATGAAGCTGCCTATAACAAATTTATGGTTATAGCAGAAAGCTTTGGCCGTGTAGGCGGTATCATGGGCGCAAGCAGCGTGGAAATCCAGATGGATAAAGAAGGAATCGGAGAAGATGCGGTTTCTGTGGTTACCTCCACAGCAACGGTATACATTCCGTTGGAAGATCTGGTAGACATGGAAAAAGAAAAAGAACGTCTGACCAAAGAATCCGAACGTCTGGATAAAGAAATCGCCCGCTGCCAGGGCATGCTCAGCAATGAAAGATTTACAAGCAAGGCACCGGCTGCAAAGGTGCAGGAGGAAAGGGAGAAACTGGCATCTTATACGAAGATGAAAGAGCAGGTTATGGAAAATCTTGCGAAACTGTTGTCTAAGTAGAAAGATAAAGAGGGATACCGTGTGAGATACGGACCAGGGAATCTGTATCGGGGTATACCCGGAGGGGATAATTTTGAAAAAAATTAACTTGAAAAAATTTAACAAGCCTACCAGAGAAAATGTTATTACAGTGTGCAACAGATATGCTCTTCTGCTGCACGCTGTAGCGTGCTTTGTGGGATATTTTCTGATCGAGGCTATTTCCAGACATTCGCTGCGGGAAGCGGCTCTTTTTCTGGATAACCGCACAAAAGTATTTTTGTACAACACTTTTCTGATCTGGGTGAGTACCCTGATCGTATTTCTGGTCAGAAGGCGTGTGTTTATGCGGCTTTTGCTGACTGCGTTCTGGCTGATGCTCGGTGTGATCAACGGTATGCTTCTGGCAAATCGTGTGACACCGTTCACAGGGCCGGATCTGAAACTGCTAAAAGAGGGTCTGGGTATTTTTAATAAATATTTGTCGGCGGAACTGGCGATTGTGGCAGTTGCGGCAGTTGTTCTTGTGATCGGACTGATCGTCTTTGCGTTTTTCAAGGCGCCGAGATATCAGGGAAAAATGCATTATCAGTGGTATATCCCGGGAATTCTCTGTGCGGCGCTGGCTTTTGCAGGAATCACAAATCTTTGTATTAAACTGAGAATTTTATCCACCTATTTTGGAAATATCGCATCGGCCTATGAAGATTACGGATATCCGTATTGTCTTGGCGTTACGATTTTTGATACGGGAGTGGATAAACCAAACGGTTATTCCGAAGAGCTGATTGACGGTATTGTGGAGGAGATGCCGGAGGCATCCTATCCGAAGGACGAACAGCTCCCGAATATTGTTGCGGTTCAGCTGGAGTCTTTCTTTGACCCAACCAAGGTGCGGTATCTGGAAATGTCCGAAGATCCGATTCCTTATTTCCGTCAGCTGATGTCGGAATATTCTTCCGGCTATTACACGGTTCCGTCGGTGGGGGCCGGAACAGCAAATACAGAGTTCGAGACACTGACCGGTATGAGCATGCGCTATTTTGGAGCCGGGGAATACCCATATAAAGGTGTTTTGCAGGATACCACCTGCGAGAGTATCGCAAATGTGCTGTCCAGCATTGGCTATTCGACCCATGCCATTCACAACAATGAGGCCAATTTTTACAGCAGAAAGAAAGTGTATGCCAAACTTGGTTTTGGTACCTTTGTTTCAGAAGAATATATGGATACCCAGGATGACGTAAACGAGCTGGGATGGATGCGCGATGAGAACCTGATCAAGTACATTTCCGACTGTCTGGATTCTTCGGACAATCAGGATCTGGTATTTACGGTTTCTGTGCAGGGTCACGGAGCTTATCCGGAGGAACCGCTGTATGAAGATCCGGAGATTACGGTCACCGGTGCAGAGAGTGACGAAGCAAACTGCATGTGGGAATATTATGTAAATGAAATTCACGAGATGGATCAGTTTGTCAAAGCTCTGGTTGCAATGCTGGAAGCGCGGGAAGAGCCCACCATATTGCTGCTGTACGGAGATCATCTTCCGACCATGGGCTTGGAAGAGATCGATCTGATGAACTACAACCTGTTCCAGACGGAATATGTAATCTGGGATAATATGGGTCTGGAGCGTGAAGTGAAAAACATTTACGCATATCAGGCCATGGCGGAAGTTCTGGATGATCTGGATATTCATGAAGGTACGCTTTTCCGTTACCATCAGTCTATGAGCGGGGATGAGGAATATCAGCTGAATCTGCAGACGCTCCAGTACGATATGCTTTACGGTAAACAGTATGTATATGAGCAGTCCAATCCGTTTTCAGAAACCCTGCTTCGTCTTGGAATCAAGGCGGTGCGTTTAAACGGAATCGAAATGGTCGGTCAGGATATGTATTATATATACGGTGAAAACTTTACGCAGTCCAGTAAACTGCGCGTAGAAGGGGAACTGATAGAAGATACGGAATTTATTGATTCCGGCACACTGTTTGTGCGGGAAGCTGATATTTCTGCCGGTGACTGGCTGGATGTTGCCCAGCAGAGCAACAGCAGTACGGCAAAAGTGCTCAGTCACTCCAACACAATGGTATATCGTGTTCCGGGTGTGGAAGCGATCCTGCAGAATGCGGTGAACTCGGCCGAGCAGTTTTTGTCGGAATAATACCTACGATTGGGTATGGACACCACAATAAATCTTATGCGATAATTGGGGAGAATCATGAATTACAAAGAAGCGATTGCGTATATAGAAGAAATACCGAAATTTACGAAAAAGAATAAACTGTCCCATACCAGAGCATGTCTGAACCGTCTGGGAAATCCGGACCGAAATTTTGATGTGGTCCATGTGGCAGGAAGCAACGGAAAAGGAAGTGTCTGTGCAATGACGGCCTCTGTTTTGCAGGAGGCCGGATATAAAGTAGGACTTTTCATTTCACCGCATCTGGTAAAAACAAATGAGCGTTTTCACATCGATGGGGAAGATGTGAGCGATGAGGCTTTTCTGGAAGCGTTTGAGGAAGTTTACCAGTTGTCTCTGGCTATGGTGGAAGAAGGTTCCTACCATCCCACCTATTTTGAATTCCTGTTTCTGATGGGAATGGTGCTTTTTGCCCGCGCGGGCGTGGAGATCGCTGTTCTGGAGACTGGACTTGGCGGGAAACTGGATGCCACAAACACGGTGGAGCGCCCGGTGGCCTGTGTTATCACCAGTATCAGTCTGGAGCACACAGAGTATCTTGGGGATACGGTGGAGGCGATTGCAGGAGAAAAGGCAGGTATCATCAAACCGGGTGCGGCAGTCATCTACGAAGGATTTCAGGATGGCGTCAGCCGCGTGATCGAAGAAAAAGCTGCAGAGTCCGGCAATCGCACGATTGGGCTGAAACCGGATATGTATGAAATCATCCGAAATACAGATACAACCATTGATTTTTCACTGAAGAGCAGCTATTATGGCGGCGCTGTGATAACGATTCCCTTTGTGGCACCATATCAGGTGATCAATGCGTCACTGGCACTGCTGACACTGGAAGTGCTGGCTAAACAATACAATCTGCCTCTTGAGACGATCCGGAGGGGAATCCGCAATACCAGATGGGAAGGCCGTATGGAAACGGTTTTGCCGGGGGTAATCGTGGATGGTGCCCATAACGACGATGGGGTCCGCAGATTCGTGGAGACGGCAAAAAGATTTGAGGATAAGGATATCACGCTTCTGTTTTCCGCAGTGGTGGAAAAAGATTATCCGGCCATGATTCACCGTATCTGCAGCGAACTTCATTTTTCGAAGGTTGTAACGACACAGATTGACGGAGCCCGGGTGGTTCCGGCAGAGGAACTTGCGGATCTGTTCCGCGGAAACGGCTGTGAGAATGTAACTGCAAAAGAGAAGATCAAAGAAGCCTTTGATGAGGCCTATGAAGAAAAAGGCGATGGCCTGCTGTTCTGCGTCGGTTCCCTTTATCTTGTGGGTGAGATCAAAGACTACATAAGGAGAAGTTACGAATGATTAATTACGAAGAAGAGTTGAAAAAATTCCAGCCAAGCCTGGACGTTGACGATGCAGAAGGCGCAATCTACAGCAGGGATTTGACCGATGTCATTGACATTTTAAAAGAAATGTTAAAAGAGACCAGTACGAATCAGAAGGAATAAGGTGGATACATGAATTGCATGAATTGTGGGGCTCCGCTGACAGAATCCGCGTACTGTGAAGCGTGCGGCTGCGATGTTGTTGTCCAGAAGCAGGCAATCGTTTTGTCTGGTCTGTATTACAACCAGGGTCTGGAAAAGGCGGAAGTCAGGGATCTGTCCGGGGCCATTGATCAGTTAAAGAGAAGTCTGAAATTCAACAAATTAAATATACCGGCCAGAAATCTTCTTGGCCTGATCTATTTTGAGACAGGAGAAGTGGTTGCGGCACTCAGCGAGTGGGTCATCAGTAAAAATATTCAGCCGGAGGACAATATTGCCACAGAATACATAAACCGGCTGCAGAAAGATGCCAACAAACTGGATACCATCAATCAGACCATTAAAAAGTATAATCAGGCATTGATGAACTGCCGGCAGGGACATGAAGATGTTGCCATGATTCAGCTGAAGAAGATTCTGGCACAGAATCCGAAGCTGATCAAGGGCTACCATTTGCTGGCGCTGCTTCATATTCACAAGCAGGAATATGAAAAAGCGAGAAAGATACTGAAAAAAGCCATTAAAATCGATAAAACCAATACAACTACACTCCGCTTTCTCCGTGAGGTGGATGCACAGACCGGTATGGTGACTGCGTTGGAACCGCGTTTCAGCATGTGGGGCGGGAAAAGCAAACCGACTGCGGAAGAACCTTCTACCATGGTATATCGTTCCGACAATGATGTGGTGGTTCAGCCGGCCACATTTAAGGAAACCTCTCTGGGAGCCACCATACTGACGCTTGGAATGGGACTTCTGATCGGTTTTGCGGCGGTATGGTTCCTGGTTATGCCGGCCAAGACCCAGGCTATTTATCAGGAGACCAACGATAAGATCGCACAGTACAGCAGCACTACGGCCACGCAGAATGCAGAGCTTACCAGACTGGAAGAAGAAGTTCAGACTTCTAAGGAGACGGTGGAAACAGCGAACCAGCAGATCGAGGAGGCAAATAAAACAACCAAGAGCTATGAAAATCTGATTGTGGCCTTCAATGAATATAATGACGAATCCTATACGACGGCAGCTTCCGCGCTGGCCAACGTGGATCCGAAGCTGCTGTCGGTGGAAGCAAAAGCAGTATATGACAGCATATTTGCGGATATCCGCAGCACCGTATTTAAGAAATTCAAGGAAGACGGCATTAATGCATTTGATAATGGCGATTATGAGACTGCCATTACATTGCTTTCTCAGGCAATGGAGGCGGCCTCCAGTTCAGACTTTGAGGTTATGAATTATCTGGCTCATGCATATCGTCTCACCGGTGATACGGAAAACAGTGATGCAGCCTTTTTGGCCATTGTTGAGGCATTTCCGGGAACCAGAAGAGCGTCAAATGCACTGGAGTATATGAGTGATGAAGCAAGAACTGCCTATGAGCAGGGAACTGCTTCCAATGATGTCAAGGCTGCGGTTGAACCGGAAGAAACGGTTGCTCCGGAAGAAAGTCAGGAACAGGACGAAACCGGTGATGCCGGAAATGAAAATGATGAGAGCCAGACCGCGGAAGACGGGGCGGCTGATACAGAAGAATAAGAAGAAAGTCGGAAGACTGTCACACGAAAGCATAAAAGATGAAAATTATGTTTCATGTGGCAGTCTTTTTTTATTGGGGAGAAAAAGGACAGATAGAAAAAGAAACAGGAAGCTGAAAAAAATAAATGAAAAGAGGGGAGTTCTATGGAACAGGAGTTTCTGATTAAGGGCAGCTGGCTGATCGTATCCATGCCGGAAGAGGTGGATCATCACAGTGCGGCCATTCTGCGCAGCCGGGTAGATGCCATTCTGGATCATCAGCCGGTCCGCCATGTGGCGTTTGATTTTTCCAGAACATCCTTTATGGACAGTTCGGGGATCGGTATGATCATGGGGCGCTACCGCAAAGTGATTCAAAAAAACGGAGAAGTCCGGGCCATTCATGTGGATGACCGGATCAACCGGATTCTCCAGTTGTCGGGAATTTATAAAATAATTGAAATCAGCCGTGACAGTGACGGAAATAAATAAAGGAATGGAAGGGGATTATTATGGGCAACACCAATGAAATGATGATTGAGTTCGACAGCCGGTCCTGCAATGAGGGGTTTGCAAGGGTGGCAGTGGCAGCGTTTGTCACACAGTTAAATCCGACGCTGGAGGAAGTCGCAGATATTAAGACTGCCATATCAGAAGCCATTACCAATTCGATTATTCATGGGTATGAAAATGAGGTGAAAAAAATCCGGATCGAGTGCAGCGTCCGGGACCGGGAATTCTGCGTTACGGTGATCGATTACGGAAAGGGAATTGAGGACATCGAGAAAGCTATGGAGCCGCTTTTTACCACAAAGCCGGAAAAAGACAGGGCCGGAATGGGATTTGCCTTTATGGAAGCCTTTATGGATACGGTGGAAGTGGTTTCCAGTCCCGGACAGGGCTGTGCCGTATATATGAAAAAGAAAATAGGCAGCGGCACGATTCCGTTTTTGTAGGAGGTTTTATGGAAGATACCCTGGCTCTTTTGAGACGTGCACACCAGGGGGATAAAAATGCGAGGGATACGCTGGTAGAGGAAAATGTGGGACTGGTATGGAGTATTGTCCGGCGTTTTAAAAACAGAGGCGTGGAACTGGAAGATCTGTTCCAGATCGGAAGCATCGGACTGATCAAGGCCATTGACAAGTTTGACACAGAGTTTGATGTGAAATTTTCCACTTATGCGGTGCCCATGATCATGGGGGAAATCAAACGGTCTCTGCGGGACAACGGAATGGTAAAAGTCAGCCGCAGCATAAAAGAGCTGTCCTTTAAGGTCTATCATGCAAAGGAAAGCATGGAAAAGCATATGGGGCGGGAGCCGACTCTGGCGGAAATTGCGGAGGAACTGGGGGTTCTGCCGGAGGAAGTGGCCACCGCCGTGGATGCAGCAACAGAGGTAGAATCTCTGTCAAAAGTGATCTATCAGGGGGATGGACATGACATTGCCCTGATTGATAAACTGGAAGAAAAGCATGACCGCAACGAGGAAGTGCTGAATCAGATGGTGCTGGAGACGGCTATGGGGTATCTGGATGAGCGGGAAAAACAGCTTTTGGATATGCGGTATTTTCAGGACAAGACCCAGTCGGCCATAGCAAAGGAATTGGGAATGACACAGGTTCAGGTGTCCAGAATGGAAAAGAAAATACTGCTGTATCTGAGGGGAAAGCTGTAAAACAGTAAATTGTTCGGTAAATTGCTTTTTCTGCTTGTTTTTTATTTTGGTACATGATATATTTTTAAAACTATCCCGAATGAAGGGTTTTAGAGAAAATGCCCCCAATTTTAAAAAAGTTGATTATTCAGAAGATGCCATTCACAAAATGTGGGAATATACTTGTTTTCTAAAATCTGAGATTTTGGACGGTCGCCTTCTGAATGCTTAAACAAAAGAAAGGATTAGAGATTTACGTATGCTGAGAAAATTTAAAACTACATTTATAGGAGACAGGAGTTTTTACAGGCGCGTGATTGTCATTGCTCTGCCGCTGATCATACAGAATGCCATTACCAGTTTTGTCAGTTTCCTTGACAATATTATGGTTGGCCAGATCGGTACGGAGCAGATGTCCGGTGTTGCCATTGTGAACCAGCTTCTGTTTGTGTTCAATCTCTGCATTTTTGGCGGAGTGTCGGGAGCAGGCATTTTTGGAACCCAGTTTTACGGAAAAGGTGATTATGAAGGACAGAAATATGCATTTCGCTTTAAATTGTATGCGAGTATGCTGATTTCTGTCATTGCCTTGCTGCTGTTCGGATTTTTGGGAACAGAGCTTATCTCTTTGTATCTGACCGACAGCGGCAGCGTGGGTGATATAGCCCTTGCGCTGGAATATGGAAAAGAGTATCTGGCGATCATGATGATCTCGCTGATTCCTTTTGCTCTGAATCAGGCTTATGTCAGCACCATTCGTGAGACCGGACACACATTTGTTCCGATGCTGGCCAGTGTTCTTGCGGTGGGCATTAATCTTGTGCTGGACTATGTACTGATTTTCGGCATGTTCGGACTTCCGGCCATGGGCGTGGGCGGAGCAGCAGTGGCTACGGTAATTGCCCGTTTTGTGGAATGTATTGTTGTTGTGGTCTGGACCCATTGTGCGAAAAAGCAGAATCCTTATATTGTGGGGGCGTACCGGAGTTTTCGGATTCCTGCGGCAATCTGTAAAGAGATATTGAAAAAGGGAACTCCGCTTATGGTAAATGAAGCGCTGTGGGCAATGGGGATGGCTGTGATTTCCCAGTGTTATGCGATTCGCGGTCTTGAAGTGGTGGCGGCCCAGAATATTTCCTCCACGATCACAAATCTGTTCAATATTGTTTATATTCAGCTGGGTTCCTGTATTTCTGTCATTGTGGGCCAGTACCTTGGGGCAGGTAAGATCAGAGAGGCCAGAGATGCGGATAATAAGATGATTTTCTTCAGTGTTGCGTGCTGTGCAGCAGTGGCTGCTGTTATGGCAGCGGTCGGGGGCTTTTTCCCGTCAATCTATAACACAGAGGAAAGTATACGGGAGCTTGCCCGTATGTTTATCAGGGTGTCAGCGCTGGTTATGCCCCTTTGTGCTTTTTCCCACAGTGCATATTTTACGCTCCGTTCGGGCGGAAAAACGGTCGTTACGTTTTTGTTTGACAGCGTGTATACATGGGTATTGGTCATTCCGGTTGCCTATGTGCTTTCCCATTTTACGGATCTGCCCATTGTGACGGTGTTCTTCCTGGTTCAGTTTACTGAGGTTATCAAGGTTGTCATTGGATTTTTGATGGTAAAGAGCGATGTATGGCTGCAAAATATTGTGTCAGACACGAAGACAGAGTAATTTTTTACAAAAACAGAATAGAAATTCAGTGAAAATGCCCTCTGATTTTTAAACGGGTGAACGCTTCATATTTCACCATAAAAAACTGACTTGTGTATGAAAATGCACAGGTCTTTTTTTATGCAGGATATTATGAGTGTGTTCTGCATATTTTATGCGGCGAAAGAACATACTATTTCATAAAAGAACTGGTAATAGCAGAAAACAGGGAGAGAAAAGATGAGAAAAAAGGTATGTGCAATTCTTTGCCTGCTGGCAATTGCAGTTGCAGCCGGTATTTTCTATTATTATCGGACTGCTTCGGAAACACCGGAAGAAATGCAGGGAGGAACATTGGTATATGAGCGAAACATTGTACATTCAGACCGAGCA
>JAXJSH010000068.1:0-5738 GCA_036310185.1 Lachnospiraceae bacterium | reverse complement strand
GGTCGATAATGGATGCTTTGGCAATACTTGCCATATTTCTCAGAGACTTTTTGTCATTATTTTCAGGATTGGTTAAAACTGCAAAACAGTTTCCCTCACTGCCGGTACCGCATGTGGTAGGTACTGCGATCAGCGGCATCGCTCTGTCTCCTGATTTTACACCATAGATATAATCAAAAATATCGCCCTCATTATAGCTTGCAAATGCAATAGCCTTTGCGCAGTCAATAATACTTCCGCCGCCAAGGGCAACGATGACATCACATCCGTTTTCTCTGCATTCTTTTACACCCTCGTATACGGTATCTGTAACAGGGTTGGAAGTGACTTTGTCAAATACATAAACTTCCATTTTTGCATCCTGCAGATTGTTGATTGCCTTATCCAGTACCCCTGTCTTTTTTGTACTGTTTCTTCCTGTCACGATAAATGCCTTTTTACCGTATTTGGATGTCTCGGAACCCAGACTGCCAAAGGTTCCGCATCCAAAGATCAAATTTACCGGCAGATAATAATTAAATTTCATTTTATGCCTTCTTTCAGTCAGTTCTCATACCAGCCTACTGTGCCTGGATGTAAATTAATGTTAATCTGTTTTACTTCCTGATATTCTTCCAAACCATGCGTGCCGAGCTCACGGCCAATACCGCTCATTTTGTATCCGCCCCAGGGAGCTTCTGTAAAACACGGATTATAGCAGTTGATCCATGTGATTCCAGCGCGGATCTCTTTTATTACACGAAGTGATCTGGCGCTGTCAGATGTAAATACAGCACCCGCCAGTCCGTAAATTGTATTATTTGCCATATCAATTGCTTCCTGTTCACTTTTGAAAGTCTGAACGGTAACAACCGGACCAAAGATTTCCTCTTTTACAATCGTCATGTCATCTGTGCAGGCGTCAAATACGGTCGGACGAATGAAGAATCCTTTTGCACATTCGCCTTCTGTATAACGCTCACCGCCGCATGCCAGAACCGCACCTTCTGATTTTCCTTTTTCAATATATTCTAATACTTTGTTCATATGGCTCTCGGAAACCATTGCACCCATATCCGGATTCTGAAGGGGATCACCGATGGTCATAGCATTGGCCTTTCTGACCAGTCTCTTTACGAATTCATCATGCACGCTTTCTTCTACCAGAATACGGCTTCCTGCAGAGCAGATCTCACCCTGATTCAAAAAGATTCCGAGCATGGCCCATTCTACAGCACCATCAATGTCCGCATCTGCAAAAACAATGTTGGGAGATTTTCCGCCTAATTCAAGACCGATCTTCTTTACGTTGGCCGCTGCCTGTCTCATAATATTCTGACCTACCGCAGTGCTTCCCGTAAAAGTGATCATATCCACATCCGGACTGCCTGCAAGTTCGTTTCCAATGCTTTCACCCGGTCCCATAATAAGATTTGCAGCCCCTTTCGGAATACCGCATTTTTCAAATATTTCAAATAATCGGATGCTGGACAATACGCAAACCGTGGATGGTTTAAACACAACACTGTTGCCGGCTGCCAGTGACGGAGCAAGTTTCCATACCCCCATAAGAAGCGGGTAATTCCAAGGTGTGATCTCTGCACATACACCTACAGGCTCGTGAACCGTATAGCTGTGCATTTCTCCAAATCCGGAATTCACATCATAACAGCCTCCCTGCGGTGTGCGGATAAGGTGTGCATAATAGCGAAAACAATGAACTGCATCATCCACATCGGCTTCTGACTCTCTGAGCGGTTTTCCCATATCCATTGTTTCAAGCCCGGCAATTTCTGCTTTTTGTGCTTCCAGTTCATCTGCTACTTTCAGCAGGATATCGCCTCTGGCCTGGGCATCCATATCACGCCATTCTCTGGTAACATAAAATGATTTTTTCGCTGCTACAATTGCCTTTTTTGCATCTTCCACGGAAGCCTGGCAGACTTCCGCTATTTTTTCTCCATTGGCCGGGTTAATAGAGGAAAAGGTTTTTCCTTCGCTGCCTTCCACCCATGCGCCGTCAATATATAATTTTTTAATTTCCATCGAATCATTCCTCATTTATACATAAAATTTCTTTTTCACTGCTTCTGCCAGATATTCCGCAGTACCTTCTACGCCGAAAAGACTGCTGTCGATCAAAATATCTTTATGCCGCTTATCATCCGGCAGATATCCGGCATACTGCATATGATAGGAATCTCTTGCTTCATCCACGGATTTCATCATACGTCTGGCGGACGCTTCATCCATATGAAGATCTTCAATACAGTGTTTTAATCTTGCTTCGTAAGATGCATAAATGTAAATATGTATACTGTTTTTTACTTCACTTAAAATGAAATCTGCACAGCGTCCTACAATAATGCAGTTATGCTTTTCTGCAAGAAACTTGATGATATTCTCCTGGGCCTCAAAAATCTGATTCTGCGTATTTGTTGTTCCTTTGCCCAGAGGAAACATCATTCTGGAAAAAGGACTGACTACCTGTCTGGCTGCCTTTTCCTCCTCCTGATCAACAAGAGACACCGGCAGTTTTAATTTTTCGGCTGCCTGATCTACAATGTCTCTGTCATAATAGTCAATTCCGAGCAATTCACTCATACGCTTTGCAATGGGGCGCCCCAGACTTCCAAACTGTCTTGTAATTGTAACAACATAATTTTCCATAAATTTATCCCGCCTTTTCTATTCATAAAAATTGTAACTGTTCCGAAAATGCCATCCACAAAATGTCAGAATCTGCGCATTCACAAAAACCATAGATTTTAGCTGGTCATTTTCACCTGCAGTCCATTGTACTACAAAACAAACCCGACTACACTAAAACATACAATAGAAATCACACTGGCGATTATTACATATGGAATCTGAGTCAATGCGTGCTCCATATTGTCCACGCCCGCCGACTGGGAGGCAAGAAGTGTGGCATCTGCATAAAAGCATGCATGGCTTCCGAATGTTCCTCCGGAAATAACAGCTGCCATAATTAAGACAGGATTTGCTCCAAGTGCTGCTCCAAGCGGAAATACGATCGGTGTAATGATTGAGCTCATTCCCCAGTCAGAACCGGTTGTAAATGCCAGAACTGCACCTAATATAAATACCATTGCCGGGAAGATTGCTCCGAACAGGAATGGTTCCGCAATGTCAATGATATATTCTGTCATTCCCATCTGTGCGGAAAGATCTTTTAAAACAAAGGTTACCAGCAGCATGGTAAGGGTCGGAAGCATGTCGCCAAATCCGCGGATCATACTGTTCATAAACTCATCAACGGATAAGATTTTTCTCGGCACATACAGAACAAAACAAACCAGCAAAGCCAGTACCACAGAAACCAGAATATCTCCAGTTGCAATGGTAACTCCAACCAGAATTCCCATCGGGATCAGGAAGTTCCAGATATTTCCGTCCTCTTCGCCTTCCAGCTCATCATGATTGTATTTTCTGCTTGCATCGGAATATACTTTTCCAGTTTCTTTTACCCGGTTATAAGCTTTTTTCATCGGTCCCAGTTTCGGCATCCAGCCCATTACGAACAGGAATACGATGACCAGTGTAATAATCGGATAAAAGCAGAACGGAATGGCTTTTGTGTATGCAGCTATAGCGGAGGAACAGCCAAGTGCTTTTACACTTTCCTGTTCATAAAACAAACTTGCATAAAAGACTGCCCATGTGGAAAAAGGAAGAAGAACACAAACCGGTGCTCCGGTAGAATCCAGCAGATAAGCCAGTGTTTCTCTTGGAATCTTCTGTTTGTCACTTATCTTTTTCATGCAGGCACCAATGGACAACACATTTAAATAATCATCAACAAAGATCAAAATACCCATGATAAAGGTTGTAAGCAGGGTCTTTTTTTCATTATTACAGATTTTAGAGATGTATTTGGAGAAACCAAAGCTTCCCTTTGAATCCGTCAGTAGGGCAATCAATCCGCCAAACAGAAGGCATACCAGCATAACCCACACATTTTCTGCCAGCATATTCTGCAAAGCTTCACTCCATCCAGTAAGAAAACCTTTTCCGTAAATATAGATTGCTGCCACAAGAGATCCGGCAATCATGCACTCCACACATCTCCTGGTAATAACTGCACCAATTATGATAAATAAAGTAATAATAATCGCAACCAATCCGGCATTCATCGAACCGTATCGCCTCTCTTTCTATCCGCATCATAAAGTAAGCAAAAAGAGACACATCCCCATTTTCTGTTTATGGAGATGTGCCTCTTTGCACAAATTCAGGTTATTTATAAAGTTGCTTTTACATCTGCCAGTGCCTGATCAAATCTTTCGATCACGTCAGCGATATCCTGTTCGGAGATGACAGCAGTCGGCTCAAAACGAATTGTCTTGGCATTTACCAGAGTACCGGCTGTCATAACACCTCTTGCAAAGAGTCCTTTTGATGTCTCATAACCAAGTTCACAGGTATTGAACTCAACTGCAAGCATAAGGCCTGTACCACGAACCTCCTGGATAATTTCCGGATACTTCTTAGCCAGACTTTCCAGCCCTGCCTTCAGGATCTCACCTTTTCTTGCACATACGCCCGGAATATCATTTTCAAGCATATATTTGATCGTAGCGATCGCAGCAGCACAGCAAAGCGGGTTGCCGCCGAAGGTAGGTGAACCAAGTAACCATGGATTATCAATTAACTGCTGTGTCCACATTTTCGGTTTGCATATAATACCGGTAATCGGAAGGATACCGCCGCCAAATGCTTTTCCGTATGTCATGATATCCGGAGTAACGCCTTCCGCTTCACATCTCCACATGGTTCCGGTACGACCCATACCGGTCTGAATCTCATCAAAAATAAGTGCTACACCGTACTCATCACAGATATCACGCACTTCCTGCAAATATCCCTTCGGAGGAACAATAACACCAGCTTCACCCTGGATCGGCTCAAGAATAACAGCTGCCACTTTCTCGCCTACGGCCTGCAGATTACGGATTGCTTTTCTCATATCTTCTGCATTGCCGTATTCTACATGCTGTACCTGCTGTACCATCGGTGCATACGGAACACGGTAAGTTCCTTTACCACCCATAGATACGGCACCCATTGATTTTCCATGGAAAGCTCCAACAGTTGAGATATACCATCTTCCGCCGGTAGCGATTCTTGCAAGTTTCAGTGCCATTTCCACTGCCTCTGCTCCACCATTTGTAAAGAAGCAGTACTGCAGATCGCCCGGTGTGATTTCTGCCATGGCTTTTGCAAGATAGCCACGAAGCGGATCAAGAAGTTCCTGTGAATGCAATGCCTGATGATCCAGCTGTGCTTTTACCACATCCAGGATCTCCGGATTTCTGTGACCGCATGTATAGATACCAAAACCGCCTAAGCAGTCAATAAATTTTTCACCATTTAATCCGTAGCAGTATGCACCTTCATCTTCCCATTCCAGAACTGCGCCTGCTTCGGAATCAGAAGATACGGATTTACGATATTTCAGCCAGCCCGGACTTACATAGTTGTCAAACTGATCCAAAGTCTCAGCTACCATTTTTTTCTTTTCTTCAGCCGGAATATCCTTGCTGCTTGTTTTAATCAGTGAAATCACTCTGTCCAGATCTTTAACTACTTTCTGTGTATTTTCCATAATCATTCATCCTCGTATAATAAGTTTATAGACCTCATTCAAAGAGGCTATAGACTTATTTTTTATGATGCAGGTATTGGATGAATTGTTGGACATCCTTTTACACCCACATAGTTAATAAGTTACTTTATAG
>JAXJSH010000067.1:0-38161 GCA_036310185.1 Lachnospiraceae bacterium | reverse complement strand
ACCTTTGTTCCGGATGCAGAAAATCTGATGGGCTATGTTCGTCGCGATGACAGCAATGCGCTGATCGTTGTAGCAAACAATGCAACCGAAAGCAAACAGACTGTATTAAGTCTGGCAGAACTGAATGTTGAGGGAACTTCCTTCACAGACCTGATCAGCGGAATAACTTATACGGCTGATGCAGACGGCAGTCTGACCGTAGATGTACCGGCAGTGAACGGTGTGATTCTGGTAGAATCTTCCGCAGCAGTGACAACTTCTGTAGATGAAGAAGCACTGGCTCCGGCATATGATGAATCTTATATTGTTGCAGAACGTTCTGTAGATGAACCTACAAAACTTCCGTATACGGATGTAGCAGAATATGATTTCTACTATGATGCAGCAGTATATGCATACGAAAACGGTATCATGACTGGTCTGAATGAAACTACATTTGGTGGTGGAGAACTGCTCTCCAGAGCACAGTTTGCAACGATTCTTCATCGTGTTGCCGGAACACCGGAGGCAGAGTATGTTGAAGGTAAGTTTGCTGACGTCGTACGTAACGATATGACGGAATGGTTTATTGAACCGGTTATGTGGGCAAGTGAAAAAGGCATTATTACCGGATATTCGAATGGATTGTTCGGACCGTCTGATTCCTGTACCCGTGAACAGATGATTACAATGATGTATCGTTATGCAAAAGTATCCGGCTATGATGTTAGTGCAACAGATGATTTGAGCGGCTTCCCGGATGCTGCAAGTGTATCCGAGTTTGCAAAAGAAGCAATGCGCTGGGCAGTAGCAGAAGGCCTGATTTCAGGTGATAATGGATACATTAACCCGCAGGGTGTTGCAAGTCGTGCACATACCGTAGTAATTATCAAACGTTATATGGACAATGTTGTAAATGCAGCACAGTAATTTATCAATAGTGTAAATTGAAATTGTAAGCAAACCGGCGCCCCCGTCAGACGTTATGTCTGTCGGGGGCGTTTGTCTGTTCTGGGGTAAATGGAAAAATTATGCGAATTGCACATATAAGCCCCTGATTTTTTTGAGAGTTATCATATGTTTTCGATTAATGATTTACAATAAGATCAATGAGATAGTATAATAAATTACTATGAGAAAAAAGAGGAGATAGAAGCAATGAAAAGAGAAAAATTTGGGTCACGTCTGGGCTTCATTCTTGTGTCGGCCGGATGTGCAATCGGTATCGGAAACGTATGGAAGTTTCCATATCTGTGCGGAGAGTATGGTGGAGCGGCATTTATTCTGATTTACCTGCTTTTCCTTCTTATTATGGGCATTCCTGTCCTTGTCTGCGAGTTTGCAGTCGGCCGTGGCAGCAGGCTCAGTGTGGCAACTGGTTTCGAAGCAATCGAACCAAAGGGAACGCGTTGGCATTGGCTGAAATGGATTGGAATCCTAGGATGTTATCTGTTGATGATGTTTTACACTGCTGTTGCAGGCTGGATGCTGAATTATTGTTATAAGAGCATTCGCGGCGATTTTGTTGGGGCGACTCCGGATGAAGTAAATGCGGCATTTGGTGATCTTCTGGGAAATGCACCGTCTATGGCATTTTGGACCATTCTGATCTGTGTACTTGGTTTTGGTGTATGTTTCCTTGGATTAAAAGGCGGTATCGAGCGTATTACAAAAGTTATGATGACAGCACTTTTGGTCCTTATGGTGATTCTGGCAGTGCATTCTGTTTTCCTGGAAGGAGCGGGCGAAGGTATCCGCTTTTATCTGGTTCCGGACTTTGAGAAGATGGCAGAGGCTGGAATTGGAAATGTGATATTCAACGCCATGAGTCAGGCTTTCTTTACACTGTCCATTGGTATTGGTGCCATGCATATTTTTGGAAGCTATCTGGATAAAGACAGAAGTCTTATGGGTGAGGCAATTACGATCACTGCACTGGATACATCGGTGGCATTGATGGCTGGTTTTATTATTATTCCGGCATGTTTTGCATTTGGAGTTCAGCCGGATGCAGGTCCGAGCCTTATTTTTATTACGATTCCAAACATCTTTGCAAAGATGACGGGCGGCCGTTTGTGGGCAGCTCTGTTTTTCCTGTTTTTGACGTTTGCGGCATTTTCCACAGTTATTGCCGTATTTGAGAACCTGGTTTCCTTTAATATGGATATGCTGGGCTGGACGCGTAAAAAAAGTGTACTGGTATGCGGTGTGCTGATTATTCTTTTGAGTATGCCGTGTGTTCTGGGATATAATGTATGGTCTGGTTTTCAGCCGCTGGGCGAAGGAAGTGCAGTTCTGGATCTGGAAGATTTTATTGTTTCCAATAATCTGCTTCCGCTGGGCAGCCTTGGCTATGTATTATTCTGTACCAGAAAGAATGGATGGGGCTGGGATAATTTCCTGGCCGAAGTGAATGCGGGAAAAGGAATCAAATTCCCGGCTGCGGTGCGCCCGTATGTATCTTATGTGATTCCGGCCATTATTATTGTCATTTATCTGAAGGGTTACTGGGATAAATTCGTGAGCATGGGAACTGCCATGCTGACAGGCTGGATGATCGTAGCACTGCTGCTTCTTGCTTTTGTCGTATTCTGTGCGACCGGAAAAGCGAAAAAGCAGGCGTAAGATATTTGCAGGATTCTGGAGAAAGGAGTATATGTGTGTTCTGCGTGAATACCACATACAGAGATTTATGAGTATTTTAAATGTTGAGCATTTATCCCATGGTTTCGGTAACCGTGCGATTTTCGAGGATGTTTCTTTTCGGCTGCTGAAAGGCGAGCATATTGGTCTGATTGGGGCTAACGGCGAGGGAAAATCTACTTTTATGAATATTATCACGGGAAAACTGATGCCCGATGAAGGTAAAATTGAGTGGGCGAAAAATGTGCGTGTGGGCTATCTGGATCAGCACGCGGTGCTCACCAAGGGGATGACCATAGGTTCCGTACTGCGAAGTGCTTTTGATTCTCTTTTTGAGATGGAGACTCGTATGAACGAGATCTGTGATAAGATGGGCGATGCGGATGAAAAGCAGATGGAAGAATACATGGAAGAACTGGCAGTGATCCAGGATCTTCTGATGAACCGGGACTTTTACCTGATTGATTCAAAAGTGGAGGAAGTGGCCCGTGCCCTTGGTCTCCTGGAACTGGGGCTGGACCGTGATGTGACCGATTTGTCCGGCGGGCAGAGAACAAAAGTACTTCTTGCGAAACTGCTTCTGGAAAAACCGGATATCCTGCTTTTGGACGAGCCCACAAACTACCTTGATGCAGAGCATATCAGCTGGCTGAAACGGTATCTGCAGGAATATGAGAATGCATTTATTCTGATCTCACATGATATTCCTTTTTTGAACAGCGTGATCAATCTGATCTATCATATGGATAATCTGCAGCTTAACCGGTACGTGGGTGATTATGATAAGTTTCAGGAAGTCTATGCCATGAAAAAATCTCAGCTTGAGGCTGCCTATAACCGTCAGCAGAAAGAAATTGCTGATTTGAAGGATTTTGTGGCGAGAAATAAGGCGCGGGTGGCCACCAGAAATATGGCCATGTCCCGTCAGAAAAAACTGGATAATATGGATCTGATCGAACTGGCAGCAGAAAAACCGAAACCGGAATTTAACTTTAAGGTGGCCAGAACACCGGCCAGATACCTGTTTACAACAGAAGATCTGGTAATCGGTTATGATGAGCCATTATCTTCGCCGCTGAACCTGTCCATGGAGCGCGGTGAAAAAATTGTACTGACCGGAGCCAATGGTATCGGAAAGAGTACACTTTTGAAGAGCCTGCTTGGTCTGATCAAGCCTTTGTCGGGCAGTGTGCAGCAGGGAGATTATCTGGAAATCGGCTACTTTGAACAGGAGATGCCGCCGGATATAGAGACAACCTGTATTGAGGAGATTTGGAAGGAATTCCCTTCCTATACACAGTATGAAGTGCGCTCCGCTCTGGCAAAATGCGGACTGACGACCATGCATATTGAGAGCAAAGTAAAAGTCCTTTCCGGCGGTGAGCAGGCAAAAGTGCGCCTTTGCAAGCTGATCAACAAGCCATCCAATATACTGGTATTGGACGAGCCCACAAACCATCTGGATGTGGATGCAAAAGATGAATTGAAACGTGCGCTTTTGGACTATAAGGGCAGTATCCTGATGGTGTGTCATGAACCGGAATTCTACGAAGGTTTGGCAACAGATGTGTGGGACTGCACGAAGTGGACTACAAGATTAGTATAAAGAAAGTGATAGCAGTTAAAATCAGGAAACCATGATTGGACTGCTGTCATTTTTTATTGCCATGTGATAATATAAGGATAGAACTGCGTCCGGAGTCCTGGAAGGCCGCTGAAAAACAGAATAGAGCAAAAGAAAACGCGTCATCGCGAATACTGTGGGGGAAAACGATGAAGATAAAAACGAAAGAAATGCCGTATGAACGGGTTCTGGCCATGGGCCCCTATGTCCATCAGAAACCGATGAAGCAGCTGATGATCCTGCGCTGGCTGGTTAAGTGGCTGTCATTTTTTGATCTGATGAGAGTGAATTTTCAGTTTAAACAGATTGGTATGGAAAAACTGGAGCCGGATCAGCCCTGTCTGATTTTGATGAATCATTCCAGCTTTATCGATCTGAAAATAGTGGGGAAAATCTTTGGAAAGCGCCCGTATCAGATTGTCTGTACACTGGATGGGTTTGTGGGAAAAAAATGGCTGATGCGTCTGCTGGGCTGTATTCCCACGAAAAAATTCATCACAGACACCACATTGGTCCGTGACATGATGTATGTGGTGAAAAAGCTGGGCAGCTCAATTGTCATGTATCCGGAAGCAAGCTACAGTTTTGACGGAACGGCAACGCCGCTCCCGGAAAGTATGGGAAAATGTCTGAAACTTCTTGGTGTACCGGTGGTTATGGTGCGTACTTTTGGGGCCTTTTCCAGAGATCCGCTGTACAACGGCCTGCAGCTTCGCAAGGTAAAAGTGTCTGCGGAAGTGGAATATCTGCTTTCAGCGGAAGATATCAAAGAGAAAAGTGCGGACGAGCTGAACCGTATTCTGACGGAGCAGTTTACCTTTGACCATTTTCGCTGGCAGCAGGAGAATCAGATTCGTATCAGGGAAAAATTCCGGGCGGACGGACTGAACCGTGTATTGTATAAATGCCCCAGCTGCCATGAGGAGGGCAGGATGGTGGGAAAAGGCATTCATATCACCTGTCAGAACTGCGGAAAAGAGTATGAGCTGACCGAGTTGGGCAGTATTCAGGCGGTGGATGGAGTGACCGAGATCCCGCATATTCCGGACTGGTATAGATGGCAGAGGGAATGCGTTCGCCAGGAAATTGTGGATGGTACATATAAACTGGACGTTCCTGTGGATATTTACATGCTGGTCAATACGAAATGTGTATATAAAGTGGGAGAAGGCCAGCTGGTTCATACCAAAGAGGGTTTTCATCTGACCGGATGCAATGGGCAGCTGGATTATCATCAGGCACCGGGACTTTCTTACAGTTTGTATTCGGATTTCTTCTGGTATGAGATTGGTGATATGGTCTGTATCGGTGACAGTGAACGTCAGTATTATTGTTTTCCGAAAGTGCCGGGGGATATTGTGGCCAAGACACGATTGGCCACAGAAGAACTGTACAAGCTGACGAAACCGGTCAGAAAATGCAAAAAATAGAATAGGATATTGTGGTTGGTTATGAAAAATTATCAGATTACGGAGTGGGTACATCATTTTATAACAGAACATGTACAGAAGGGCGACATCTGCATGGATGCTACCATGGGGAATGGTCATGACACGGCTCTTTTGAGTCGTCTGTCCGGTGAAAACGGCCGGGTTCTGGCTTTTGATATTCAGCAGATGGCGCTGGATCATACCCGGCAGCGGCTGGAGCAGGAACACTGTCCCTCAAACTGGGAACTCTATCTGGAATCCCATGAAAATATGGGGCTGTACGCCCAGCCGGAATCGGTTTCCTGCATCACGTTTAATCTGGGATATCTGCCGGGAGGTGACCATCAGAAAGCTACCCGGGCAGACAGCAGCATTAAGGCAATTCAAACTGGGCTGGGACTTCTGAAAAAGAAAGGCCTTATGACCTTGTGTGTTTACAGCGGGGGCGATACGGGATTTGAAGAGAAAAATGCGGTGCTGGAGTATGTGAAGGGTTTGGATTCTAAAAAATATCTGGTGATTAAAGCGGAATATTATAATCGGCCCAGCAATCCGCCGATTCCTGTTTTCATTGTGAAGCTGTGAATAAAAAAGCAAAATATAATATATTTTTTTGCTTTGCAAGAATTTGCTTTGCAAATATTTTTCATGTTTATATAATCCCAGACCTTTGGAATTGTTTTCCATATGAATGAATTGATTTTAAAAAGACCCTATGTTATACTTTAGTCGAGTAAAAATGCATGTTTAGCGGAAACGACGCATATAAATAAAAATCAGATAAGCTTGACCCTGAAACCGCATGACTTCGTTATGCGGTTTCCCATATTATATGTGCCGGAATCGTTTCCGGAGGAGGATTTATGACAGAAAAAGAATTAAAAAAACTGAGCAGAGCAGACTTACTGGAACTGCTGCTTGCACAGAGCCGTGAAAACGAACAGCTTCAGATAGAATTTGAAAAAACGAAAGAACAGCTTGCGAATCGAAACATCGCCATTAATAATGCGGGCTCTATTGCAGAGGCATCCCTGAAACTGACCGGTATTTTTCAGGCAGCAGAGGCATCCTGTGCCCTTTATTTGGAAAACATTGAACAGCTCAGCGCACGTCAGGAAGAACTGTGTGCAAAGATGGAGCGTGACTGCAAAGAGCGCTGTGAAAAGAAAGAAAGAGAAGTGACCCAGCGATGCGAGCAGATGGAAGCGGAAGTCACTGCCAAATGTGAAAGACTTAAAGCAGAGACAACGGAAAAATGTACCAAAATGGAGATGGATACTGATGAGCGCTGTGCCAATATGGTTGCAGATGCCAAGAGAAAGTCCCAGGAATACTGGGATGACGTTTCCGGCCGTGTCAAAGAATTCTATGAATCCTATACGGGTCTGAAGCAGCTTTTAAACCAGCCTATGGCTGCAGACACAACACAGGAGTGAACTATGAAAAAGAAAGTTTCTGCCGAAAAACCTACCATAGAGGAATTGGAAGCTGAATTAGAACGGGAAAGAAAAAAGTACCGCCGCAGGTCGGTTCTGAAAGGTATTTTATGTACGCTGATTGTTCTGGCTGCCATCCTGATTCTGGCTGCAGCTTTCTATCTTCCGACCCTTGTGGCTCGCGATGAATTGTACTTTTTTCTGTACAATCTGACAATGTAAAATTAATTTAACATAAAAATTTGGAGAAATCTCCCTCTTTTTCTGATATGATAATGTAGAAATCTTACCGGAAGGAGCTTCGCTGTGGTTACAGAAAAAATACAGGCTGCGTATGCAAAACTGAGAAAATCGGAACAGAAAGTGGCTGCATATATGCTGGAACATCCGGAGCAGATGGAGACAATTTCGCTGGAATTGCTGGCTGAGGCAGCCGATGTGAGCCAGCCTACGGTGTATCGCATGATCCGGGCAGTCGGTTATCAGAGTTTTAAGGAACTGAAGCTGGAATTTGCCAAAGAGCAGGCTCATAAGAGTGAAAGGAAAATGGGTGATGTTCTGGGAATGCCGATCAGCCAGACGGATCAGGTGGAGGATGTGCCGGGGAAAGTAATCCTGAACACCATTGGGCTTCTGGAAGACTCACTTCGGTCTATTTCTTCAAAAAGTCTGAAAAAAACAGTACAAGCCATTGAAAAAGCAGAACATATATGCCTTTTTTCGGTAGAAAACTCCAATATAATAGCGTCAGACCTGATGACGAAGCTTTTATACCTGGGAATCAGCTGCGAATTTGTGGAGGATTATTACCTCCAAAGCGTTCGGGCAGGTCATATGACGGAAAGGGATGTGGCGATCGGAATTTCTTACTCCGGCACATCACAGAATACGGTAGATGTCATGAGGCGGGCGAAAAAGTCCGGTGCCGTCACCATAGCCATCACCAATTTTACGGACACGCCTTTGGTGGAGTGTTCGGACATTGTGCTGATTACTTCGGATAAACAATTTCTTTACGGAGAAGATATCTTCTCCAGAACAGTACATACTGCGGTGGTAGATATGATTTATATGGGTCTGCTGGTCAATGATTATGAAAAATACGAAGAACGGTTGGAAACCAGCAGCAGTATGGTAAAATCCAGAAAGATAAAATAGATGATCTGTAAAACAGAGTCCTGAAATATGTAGAAAATCTACATGATTTCAGGGCTTTTTTTGTAAAATCCACTTTAAAAACATTTAACACAAACATGATGGAAAAGCTCATTTGGGTCTGTTATTCTCCGGATATAGGAGCAAAAAACAGGAAAGAATACCCGAAAAGGGGACATTTGCGGAAATGAAAGGAGCTTTTTACAGGAAATGCTTGAGTTAAAAAATATTGTAAAGAAATATGATGGGGTGACGATTCTGGATGATGTGTCTCTGGAGATCGGAAAAGGTGAGATTGTTTCCATATTAGGTCCATCCGGAAGCGGAAAGACCACATTGCTGAATCTGATCCTTGGGATTACGGATGTCAATTCCGGAAAAATCCTTTATGAGGGAGAAGACATTACGGATGTGCCTATGGAAAAGAGGGGATTTAACATTGTATTTCAGGATTACGCGCTGTTTCCGAATCTGAATGCATATGACAACATTGTTTACGGACTGAGAAACAAACCGGATATCTCAACAAAAGAAGATGTGGATGAATTCATTCATCTTCTGGGACTGGAGGAGCACTTAAATAAGAAAATCGACCAGCTTTCCGGCGGTCAGAAGCAGAGAGTAGCGCTGGCAAGAACCATGGTCATGAAGCCGAAAATTTTGCTTTTGGATGAACCGCTCAGCGCGCTGGATGGTGTCATCAAAGAATCCATCAAGGCAAAAATCAAGGAAATCGCAAGAGAATTTAATCTGACCACCATAATCGTAACACATGATCCGGAAGAGGCGCTGACTCTGTCCGATCGCGTACTGATCATCAACGAGGGAAAAATTTCTCAGTATGGAAAGCCGGATGAGATCATTCACAATCCGGAGAATTCTTTTGTACAGAATTTTATTCTGAATCAGTTAGAGATCAAGAGAAACAACATCTTCCAGCTGTTCCAGCAGCCGGGTGTTGTGACTGCGTAACAGCCCGCAGCGCCAGAGGAACTTATTATGAAGAAACAGAAAAATGTAGAAATAAAAGTGATTTTTGCGGCGGTCTGTCTGCTGTTTGTGCTGTTTTTGCTGATTCCGATGATTATGATTCTGGGAAAATCCCTGATCGGAAAATCAGGATTTACGCTGGAATTTTACAAAAACATTTTTTTAAAGAAAAACATAGGGAGTATTTTCCTGAACAGTGTTGCTATTGCCATGGGAAGTGCGCTGATCACAACGGTTCTTGCTTTTATCCTGGCGTACAGTATTCATTTTACCAATATTCCTTCAGGAATAAAAAAGGTAATTCGGGCGCTGGCAGTGCTGCCCATGCTGCTTCCTACTATTACATACGGTTTTGCGATCATATATTCCCTTGGAAAACAGGGCCTTTTGACAAAACTGTTTGGGCATCAGCTTTTTGATATCTATGGTTTGTCAGGACTGATGATCGGATATGTGATCTATACACTGCCCATCTCGTTTATGCTGATTAATAACACCATGGGGTATATCGATAAAAAATTCCTTGTGGTTTCCATAGTTATGGGGGACAGCAGCATCAAAACTTTTACACAGACTGTACTTCGTCCCCTTGCCGGAACACTTGCGGCTTCTGTAATCCAGAGCTTTTTCCTGAGCTTTACAGACTTTGGTATTCCCGCATCGGTCGGCGGCCGGGTAGAGGTAATTGCGGGGCTTCTGTACAATGAGATGCTGGGAAGTGTACCGAACTTTAACAATGGAGCGGTTGTTGCACTCATCATGCTTTTGCCGTCGGTTGTCAGCATTGGGGTGCTCAGTTATCTGGAACGGTATAACATCCGCTACAACAAAGTATCTCAGATAGAGATGAAGAAATCAAAAGCAAGAGATATCACATTTGGTGTGTTATCAGGAGGGATTCTTTTGTGTGTTCTCTCCATATTTGCGGTGATTATTGTTGTTCCGTTTATTGAAGAGTGGCCTTACCGAATGAGCTTTACGACCGAACATCTGGTGGATGTACTGACCGATTCGGCGCTGGTGGGGGTTGTGAAAAATTCCGTGCTGACGGCAGCTCTGACGGCGGTGTTTGGTTCTCTTGTTGTTTATGGGGCGGCTTTGGTAACGGCCAGAAGTACGATCAGCGGGAAGTGTAAAAAAGTGATCGAGAGCATTTCGCTTGTGACAAATACAATTCCGGGTATGGTACTGGGTATTGCATTTTTACTGACATTTTCCGGGACGGGCCTGCAAAGTACGATTGCAGTTCTTGTATTTTGCAACATCATCCACTTTTTCTCAACACCCTATCTGATGATGAAGAGCTCCCTCCAAAAAATGAATGCTTCCTGGGAGACGACAGCACGTCTGATGGGAGACAACTGGCTGAAAACCATTATTCGCGTGGTGACGCCGAATGCAGTTTCTACCCTTCTGGAAGTATTCAGTTACTTTTTTGTAAATGGAATGGTAACGGTCAGCGCGATTGTGTTTATCACCGGAGCCAGAACCATGGTGATGACGACGAAAATCAAAGAACTGCAGCACTATGCAAAATTCAATGAGATTTTTGTGCTGTCCCTGCTGATTCTTGTGATTAATATTGCAGCAAAAATCATATTTCAAAAACTGGCAAACTATAAAAGTGCCGGAGTAAAAAAGGAGAAAAAAATGAAAAAACAGGTATTAAGATTTACAGCACTTGCACTTTGCGCATCCATGATTGGCGGAATGACACTGACCGGATGCGGTTCTTCTTCCAAAGAGGAGGAAGAGGTAATTATCTATTCCAACGCAGATGATGAAGCAATTGAAGCTATGAAACTGGCGTTAGATGAAAACGGATATGAGGGAAAATATATCATTCAGACGTTTGGAACCAGCGAACTGGGCGGAAAACTTCTGGCAGAAGGCTCTGATATTGAAGCTGATCTGATTACCATGAGTTCGTTCTATATTGACAGTGCTCAGGAAGAAAACCATATGTTTGCAGATCTTACTTTTGATACCGGTGCTATTGAGGAATATCCGTCCTACTATACCCCGATTACATCTCAGGAGGGTGCAATTATTCTGAATACAGAGATGATGGAAGAATATGATCTGCCGACACCGACCTGCTTAAAAGACCTGGCAGACCCGGTATACAGCGGATTTTTATCAGTAACAGATATTTCCGGTTCATCTACTGCATGGCTGATGATTCAGGCGCTGATCAGTGAATATGGCGAGGAAGAAGCAAAGGAAATTCTGACCGGTATTTACGAAAACGCAGGTGCTCATCTGGAAAGCTCCGGTTCCGGTCCGATCAAAAAAGTGCGTGCAGGTGAAGTTGCAATTGGTTTCGGTCTGAGACATCAGGCAGTTGCAGACAAAGCAGATGGACTTCCGATTGACTTTGTTGACCCGACAGAAGGAAACTTTTCACTGACTGAGTCTATTGCTGTTATTGACAAAGGTGATGACACAAATACGATGGCTATGGATATGGCAGAATGTATCATCAAGAACGGAAGATCTGAGATTATCAAATATTATCCGAATCCGATCTACGAAGGGGAGACTGCAGATCCTGAAAATCAGTCTGCTTATCCGAAGACATTCAGTGAACCGCTGACCGTAGAACTTCTTGAAAAACACAAAGAACTGTCCGAAAGCTGTAAGTAAGATCAACAACAAAATGACCAGCCGAAAGGTTTGGTTTTTGTAAATAAGTATGTCCTGGCATTTTGTGAATGGTACTTTCTGAATCGTTGCAAATTTGTGCAGTCGATTATGCAAGATAATCCGGGAAAATAACAGAAACAATACACAGGAGGCTCAGATGCAGAAAAATGCGTCTGAGCATCTGAATGAAGAGAAAAAATAGAACGGAGAGGAAACAAAGAAAATTATGATTACATATAAATTACTGACCCCGGGTCCGCTGACCACAACAGAAACAGTAAAAAAAGAGATGCTGACTGACCACTGTACCTGGGATGATGATTACAAGTCCATTACTCAGAAAATCAGAAAAGAGCTGCTGGAACTGGCGCATGTCAGCGAAGAAGAATACACGGTGGTTCTGATGCAGGGAAGCGGAACGTTTGGTGTGGAATCCGCGGTGACCAGTTCCGTTGGTCCGGAAGATAAGATCTTAGTCTGTGAAAACGGTGCTTACGGTGAGCGTATGGCACAGATTGCAAAGCAGGCAGGAAAAAATGTGGTTGTCTATCATGAAGAATACAGCAAAGTGCCGGATGCAGAAGTTGTGAAAAAAATTCTTGCAGAAGATCCGGAAATTACCCATGTAGGTATGATCCACAGTGAAACCACTTCCGGTATTTTGAATGATATTGAAGCAGTGGGAAAAGTAGTAAAAGAAGCGGGTAAAACCTTCCTTGTGGACGGAATGTCTTCTTTTGGCGGCGTGGATATGGATCTGAAAGCAATGGGCATTGATTTTATCATCAGCAGCTCGAATAAATGTATCCAGGGTGTTCCGGGCTTTTCCTATATTATCTGCAGAATCGATGAACTGAAAAAGTGTGAAGGCAAATGCGGCAGCCATTCCCTCGATTTGTACGATCAGTGGAAAACCATGAAAGCAGACGGTAAATGGAGATTTACGTCTCCCACCCATGTGGTACTGGCTTTTGCAAAAGCACTGGAAGAATTGAAAGAAGAAGGCGGTATTCCGGCCAGAGAAAAACGCTACAGAGAGAATAATAAAAGATTGATCCAGCGTCTGGCGGCCCTTGGAATCAAAACTTATATTGATGCAGAACATCAGGGACCGATCATTACCACATTCTTTACTCCGGAAAAAGAATCCTACAACTTTAATGATATGTATCAGTATGTAAAAGAGCGGGGATATGCTATTTACCCGGGGAAAGTTACAAATGCAGATACCTTCCGTATCGGAAACATCGGTGAGATCTATCTGGAAGACATTGAGAAAGTATGTGATCTGATTCAGGAATATTTTGAAAGTATTGCGTAAAGTTCGGGACCGGGAAAAACAGACAAAATATATAGGGAAAACACCTGGAATTATAAAAGAGAAAAAAGGGGAATATGCATGAGTAAAATAAAAGCAGTGATTTTCGACTGGGCAGGGACTACCGTTGATTATGGCAGTTTCGCTCCGGTACAGGCATTTATCTATGCCTTTGAAAAGTTTGGTATTACACCGACCGTGGAAGAAGTAAGAAAACCGATGGGTATGTTAAAAAGAGACCATATACGCACTATGATGAATATGGACCGGATTCATGAAGCATGGATCCGGATTCATGGAGCAGAATTTACGGACGCAGATGTGGAAAAGGTGTACCAGGAGAGTGAAGCGGGAATTATGAAGATTCTTCATGATTTTGCAGAGCCGAAACCATTTGTGCTGGATGCGGTGAAAGAACTGCGTGAAATGGGCATTAAGATCGGTTCCACAACCGGCTATACCGATGAGATGATGGAAATTGTGGTGCCAAAAGCAAAAGAAAATGGCTATGAGCCGGATTGCTGGTTCTCTCCGAATGCAGTAAATAACGTTGGCCGTCCGTATCCGTTCATGATTTACAAAAACATGGAAACCCTGAAAGTGGCTTCTGCGGATGAAGCAGTAAAAGTGGGTGATACCGTTGCGGATATTAAAGAAGGCATTGCTGCAGGTGTGAAAACAGTTGGGATCATCGAGGGAAGTTCGATCATGGCATTGACCCAGGAACAGTATGAGTGCATGTCCAATGAAGAAAAGCAGGAAGTGTGTGATCGGGTGCGCAATGTGTATGAAACAGCAGGTGCGGACTATGTGATTCAGAATATGTCCGAGCTTCCGGCACTTGTTCGTCAGATATGCAGATAAGGGATCGAAGGCTTCCAGGCATATAAAAAGAATCTGCGAAAGAACAATAGCAGTTTTACTGTTCTTTCTGCAGATTCTTTTCTTTTTAAAACCATATTATTGAAAACAGGCAGCGTTCATCGGTCTCCCAATAGAATTTCGTAGTAATCATAGGTCAGGATTTTCCCGGAAAAAGATAACTTGTTTGAAACGGTTGTTTTTATCTGCTCCACATATTCTGCTCCGACCGAAGAACCCTCATTTGCATAAAAAGTACCGGTGCTGGAGTCATATTTTCCCTCTTTTGTTACCCAGCTGTGGTTGGTCCAAAGAACCAGAGGTTCCGTGTCCGAGAAGACATCCCGGCCAATCAGCAGGCGGGAATCGTATTCCAGACCAAACAGATTGGATAAAGTGGGCAGAATATCCAGACTGTAAGTGGGATCGGAGATTTCGCAGGCCATGTCTTTGTATTGGTTTTCCAGACAGCCGGACCAGAGAATCCATACATTGCGGTCCTGTTCCCAGTCGTTTTTGGGATAGTAGCCATAGAGATCTTCGATATAATCTTCGCTGTTGCCGAAGGTGGAACTGTGTTCCAGTCCGTAAGGATAATGGTCGGCGGTGATGCAGATTACCGTATCATCTGCGATTCCGGCTGTTTCCAGCTGTTCGATCATAGAGGTGAGCGCATACTCCAGCTCCATCTGGTAGCAGAGGTAATAGAGCGTTTTATCCTTATAATCGCTGCCCACGATACTCCGGACATATTCAATATTTTTTGAAGTTTTTCCGTCGTCCGCTTTGTATGGAAAATGACCGCTTCCGGTCATGTAGTAAACGCTGAAGGGCTGCCGGTCAATATAGGTGGGCAGCGTGGCATTTATCATTTGTTCATCCGTGCACCACCAGTAAGCCAGGTCTTCCAGACCGCTTCCGAAGGCAATATATTCGTCATACCCCAGATTCTGATGGGTCAGATTTCGGGAATAATATTCATATCCGCCGTTGTGATAGGCGTTGCCGGTGTAGCCCAGCCGGTGCAGCTGATTCCCCATGGTAAAATACAGGTTGTGCCCTTCCGTGGCCGGCATGGTCCGGATATCCAGAAGGGGTGCAATGCCCAGAAGCATGGAATATTCACCGGTTGAGGTGCTGCCGCCCCAGTTTGGCTGATAAAATTCCGAAAAATAGAAACCGTTGTGGGTAAGTCGGTACAGGGTCGGGGTCAGTTCTTCTATAATGGCAGCGTCGGATAGTGCCTCCGCACAGATCAGAATCAGGTTTTTTCCCTCGAACAGACCGGTATATGCATTCTGTGTGCTGGCGGGAATGGATTTTACATATTCGTTCATGGAAATCAGCGCTGCATCGGCAGTGGAAGCACTGACTTCATCCAGAGGAAGATCCATTTCGTTTTTGGCACAGACCTTTTCGGCGGAAGTCGGTACCGGCCATACGCGTGTATAAGGTGTGTTGAAAAACATGCTTGCTGTATTGTCGGAATCGCTGTACTCCTTATAAACGGTTTTATCAGAAACATTAGCATTGACATGATCGTCGGTACTTTCTGCATTGACAGTAAAAATGAGAGTATCGGCAGCTTCGTTGCCGAACAGTCCATACGTCACATCCAGCTGCAGACTGGATGTAAGGCCAAAATACTGGGTGGCGGTATCAAACTTGTATTCCGAACGATATTTGTCTGCGGAACTGCCGTGACTGGCGGCCAGAACTGCGGTACCGGTAAAAAGCAGAGAGCCGGACAGCAAAATCAGTGTAACCAGCGGAATCTGGCGGCAGGCCGGAACAGACCGCTGACCAAAAAACAGATACAGGATTCCCGGCAGGAAAAACAGAAAAATAACAGGCAGTCCGAAAACAATGGTGTTCAGTACCTGCTGCAGATAATCTTCCGCGACGCCGCCTGCTGCGGAGCGAACAGCACCGAGGGGCATATAGTATTGCATGCTTCTTTGTACCAGACATTCCAGAACAAAAATGAATCCGGTAACAAACAGTACCACAATACTGATGCGCCGGTTTTTGCGGCAGGAAAAAGCAGAGGTGAGACAGGAAAAGAAAAAGCCTGCACCAAGGCCGAACAAAACGGGATAGATCAGATGGGCAAACAGGTCGATTCCGCCTAATATTCTCAGCAGTATTTCGAAGTAAACGAACACAATGGGAAAAAGAAGTATGTGATAAAAACTTTTTCTGATTTGCATAAAAGTCATATTCCTTTTTGATTTCAATAAAATTTGAATAAAATCGGTATGAAAAGAAAAATAAAAGTTCAGAAGGGAAATGCACTCCCTTCTGAACTCTCTTAAGTGACGTCATCACTGCCGAACAGAACGCCGTAATAATCATTTTCAATGGCTTTGCTGGAGAATGATATTTTATTTGATACGATATTATGTATTCTCTGAACATAGGCATCATCTGCTGTCGATCCCTCATTTGGATAAAAGGTATCCGTGTAGGCATCGTATTTGCCTTCTGTAGTTACCCAGCTGTAGGTGTTCCAAAGGGCCAGCGGTTCTGCATCCGAGAAGACATCTCTGCCCACCAGAAGCCTTGAGTCGTATTCCAGACCAAACAGATTGGACAGAGTAGGAAGAATGTCCAGACTGTAAGTTGGTGTGGAAATCTCGCAGACCATATCTTTATATTCGTTTTCCAGACATCCGGACCAGATGATCCAGGCGTTGCGGTCCAGATCCCAGTCGGTCTCGGGATAGTCGGTGCCGTATAAATCCCCCACATAATCTTCGCTGTTTCCAAAGGTTGCCGTATCTTCCAGACCATAAGGATAATGGTCTGCAGTGAGACAGATGACGGTATCATCTGCAATGCCGGCGGCTTCCAGTTTTTCAATCATGGTCTGAAGGGCATATTCCAGTTCCATCTGATAGCAGAAGTAATAGGTGGTAGTATCTTTATATCTGTTGCCAAGAATGCTGCGTACATACTCCAGATTTTCCTGGGTATACTCGCTTTCTTCGTTATAAACACAGTGGCCGCTCAGCGTCATATAATAAATGCTGAAGGGCTGATTGTTGATATAGGTGTCCATGGTCAGATCAAACAGCCGTTCATCATCGGGCCACCAGTCCGTGATGTCTTCCAGACCATTGCCAAGTCCCAGATACTGACTGTAACCCAAATTGGTATGAGTCAGATTTCGGGAATAATAATCGTAATTGCCGCTGTGATATGCACAGCTGTAGTAGCCCAGCCGCTGCAGCTGATTTCCCATGGTAAAATAAAGATTTTTGCCCTGGGTCTCCAGCATGGTCTGCTCGGAGTGGAGCGGAACAAGTCCCATTAGAAATGAGTACTCGCCGGTGGAAGTGCTGCCGCCCCAGTTTGGCTGGTAATAGTCGGAAAAATAAAAGCCGTTGTGGGTCATGCGATACAGGGTAGGGGTCAGTTCTTCGCTGATAACTGCGTCGGAAAAGGCTTCCGCACAGATCAGGATCAGATTTTTGCCCTCGAAAATGCCGGTATATTCGTTTTTGCTGCTTGCAGTGAGGCTGTTTACATATGTATTTAAGGCCTGAATATCTTCGTTGGAAGTGTTTGCGCTGATCGCATCCAGCTGCAGATCCATCTCATTTTTGCCGGATACCGTTTCTTCTTCCGGAGTGATTGCATCGGTGGAATCATTTCCTGCGGAGTCCCCTTCCTGGGAAGCGTTCTCCGGGCTGTCTGATTCGGCGGCCTCAGCAAATACAAAATCGTTTGCGGCATCGTTGCCGAAGATGGAGTATTTTGCTTCCAGCCGAAGGCTGGTCATCAGACCGAAATATTCGGTTGCCGTGTCAAATTTATATTGTTCCTGATATTTTGGTCCGGAACTGCCGATGTTTGCTGTGATCACGCCAAAAAGCATGAATACCAGCGAGTAGCAGATCAGTTTTATGGACCCGATCGGTTTGTAATGTCTGGCCGGAATATATTTTTTTCCGTAAATAACATACAGAACACCGGGCAGGAAAAACAGTATAATAGCAGGAAGTCCGTGCAAAATGGCGCGGAGTGCTTCGGACAGATAGGCGCCTGCCACATCACCGGCTCCGCCCAGAATCCCGTCCAGAGGCATATACCACTGGAAGCTTCTCTTTACAAGGCATTCTGTGACAAAAAGCAGCCCTGAGCCAAATAAAATGACGGTACTGATGATCCGGTTCACTTTTTTTGAAAACAGTGATGTAATACAAGAAAAGAAAAAACCGACGGATAATCCGAAAATCACCGGGTAGATCAAATGGGAAAATACACCGGTTCCGCTGCAGATACGAAGTACGATTTCGAAATAAACAAATACCAGCGGGAACATATAAATATGTGGAAACTTTGGTTTCTTCCGGCGGGGGACTTTTTTCCGTGTGTTACTTTTGGGAAGTGCAACGCGGATACGGTCTGACATGCGATGGGTAAGTTCTTCAAATTTTGTCATGGTCTGATGCATCCTTTATCTATAGGTGTAATGATCCCGGATAAAGAATATGCATTTATCCGGAAAAAATGTTTACGTGTTTTTAACATCTTACATTATACTCAGTAGAAAAAGTGGGCGCAATTGTTATTTGAAAAATAAAATGAAAATTCTGTGAACAGAAAAATGAACATTTTTGGAACATTTTCATGTAATATGGAAATTTAAAGTAAAATTATGTTATAATAGCCGCGTATGTAAAAATTACGTAAAGAGGAGATATAACAATATGGGCGGATTTTTTGGTGTAGCATCAAAGCAGGATTGTGTGCTTGAATTATTTTATGGTATTGATTACCATTCACATCTGGGGACAAGACGAGGCGGTATGGCGACATATGGAGAGAACGGTTTTTGCCGTGCAATCCATAATATTGAAAATTCACCGTTCCGAACAAAATTTGATAAAGATGTTGCGGAGATGAAAGGTTATCTTGGCATCGGCTGTATTTCCGATTTTGAACCGCAGCCCCTTCTGATCCAGTCACATCTGGGCAGCTTTGCGATTACAACCGTTGGTAAGGTGAACAACTTTGATGAACTGCTGAAAGAAGTCTTTCAGGATGGCCATTCCCATTTTCAGGAGATGACCAACGGACAGGTCAATGCCACAGAACTTATGGCGGCACTGATCTGCAAGAAAAAGTCATTTATAGAGGGAATCCGTTATGTGCAGGAGCGCGTAGATGGTTCTATGACTATGCTGGTCATGTCAAAGGAAGGTATTTATGCGGCCAGGGACCGGTACGGAAGAACACCGGTGGTGCTTGGACAGAAAGAGGGTGCATATTGTGCATCTTTTGAAAGTTTTGCATATGTTAATCTTGGATTTACGGATTATAAAGAACTGGCACCGGGAGAAATTGCATTTATCACACCGGATAAGGTTGAAATCGTGGGAGAAGGAAGCGGATGTAAAAAAATATGCTCGTTCCTGTGGGTATATTATGGTTACCCCACATCCGCTTATGAGGGTGTGAATGTTGAAGAAATGCGTTATAAATGCGGAAAAATGCTGGCAAAACGTGACAAAGGCACCGTTGAACCGGACGTGGTTGCAGGTGTGCCGGATTCCGGTATCGCCCATGCGATCGGTTATTCCAACGAATCCCGCATTTCCTACGCAAGACCGTTTATCAAATACACACCCACCTGGCCCAGATCTTTCATGCCCACCAATCAGAGTCAGCGTAACCTGATTGCACGTATGAAGCTGATTCCGGTGCACGCGCTGATCAAAGATAAAAAACTGCTGTTGATTGATGATTCTATCGTTCGGGGAACCCAGCTGAGAGAGACAACCGAGTTTCTGTATCAGAGCGGGGCAAAAGAAGTGCATATCCGTACTGCGTGCCCGCCCCTTCTGTATGGATGTAAGTATCTGAACTTTTCACGTTCCAAATCAGAATACGATCTGATTACAAGAAGAATAATCAGAGAAAAAGAGGGAGAGAACTGTCCGAAAGAAGTTCTGGAACAGTATGCAGATCCGACCAGCGAAAAATATGCAGAGATGGTGGAAGAGGTAAGAAAACAGCTGAACTTTACTTCGCTGCGTTTTCACAGACTGGATGATCTGATTGAGTCCATCGGTCTGAAACCGTGTGAATTGTGTACGTATTGCTTTGATGGAAAAGAATAGAAAATGCAGCTCTGAGAAGGCTTTGAATCTTGCACTGTATTGAGAAAAAAAGACGCCGGTATATCGTATGTGCAGATGACCGGCGTCTGTTTGTTTTGAAGCATACGGGGCCTGAAAAAAATAAAACAGCACAGTGTTCGTTTTTTTCTTGACAATATATATAAAATGTATTATTGTATTAAACAAGTAATACAATAATACATGGCTTGGGGGAAACATAATGATTAGTTTGAAAAATATTTCCAAAACCTATGGCAGCAGCGGAAAAAAGGCAGTAGACAGCCTGAGTCTGGATGTTGCAGATGGCAAGATTACCGGATTTATCGGCCCGAACGGTGCCGGAAAGACCACCACACTGAAGATGATCACGGGCGTGCTGGCTCCGGATGAAGGAAGCGTGACGCTGAACGGGATCGATATGAAAACATCACCGCTTGAGGCGAAAAAACAGTTTGGTTTTGTGGCGGACAGTCCGGACAATTTCCTTCGTGTAAAAGGGATTGAATATCTGAATTTTATGGCTGATATCTATGGGGTGCCGGCGGATCTGAGAAATAATTTTATCGAGAATGTATCGAGACGCTTTGAGATGGAAGATGCGCTGGGAAGCCGTATCCTCAGTTATTCTCACGGCATGCGCCAGAAAATCATGGTGATGGGTGCTCTGATTCACAATCCATCTATCTGGATTCTGGATGAACCGCTGACCGGCCTTGATCCCCGTTCGGCATACGAGCTGAAAGAAATGATGAAAGAACATGCAGCAGCAGGCAATTCCGTGCTGTTTTCCACACATGTGCTGGAAGTGGCTGAAAAACTTTGCGATCAGATTGCAATTATCAACCGCGGCGTCCTTTTATACCTGGGCACTTTGGAGGACCTGCGTGCAAGATATCCGGAGCAGTCTCTGGAAGAAATTTTCCTGGAGATAACAGAACATGCGTAATTATTTAAGACTTACCCGTTTCCTTTTCAAGTGTGGCCTGGGCAGTGCGGAAGGAAAAGAGGGTAGTGGAAAGAAACGAAAAAAGAGGGGCAGCGTAGGAAACATAATTGCCTACATTATTCTGGCAATCTGTATGATTCCGGTTTCCGGCATGCTCGGTCTTGCAGGATATGCCGGTTACGATATGCTGGAGCCCCTTGGCGTGGAGGGACTGATCCCTCAGATCGCATGTGTGGCCGGGGCTATGGTGATCTTTTTCTTTGCCATAACGATGGTGATCAGCGTCTTTTATATGACATCAGATATCGAAGCGCTGCTTCCGCTTCCGTTTTTGCCATGGCAGATCGTAGGTGCGAAGCTGACTATGGCGCTTGTGTTTGAATATTTGTGGGTTGCCTTTTTCATAGCGCCGATCCTTGTGGGTTACGGTATTGCGGCCGGCGGCGGTGTGATGTACTGGGTGATACTGCTGATCGGATGTCTGGCTTTTCCGGTGGTTCCGCTCTGTTACGCCGGTATTATTGTTATGATCGTTATGCGTGTGTTTAGGAGAATCCGCAATAAGGATCTGTTGAGCGGTCTTGGTCTGGCATTCAGCATTATTTTTGCTTTTGGTATCAGTGCGGTCAGCCAGTTCCTTGGAAATACAGCGGGAAGCGGGGATTTGGTCGAACTGCTTACCGATAATGCCGGTTTGATTCAGACAATCGGGAAAATATTCCCGAATCTGTCTTTTATGTGCAATGGCCTCAGTGATTGTTCCATTGTACAGATTGTTCTGTTTGTGCTTACATCGCTTCTGGCAGCGGTTGTTTTCCTGCTTGTGGCACAGAAAATATATCTTGTAAGTGCTATGGGAATGTCAGAATCGTCGGATAAGAAACGCAGGCTGACGAGAGCGGAGAAGGCAAAAGCCAACCGTGTGAGAAAACCGGTTTTTACCTATACCATGATCGAACTGAAAAAACTGTTCCGCACGCCGGTTTATCTGTACAACTGTGTGCTGATGTGCCTTATATGGCCCCTGTTTTTCCTGGTTCCGCTGATTTTCGGGCTGATGGGAAGCGGTGTGGCCCTTGGAACCCTGTTTTCTTCTACGGATTTTATGCAGGAAGCACGGCTGCTTCTTGGAAGTGAACCCTGGTTTGGCATTATGATGCTGATCGTGGCGGGAATCGTATCGTTTGTGGGCGGCATGAATATGACCGTGGGTACCAGTATCTCCCGTGAAGGAAAGAACTATTATATTATGAAATATCTGCCGATGAGCTATAAGGATCAGCTGATGGCGAAGGTGGCCAGCGGTTCTGTTCTTTCCATTGCAGGAACCGTTATTTACATTATATTAATAGAAGCAGTTCTGATTTTCCTGGGTATGAACTTTATGATCCTGCCATTGTCTATTGTACTGGATGTGGTTCTGGTATCGCTTTTAAATTATATGCAGCTGTTTCTGGATCTGAAATATCCGAAGCTGGTATGGGATAATGAAGGTATGGCGGTAAAACAGAATTTCCATGCAGGGATCGCATGTTTTCTTGGAATGGGTGTGGGAATCCTGTTCTGTGCTGGCGGTGTGCTGCTGTATCTGAAAGCTGGAATTTCAGCCTATATATTGGTGCCGGTTATGCTGGTGATCCTTATGGCGGTAACTCTGCTTGTGCGCAGGGCACTGTATGCTTACGGTGAAAGACGTCTGGCAGCTCTTGAAGATTAAAATCAAATAAGCAGAAAGAATAAAAACGGTCCGCATATACGGGAAATCGAAGCTTTTGGGCGAAAGATTTCCCGCAGGCGGAGCGGAAAGCAAAAAGAAGACAAAAATCTTGTTGCTGAGGGAAAAATCTCTTGACTGAGACTCTCTGATATGTTATAGTCATTAAGCGACAATAGTTTAGGTCTTTTTTTTATGCCTAAAAACGGACGAAAAAGACAAAAAAGAATTATCATTGGAGGTGTATAACCGTGCGTACAAGGATAACTTTAGCATGTACAGAGTGCAAACAGCGTAACTACAATACAACAAAGGATAAAAAAGAACATCCGGAAAGAATGGAAACAAAGAAATATTGTAGATTCTGCAAGAAACACACGACACACAAAGAGACCAAGTAAGAAAGGTTCAGGTGAAATTATGGCAGAGACAACTGATAAAGCTCCGAAAAAGAGTTTTTTCAAGGGCCTGAAGTCCGAATTCCGCAAAATTGTCTGGCCGGGTAAAGAAGATCTGGCAAAACAGACTGTAATCGTGGTTGTTGTTTCACTGATTCTCGGTGTGCTGATCACTGCGATCGACAGCGTGGTTCTTGAAGGAATTAACCTTTTAGTGAAATAAATAAGGACAAAGGTGATTAGATAATGTCAGAAGCAAATTGGTACGTGGTCCACACATATTCGGGCTACGAAAACAAAGTAAAAGCCAACATTGAGAAGACAATCGAAAACAGACACCTTGAGGATCAGATCTTGGAAGTGCGGGTTCCGCTTCAGGAAGTAACTGAAATGAAGAACGGCGTTTCCAGACAAGTTCAGAAAAAGATGTTTCCGGGATACGTTCTGTTGAACATGTTCATGAACGATGACACCTGGTATGTGGTTCGCAATACCAGAGGTGTAACAGGATTTGTAGGACCGGGATCCAAGCCGGTACCGTTGACAGAGACAGAGATGAAGAATCTTGGCATTTTCGGAGAGACTTCAGCAAAAGCAAATGTTGTTGTTGACTTTACGGAGGGTGACAGTATTGTTGTTACAGCCGGAGCATGGGAAGATACAACTGGTGTAATCCAGAGTATGAATATGCAGAAACAGACGGTTACCATCAATGTTGAGTTATTCGGCCGCGAAACGCCGGTTGAAATAAGTTTCGCAGATGTGCGGAAGATGTAAGAAAGTAAATCCGCATGGGTTTCATGTAACGCGTGGAAGGGGCCGCAGGGGTTCCGCCATACCACAATTATTAGGAGGTGCCGAACATGGCAAAGAAAGTAACAGGTTATATTAAATTACAGATTCCAGCTGGTAAGGCAACACCAGCACCACCAGTCGGACCGGCTCTCGGTCAGCATGGTGTAAACATTGTTGAGTTTACAAAACAGTTTAATGCAAGAACAGCAGATAAAGGCGATGTGATCATCCCGGTTGTTATCACTGTTTATGCGGACAGAAGTTTTAGTTTTATTACAAAAACCCCGCCTGCAGCAGTTTTAATTAAGAAAGCCTGCAACATCAAATCTGGTTCAGGTGTTCCGAACAAAACAAAAGTAGCTACCATTACAAAAGAGCAGGTTAAACAGATCGCTGAAACAAAAATGCCGGACTTAAATGCAGGTTCCCTTGAAGCAGCTATGAGCATCATCGCTGGTACTTGCAGAAGTATGGGCGTAGTAGTAGAAGACTAAGTGGAAGGGTTTTCCCCCGCTAATACCACATGGAGGTTATAGAAGAATATGAAACATGGTAAAAAATATATCGAAGCCGCAAAAGCAGTAGATCGCGCTACTCTGTATGATCCTGCTGAGGCAATTGCATTAGTAAAAACTACTGCAAGAGCAAAATTTGATGAGACTATCGAAGCTCATATCAGAACAGGTTGCGACGGACGTCATGCTGATCAGCAGATCCGTGGTGCTGTAGTTCTTCCGAACGGAACTGGTAAACAGGTTCGTGTGCTTGTATTCGCAAGAGGTGCAAAAGCAGATGAGGCTCTTGCAGCTGGAGCAGAATTCGTTGGAGCAGAAGAGCTGATCCCGAGAATCCAGAATGATGGCTGGTTCGATTACGACGTAGTAGTAGCTACTCCGGACATGATGGGTGTAGTTGGTCGTCTGGGTCGTGTACTTGGACCGAAAGGCCTTATGCCGAACCCGAAAGCTGGTACTGTAACCATGGATGTTGCAAAAGCAGTTCAGGAAATCAAAGCTGGTAAAATTGAGTACCGTCTGGACAAAACAAACATCATCCACGTACCGGTTGGAAAAGCTTCCTTCACAGAAGAACAGCTTATGGAAAACTTCCAGGCATTGATCGATGCACTGAACAAAGCAAAACCGGCAGCTCTGAAAGGTCAGTTCATGAAGAGCGTAACACTCGCTTCTACCATGGGCCCGGGCGTAAAAGTTAATCCGGTTAAACTGGCTTAATCAGAAACGCAGATTTGGAAAAATGATTGTCAAAGGAATCCTCTTACTTGAAACAGGGGATTCCTTTTTTAAAGCAAAAGCCTGAAAACAGGCAGGGCTTTGTTTTGAAGGAAAAAATAAAAAATGCAGTTGACAAGAAGTGACAGCTGTGATAAAATATCATTCGTAATATGCCGAAGACAGCAGGTACCGAAAGGTGTAAGATGGAATCGCCTGCCGAGGAAATATTTCTTATTTGATTGAGAAATTTTGCATCCTCATGTCTGACATGAGGATTTTTTTATTCGGCACACAAATATATAAGGAGGTGCACCAGTTTTATGGCAAAAGTTGAACTTAAAAAACCAGTCGTTGAAGAAATTGCCAGCCAGGTAAAAGATGCACAGGCAGTTGTACTTGTGAAATACTCTGGTATGACCGTAGAGCAGGATACTGCAATGCGTAAAGAGCTGAGAGAAGCAGGCGTTACTTATAAAGTATATAAGAACACAATGATGAACTTCGCTTTCCAGGGAACACCGTGTGAAGCACTGCAGAAACATCTTGATGGCCCGAACGCAATCGCAATTTCCGCAGACGATGCAACCGCTCCGGCTAGAATCCTTTCAAAATATGCAAAGGAAGTAAAACCGCTTGAGTTAGTTGCAGCTGTAGTTGAAGGAACATATTTTGATGAAGCAGGCGTTAAAGAACTGGCAGAAATTCCGAACAGAGAAATCCTGCTTGGAAGATTGCTTGGAAGCATGCAGTCACCGATTGCCAACTTTGCTCGTGTTATTAAACAGATCGCAGAGAAAGATGGCGAAGTAGCTGCTCCGGCAGCTGAAGAAGCTCCGGCAGCTGAATAATTTGAAAAAAGAAAACGAAGAAAATATTTAATGGAGGAAAATAAAATGGCAAAATTAACCACAGCAGAATTTATCGAAGCTATTAAAGAGTTATCTGTATTAGAGTTAAATGAACTTGTAAAAGCATGTGAAGAAGAATTTGGTGTATCCGCAGCAGCAGGTGTTGTAGTTGCAGGTCCGGCAGCAGCAGCTGAAGAAGCAGAAGAAAAAACTGAATTTGATGTAGAACTGACAGAAGTTGGTGCTCAGAAAGTTAAAGTTATCAAAGTTGTACGTGAAGCTACTGGCTTAGGTCTGAAAGAAGCAAAAGAAGTAGTTGACGGTGCTCCGAAAGTACTTAAAGAAGGCGTATCCAAAGCTGAAGCTGATGACCTCAAAGCTAAACTTGAAGAAGTTGGCGCTAAAGTTACTCTTAAATAATTTTAGTCATTACTGGGCTGTTGCCAATTCGGCAGCGGCCCTTTTTCAGTTCATAAGGCAGTTTTTGTAAACAGAAAACAAAAAAGTCCAATTGTCAAGCGTTTTTTGGTCAGCCAAAATATTTCGTGGTTTTGAATAAATTTTTCTTGACATATCTATGGAAGTTGTGCTATATTAAAGAATGCACTATTATGGCAAAGAATGCCCGAAGGAATAGTTTTTTTCGCGCGGAAAAAACACAATATATTGTGGTTGGGCATTTTGCGGTAATAAATTTATAAAAAATACAAGGGGTGAAACGTCTAATGGAGAAAAACAGAATTCGTCCAATCACATCCGGAAGAAGTATGCGAATGAGTTACCAGAGGCAGAAAGAAGTCCTTGAGATGCCGAATCTGATTGAAGTTCAGAAAGATTCTTATGACTGGTTCATCAGTGATGGTCTTCGTGAGGTATTTGATGATATCTCTCCGATTGAGGATTACAGCGGCAAATTGAGTCTGGAATTCGTTGATTTTACTTTGTGTGAGGACGATATCAAGTATCCGATCGCGGAGTGTAAGGAAAGGGATGCCAACTATGCGGCACCTTTAAAAGTAAGAGTAAGACTTCACAATAAAGAAAATGGCGAGATCAAGGAACATGAGATTTTCATGGGAGACCTGCCGCTTATGACGGCTACAGGTACCTTTATTATCAATGGTGCTGAGCGAGTTATCGTAAGCCAGTTGGTTCGTTCCCCGGGTATCTACTATGCCATCGCACATGACAAAGTAGGTAAAAGACTGTTTTCATCAACCGTTATCCCGAATCGTGGAGCATGGCTTGAATATGAAACAGACTCCAATGACGTATTCTACGTTCGTGTAGACAGAACGAGAAAAGTCCCCATCACAGTCCTGATTCGTGCCCTTGGTTACGGTTCCAATGCTGAGATTCTGGAACTGTTCGGCGAAGAACCGAAGATTTATGCAAGTTTTGGAAAAGATACTTCCACAAATTATCAGGAAGGTCTTCTGGAACTGTATAAAAAAATCCGTCCGGGCGAGCCGCTTGCAGTGGAGAGCGCAGAGAGCCTGATCATGAGTATGTTCTTTGATGCAAGAAGATATGATCTGGCAAAAGTAGGACGTTATAAATTCAATAAAAAACTGGCTCTGAAGAATCGTATTGCCGGTTTCCCTCTGGCAGAGGATGTAGTTGATGTGACTACCGGTGAGATTCTGGCAGAAGCAGGTACAACTGTAACAAGAGAACTGGCGGATCAGATTCAGAATGCGGCAGTTCCGTTTGTGTGGGTTCAGACAGAGGAGCGTAAAGTTAAAGTTCTGTCCAGCATGATGGTTGACATAACCAACTATGTTGATGCGGATCCCAAAGAGCTTGGTGTTACAGAATTAGTATATTACCCGGTTCTTGCAAAAATACTGGAAGAAAATGAAAATCCGGAAGATATCAAAGCTGAAATCAAACGTCAGATCCATGAATTGATTCCGAAGCATATTACAAAAGAAGATATTCTGGCTTCTATTAACTATAACATGCATCTGGAATACGGCCTTGGCAACGATGACGATATTGACCACCTGGGCAACCGTCGTATCCGTGCGGTTGGTGAGCTTTTACAGAATCAGTACCGTATCGGTCTGTCCAGACTGGAGCGTGTGGTTCGTGAACGTATGACCACACAGGATATTGAGACTATTACCCCGCAGTCCCTGATCAATATCAAACCGGTAACTGCTGCAGTAAAAGAGTTCTTCGGATCTTCTCAGCTGTCACAGTTTATGGATCAGAATAACCCGCTTGGTGAGCTGACTCATAAGAGACGTCTTTCTGCACTTGGTCCTGGCGGTCTGTCCCGAGACAGAGCCGGATTCGAGGTTCGAGACGTACATTATTCCCATTACGGAAGAATGTGTCCGATTGAGACCCCTGAAGGTCCGAACATCGGTCTGATCAACTCACTGGCATCCTATGCGCGTATTAACCAGTATGGTTTTGTTGAAGCTCCATACCGTAAGATCGATCACTCTGATCCTATGAATCCGCGTGTAACCGATGAAGTAATATACATGACTGCTGATGAAGAAGATAACTATCATGTAGCACAGGCGAATGAGCCGCTGGATGAAGAAGGACACTTCATTAATAAAAATGTATCCGGTCGTTACAGAGAAGAAACCCAGGAGTACGAGAGAAGCCGTTTTGAATACATGGACGTATCCCCGAAGATGGTGTTCTCTGTTGCTACCGCATTGATTCCGTTCCTGCAGAACGACGATGCGAACCGTGCGCTGATGGGATCCAACATGCAGCGTCAGGCCGTGCCGCTTCTGATCACGGAAGCTCCGGCAGTCGGTACCGGTATGGAAGCAAAAGCAGCCGTTGACTCCGGTGTCTGTGTTGTTGCAAAAAGATCCGGTATCGTTGAACGTGCCGCTTCTACGGAAATCATTATCAGACATGATGATGGTACAAAAGAAACATACAAACTGACCAAGTTCTTAAGAAGTAACCAGAGTAACTGCTACAACCAGAAACCGATCGTAAACAAAGGTGACTATGTGGAAGCAGGTTCTGTCATTGCAGATGGTCCGTCTACCTATAATGGTGAACTTGCCCTTGGTAAAAACCCGTTGATCGGATTTATGACCTGGGAAGGTTATAACTACGAGGATGCGGTTCTGTTAAGTGAGCGACTGGTACAGGAAGATGTATATACTTCTGTTCATATTGAAGAATATGAGGCAGAGTCCCGTGATACAAAACTGGGACCGGAAGAAATCACACGTGACGTTCCGGGCGTTGGTGACGACGCACTGAAAGATCTGGACGAGCGCGGAATTATCCGCATTGGTGCGGAAGTTCGTGCCGGTGATATCCTGGTTGGTAAAGTAACTCCGAAAGGAGAAACAGAACTGACCGCAGAAGAGCGTCTGCTTCGTGCGATTTTCGGTGAAAAAGCGCGTGAAGTACGTGATACTTCTCTGAAAGTACCGCATGGTGAATATGGTATTGTCGTAGACGCAAAAGTATTTACAAGAGAAAACGGTGATGAGCTTCCTCCGGGAGTAAATCAGTCCGTTCGTATCTATATTGCACAGAAGAGAAAAATCTCCGTTGGTGACAAGATGGCTGGTCGTCACGGTAACAAGGGTGTCGTTTCCCGTGTACTTCCGGTAGAAGATATGCCGTACCTGCCGAACGGACGACCGCTGGATATCGTGCTGAATCCGCTGGGCGTACCTTCCCGTATGAACATCGGACAGGTGCTGGAGATCCACTTGTCTCTTGCTGCAAAAGCACTTGGTTTCAACATCGCTACACCGGTATTTGACGGTGCTAACGAGGAAGATATTATGGACACTCTGGATCTGGCAAATGATTATGTCAACATGGAGTGGGAAGATTTCAAAGCAAAACATCAGGATGATGTAAATGATGAAGTTATGGAATATCTCGGAAACAATCTGGAACACAGAAAACTGTGGAAGGGAGTTCCGATTTCCAGAGACGGTAAAGTAAGACTTCGTGACGGAAGAACCGGTGAATATTTTGACAGTCCGGTAACCATCGGTCACATGCATTACCTGAAACTGCATCATCTGGTTGACGATAAAATTCATGCCCGTTCTACCGGACCGTACGGTATGGTTACACAGCAGCCGCTGGGTGGTAAAGCACAGTTCGGCGGACAGCGTTTCGGTGAGATGGAGGTTTGGGCTCTGGAGGCATATGGTGCATCCTACACGCTGCAGGAGATCCTGACCATGAAGTCTGACGACGTTGTGGGACGTGTGAAGACCTATGAAGCCATCATCAAGGGCGATAATATTCCGGATCCGGGTATTCCGGAATCCTTCAAGGTACTCCTGAAAGAACTTCAGTCTCTTGGTCTGGATGTAAAAGTTCTGGATGAGAACCGGGAAGAAGTAGAGCTGATGGAAACCATCGACTACGGCGAGACTGATATCCGTGCCGTAATCGAGGGTGAGAGCAGAAGACAGCACCACGACGAAGACTACGGTGAGCTTGGCTATACCGAGCAGGAATTCGATGGTGATGAACTGGTTGATATCGAAGAGGATGATCTGGAAGATGATTTCAGCGACTCCTTCTACGACTTAGATGATAGTATCGATGAAGACTAGGAGGTCAATATGGCAGAAGTAATGAATAATGAAGAATACAAACCGATGACATTTGATGCCATTAAGATTGGCCTGGCATCTCCGGAAAAGATCAGAGAATGGTCCCACGGTGAAGTATTAAAACCTGAGACCATCAATTACAGAACTTTGAAACCGGAAAAAGACGGTCTGTTCTGTGAACGTATCTTTGGACCGAGCAAAGACTGGGAATGTCATTGTGGTAAGTACAAAAAAATCCGCTATAAAGGCGTAGTCTGCGACCGATGCGGTGTAGAAGTAACAAAATCCAGTGTGCGTCGTGAGCGTATGGGTCATATCGAACTGGCCGCTCCGGTTTCACATATCTGGTATTTCAAAGGTATTCCGTCCCGTATGGGACTTATCCTGGATCTGTCTCCGCGTACTCTTGAGAAAGTACTTTATTTTGCAAACTATATCGTGCTGGACAAGGGGGAGACAAACCTCCAGTACAAACAGATCCTGACAGAGAGAGAATATCAGGAAGCAAGAGAAGCTTTCGGCAACGGATTCCGTGCAGGAATGGGTGCTGAATCAATCAAAGAACTGCTGGAAGCAATCGATCTGGAAAAAGAATCGGTAGAACTGAAAGCAGAGCTGAAGGATTCCACAGGCCAGAAACGTGCCCGTATTATTAAGCGATTAGAGGTTATCGAGGCGTTCCGTGAATCCGGCAACAAGCCGGAATGGATGATCATGACCGTTATCCCGGTCATTCCGCCGGATATCCGTCCTATGGTTCAGCTGGATGGAGGTCGTTTTGCCACCTCCGATCTGAACGATTTATACAGAAGAATCATTAACCGTAACAACCGTCTGAAGAGACTTCTGGAACTGGGCGCACCGGAGATCATCGTGCGCAACGAAAAGAGAATGCTTCAGGAGGCAGTGGATGCATTGATCGACAATGGCCGCCGCGGCCGTCCTGTAACAGGACCGGGTAACCGTGCTCTGAAATCTCTTTCCGATATGCTGAAAGGTAAATCCGGACGTTTCCGTCAGAACCTGTTGGGTAAACGTGTAGACTACTCCGGACGTTCCGTTATCGTCGTTGGACCGGAACTGAAGATTTATCAGTGTGGTCTGCCAAAAGAGATGGCAATCGAGCTGTTCAAACCGTTCGTTATGAAAGAACTGGTTTCCAACGGAACTGCTCATAACATTAAGAGTGCTAAGAAAATGGTTGAAAAACTGCAGCCGGAAGTATGGGATGTACTGGAAGAGGTAATCAAAGAACATCCGGTTATGCTGAACCGTGCTCCTACACTGCACAGACTTGGTATCCAGGCCTTCGAACCGATTCTGGTAGAAGGTAAGGCAATCAAGCTTCATCCGCTGGTATGTACTGCGTTCAACGCGGACTTCGACGGTGACCAGATGGCGGTACATCTTCCGCTGTCCGTAGAAGCACAGGCAGAGTGCCGTTTCCTGCTTCTTTCACCGAACAACCTGCTGAAACCGTCTGATGGTGGCCCGGTAGCCGTTCCTTCACAGGATATGGTCCTCGGTATCTACTATCTGACACAGGAAAGACCGGGTGCCAAAGGAGAAGGCAGCTGCTTTAAAAACTTAAACGAAGCCATTCTGGCATACGAAAACGGATATGTGACACTGCAGTCAAGAATCAACGTGCGCTGCTCCAAAGAGATGCCGGACGGAACCGTTAAGACCGGAAATGTTCAGTCTACATTGGGACGTTTCCTGTTCAATGAGATTCTCCCGCAGGATCTTGGTTTCGTAGATCGTGAAGTAGAAGGCAATGAACTGCTTCTGGAAGTTGATTTCCATACCGGAAAGAAACAGCTGAAGAAGATCCTTGAAAAAGTTATTAATACACATGGTGCAACAAAGACCGCAGAGGTACTGGATGATATCAAGGCTATGGGTTATAAATACTCCACAAGAGCAGCTATGACCGTATCCGTATCCGATATGACCGTTCCGCCTGAAAAACCGGAACTGATTGCACAGGCTCAGAGCACAGTAGACAAGATCACACGTAACTTCAAGCGTGGTCTTATTACGGAAGAAGAGCGTTACCACGAAGTTGTAGAGACATGGAAAGAGACTGACGATACTCTGACCAAGGCTCTGCTGGGTGGTCTGGATAAATATAACAACATCTTTATGATGGCTGACTCCGGTGCCCGTGGTTCTGATAAACAGATCAAACAGCTGGCAGGTATGCGTGGTTTGATGGCGGATACAACCGGTCACACTATCGAGCTGCCGATCAAGTCAAACTTCCGTGAAGGTCTGGACGTATTGGAGTACTTCATGTCTGCCCACGGTGCTCGTAAAGGTCTGTCCGATACGGCGCTTCGTACCGCTGACTCCGGTTACCTGACCAGACGTCTGGTAGACGTATCACAGGAACTGATTATCCGCGAAGTGGACTGCTGCGAAGGCAAAGACGAAATTCCGGGTATGTATGTATCTGCGTTTACCGAAGGAAAAGAAGAGATTGAAAGTCTGCAGGAACGTATCACAGGACGTTTTGCAGCAGAAAATATCGTAGACAAAGATGGAAACATCCTTGTAAAAGCAAACCATATGATCACACCGAAACGTGCAGAACGTGTTATGAAATACGGTGTGGATGAAAATGGTGAGGCTCTGACAAAAGTTAAGATCCGTACAGTATTGACCTGTAAGTCTCATGTTGGTGTCTGCGTAAGATGTTACGGCGCGAACATGGCTACCGGCGAGGCTGTTCAGGTTGGTGAGTCTGTAGGTATCATCGCTGCTCAGTCTATCGGTGAGCCGGGTACACAGCTGACCATGAGAACATTCCATACCGGTGGTGTAGCGGGTGGAGATATCACACAGGGTCTTCCTCGTGTCGAGGAGCTTTTTGAGGCAAGAAAACCGAAAGGTCTTGCTATTATCACTGAGATTGCCGGTGTGGCAACCATCAGCGATACCAAGAAAAAACGTGAGATTACCGTAACCGATAAAGAGACAGGCAACTCCAAGACCTATCTGATTCCGTACGGTTCCCGTATCAAGATTCTTGACGGTGCAGTGCTTGAGGCCGGTGATGAACTGACCGAAGGTAGTGTTAATCCGCATGACATCCTGAAGATCAAAGGCGTTCGCGCCGTACAGGATTACATGCTGCGTGAAGTACAGCGTGTATACCGCCTGCAGGGTGTAGAAATCAATGATAAGCATATTGAGATGATCGTTCATCAGATGCTGAAGAAGATCCGTATTGATAACAACGGTGATACTGAGTATCTGCCGGGTACCCTGGTTGATATTCTGGATTACGAAGATACCAATGCGAAGATGATCGAAGAGGGCAAAGAGCCGGCTGAGGGCACACAGGTAATGCTGGGTATCACAAAGGCTTCTCTTGCAACCAACTCCTTCCTGTCAGCCGCATCCTTCCAGGAGACCACTAAGGTTCTGACCGATGCCGCGATCAAGGGAAAAGTCGATCCGCTTATCGGTCTGAAAGAAAACGTTATTATCGGTCAGCTGATTCCGGCTGGTACAGGTATGAAATATTACCGCAACGTAAAACTGGATACCGATATTGAGCCAGAGGAAGAAATCGCAGTAGACGAAGAATTCGAACTGGAAGAAATGGAAATCGAAGAATAAGCGAAATACGTAAAGCAGGACTGTTGATCGGTCCTGCTTTTTTTCGCCTTTTTCTTGAAAGGGTATGTGATAAAAAGTATAATAAAAAATAATGATTCAATTTTTGCAAAAGAAATAAAGGAGGAAGGGGTGGAGCATATGAGATGTCCGAATTGCCAGAGTCTGTTGGAAGAAGGTGCCATTTTCTGTCAGGAATGTGGTACAAGGGCAGGACAGCAGCCAAAGAAAAAAGCAATGTTTTGCTCCCATTGCGGCAGCAGGCTGGAGGAAGACAGTGTTTTTTGCGGAAATTGTGGTTCACGGATAGAAGATACGGATGGAGAAACAGAACAGGCGTTTGTTTATGACCAGCCCACTGAGCAGCAGACATTTGTCCAGACCCGGCAGAACCCGTATGAGCAGAACCCGTATGAGCAGAACCCGTATGAGCAGAATACGTATGAGCAGAACCCGTATGAGCAGAATACGTATGAGCAGAACCCGTACGAGCAGAACCTGTATAAGCAAAAAACATATGGGCAAAACTCGTCCCAGCAGAACCCGTATGACTCAAAACTGTATGAGAAAAATCTGTATGAAAAAAGGGATGATCCGACAGAAAAAACGGTAAAAAAAGCGGAGACAAAGAAAAGTTCCATAACAAACAGGGCTCCCATCATTGCAGCAATAGTAATTGGCATCATACTTGTTGGAATCTGTATTTTTATTGCAGTTCAACTGATTAATAATGAAGAAGAAAAGTATAAGTCAGACGCAGCAAACATGGGTACTGTGGCAGATGAAGAAGTTGCATCAGATGAAGAAGATGTAACGGCTCTCACACCAGAAGAAACGGTTTCTGCAACACCAGAGCCGACTGCAACGCCTGCTCCGGAGCCGACGGAAGTTCCGTTAACGATTTCTGTGGCAGAAGCAAAGCCGAATCTGAGTGCTTATCTGAAAGTGAATGTGGCAGCCGCATCTGCGACCTCAACAATCACGCAGGAAGGATATGATAACTCTGCTATTAAAGCATTTGACGGGGATCAGACCAGCAGCTGGCAGGAAGGCCGCGACGATGCAGGAATCGGAGAAAGCATAACGGGATATTTTGACCGATCCTATGAAGTGAAATATATCTGCCTGAAATTGGGTAACTGGAGAGATACGACCAGAAATAAGGAAAATTGTCGTCCTCAGACCATTACCATTACAACAGACGAATTTACACAGCAGTTTGTATTTCCGGATGAACAGAGAGAGTTTTATATCGAATTGAGTAAAGAATGCACCCTGTCATATTTGACGATCACAATTGATTCGGTTTATCCGGGTACTCTGTATCAGGATACGGTAATTGCAGATGTGGCAATATACGGTAAGTAAAAGGAATAAAAGGCCGAGAGGAAAAATAAAATGGGCAATAAACAAAACCGAAATGGGATGAATCATATTTTTGCTGTTATACTTGTTTTTTGCGCGGCAATCATGCTGATCGTAACTGTAACATCTGTAATGCTTCTATTAAAGAGCAGGGCAGGGTATGAGAATCTGGAAGGAAGTTATAAAGCACAGAGTGAGGAACTGAAGGAGGCGCAGAAGCAGCTGGAAAGCCTGAAGACCCAGATAGAGGAACTGGAAAAAGAATGTGCAGACAGCCAGGAATCACAGTCTGCGGAAACACAGGCAGCAGACGAAACTGCACAGGCGGTATACATGACGGCGGAAGAATTTCTGACCTATGCACCGGGTGATATAATTTCATCGGAGGCGATTGACCGGGAGAATCTGGCCTCTTACTTTGTGTCGAGCCAGATTGCAGAGGGAGATGAGGTGTATAGCCGTATTATCGGAAAATCATATCGGGAAAATGAGGATATTGGCCTTCAGGATCTTCGATATTTGAGGATGCCTCATTACAATTTTAATCATGAAATACAAGTGGGTGAGATGATCGTAAATACGGCCGTTGCAGAGGATGTGCTGAACATATTCCGGGAATTGTTTGCGGTAGAATATGAAATAAATTCCATGTATCTGATCGATAATTACTGGACCGGAGAGGGCAGCAGTTCCGATACGGCTTCGATCGAAGTAAATAACACATCTGCTTTCTGTTACCGTTATTCCACAGGCAGCAGCACGAATCTTTCCAATCATGCCTTTGGCCGCGCCATTGACATTAATCCGCAGCAGAACCCGTACATTGTATATCAGGAAGATGGAAGTATATGGCATCACCATGATAATGCTTCTGCGTATGTGGATCGGAACTGCGGAGATCCCCATGTGATCGTAAAGGGCGATGCGTGCTACGAAATTTTTACAAAATATGGATATACCTGGGGCGGAGAGTGGACCAATCCGGTGGATTACCAGCATTTTGAAAAAACGTCATAAAAACAATGACGGTCAATTTCTGAGCAGAAATCTTTGCCGTTTTGTTTTTTTAAAAGAACTTAAAAGAACTTTGCCCGATTTTTACATGTTTCTGCTTGACTTTGTGGAAAAGCCGGGATATAATACAAAAGCGTGCATAGGAATGCAATTTTTTTTGTGCGCGAAAATCATGAGATAAAGCAACCGTTTCGCCGCTTTAAAAGTGGACTAAGAAAAGGAGGAAACGAAGGATGCCTACATTTAACCAGTTAGTGAGAAAAGGAAGACAGACCGCTGTGAAAAAATCTACAGCACCGGCTCTGCAGAAATCTTTCAACTCATTAAAGAAACGCTCTAACGATCAGTCTTCACCGCAGAAACGTGGTGTTTGTACAGCAGTTAAAACTGCTACACCTAAGAAGCCGAACTCAGCTCTTAGAAAAATCGCCAGAGTACGTTTATCTAACGGTATCGAAGTAACAAGCTACATTCCGGGCGAAGGACACAACCTGCAGGAGCATAGCGTTGTTCTGATCCGTGGTGGTCGTGTTAAGGACTTACCAGGTACAAGATACCACATCATCAGAGGTACACTTGATACAGCTGGTGTTGCAAACAGACGTCAGGCCCGTTCCAAATACGGTGCAAAACGTCCGAAACAGAAATAATAAATTTTTTAGTAAATTGTTGAATATCAGTAGTATCACAAAGTAAAACTATTAAAGTGAATATTTTGTACGGTAACTTTCAAGAACCTTTCACGGTTGCAGGTTCATATATGAATACGCCAGTGCGAACACATAGTAATAGTAATGTGAGTACCTGAGATTTAATCACAAATTGATTAAGGAGGGAAGTAACGTGCCACGTAAAGGACATACTCAGAAAAGAGAAGTCTTGGCAGATCCGATGTACAACAATAAAGTCGTTACTAAACTTATCAACAACATTATGTTAGATGGTAAGAAAGGTGTAGCGCAGAAAATTGTTTACGGCGCATTTGCTAAGATCGAAGAGAAAGCCGGCAAACCGGCAATCGAAGTATTTGAAGAAGCTATGAACAACGTTATGCCGGCTCTGGAAGTTAAGGCTAGACGTATCGGTGGAGCAACCTACCAGGTGCCGATCGAGGTTCGTCCTGACAGACGTCAGGCCCTTGCACTTCGTTGGATCACCATGTTCTCCCGCAAGAGAGGCGAGAAAACAATGGAAGACAGACTTGCAAACGAGCTTCTGGATGCAATGAACAACACAGGCGCATCCGTTAAGAGAAAAGAAGACATGCATAAGATGGCAGAGGCTAATAAGGCATTTGCTCACTACAGATTCTAAGGGAGGATTAACCGATGGCTGGAAGACAGTACCCATTAGAGAGAACCAGAAACATTGGTATTATGGCTCATATTGATGCTGGTAAAACAACAACAACAGAGCGTATCCTTTATTATACTGGTGT
>JAXJSH010000066.1:0-7576 GCA_036310185.1 Lachnospiraceae bacterium | reverse complement strand
CAGTCGTTCAAAGGCCTCTTTTACACGTGAAAGAGGAAGTGCCAGATTCATGCGAATTGCGCAGGGGCCATGGAACATACGTCCGTCCTGCCATGCGACACCCACATCCCAGCCGGCTTTTAATACCTCATCGAGAGTCTTTCCATGGGACCGGCACCAGTCGGAACAGTCAAGAAACAGCATATAGGTGCCCTGTGGGCGGCTGACCTGGACACCCGGGAAATGTTCGGCAATATAGTCGCAGGCAAAATTTATGTTGCCGGTCAGTACCTGGCACAGTTCATCCACCCATTCATAGCCTTCCGGTTTATATGCTCCAATCAATGCATGCATGGAAAGTACATTCATAGAATTATAGTGTGATTTGCTGCTCGCCGCCCGTACCCGGTCCCGCAGGTATTCGTTGTAAATGATGTGATAACTACCCACCAGACCGGCCAGATTGAACGTTTTGCTCGGGGCATAAACTGCGATGGTGCGGTTTTTGGCATCTTCACTTACTGTCTGGGTCGGTATATGGTGGTGACCATTCAAGATGATGTCAGACCAGATTTCGTCAGAAATGACGACACAGTCATTTGCCCGGTACACTTCCATGGCTTTTTCTATTTCCCAGCGTTCCCAGACCCGGCCGCATGGATTGTGAGGGCTGCAGAAAATGGCTGTGTGAATTTTATTTGCTTTTATCTTCGCGTCCATGTCTTCGAAATCCATGCGCCAGATGCCTTCCTCATCCAGTTTTAATGGACTGTGAACGATTTTATAACCACCGTTTCCAAGACTGTTGGTGAAACCAATATAGGTAGGGCTGTGCAAAAGGACTGGATCTCCGGGTGATGCGAAAGCGGATAATGCGGACATAACGCACCCCAGAACTCCGTTTTCATAGCCGATGCAGTCGGCGGTCAGGCCGGTGACACCGTTTCGGTTTTCCTGCCAGCGAATGATAGAATCAAAATAAGCATCCGTCGGATGAAAATAGCCAAATGCAGCATGTTTTGCCCGCTCAGTGATGGCCTCGGTGATGGTTGGGACGGTAGGAAAGTTCATGTCAGCGACCCACATGGGAATTACATCAAATCCTTCTTTTGGAACATCCGGTGTAAAGCCCGGATTTTTTCCAAGCCCATCCACCGCGATGGAATCTTTTCCGTGGCGGTCCATGATAGAAGTAAAATCGTATTTCATAGTGTATCCCTTCTTTTTTTGTTATTTTGTGGTTATAGGTTCTGTTTTGAATGTTTTCTGATTTTATTTTAACGCAGACGGGAGCGTTGGGAAACCTCTTTTTTGTCAGGGAGACCGGATATATAATCCGGTATTGGAAATATAATCCCTGTGGTTTTACGCAGATTTTACCATGGGATAATAGGATTTGATAACAGGGTATGGTATAATAAAAAGAATAAAATAGAAAGCGAGAAATAAAAATGAAATTGAATTACAAAAGAACGTTTTTGATTGGGCTTGCATTTTTATCAATCAGTGCATTCTGGCAGATGTATGACAATATTATACCGCTGATTCTGCAGAATACATTTCACCTGAATGAGTCGCTGATTGGCGGGATTATGGCCATTGATAATGTGCTGGCTGTATTTCTGCTTCCGATTATCGGGACATTGTCGGATAAAGTGGACACCAGAATGGGAAAACGTATGCCGTTCGTTGTGTTTGGAACGATCGCGGCAGTATGTCTCATGATGCTGCTTCCGTACGCGGATGAAAATCAGATTCTCTGGCTTTTTGTTGCAGCTTTGGCGCTGACGCTGATCGCCATGGCCATGTACCGTTCTCCGGCGGTTGCACTTATGCCGGACCTGACGCCGAAGCCCCTTCGTTCCAGCGGCAATGCAGTGATTAATCTGATGGGTGCTGTGGGTGGTATTTATTCTCTGATTTTAATTAAACTGCTGGTCGGAAAGGGCGAGAGACCGAGTTATCTGCCGGTATTTTTGGGTGTGGCGGCTATCATGATCCTTGCGGTGGTTGTGCTGCTTTTCACAATTAATGAAAAAAAACTGGCAGCTCAGATTGCAGAAGAGTATCCGGAGGAAGCGGAAGAGGAGCAGGAAAAAGGGAACGGTGCACTTCCAAAAGAAGTAAAAAGAAGTCTTGCGTTTATTCTTGCTTCTATTGCGCTGTGGTTTACTGCTTACAATGCAGTTACGACCGCATTTTCCAGATATGCTGTTACCGTATGGAAAATGGAAGGCGGCGGTTTTGCCAGCTGTCTGATGGTGGCTACGGTGGCTGCGATTATCAGTTATATTCCGATTGGTGTGGTATCTTCTAAAATCGGGCGCAAAAAATCGATCCTGATTGGACTTTTATTCATGCTGATCAGCTATACAGCCGTATTTTTCTATCCGACTTATAATGTTACTGCCAACTTCTTTTTCGCACTGATCGGTGTGGGCTGGGCATCGGTTGGGGTGAATTCTCTGCCGATGGTCGTAGAAATGAGTAAGGGCAGTGATATTGGAAAATATACTGGTTTGTATTATACCTTTTCTATGACTGCACAGATTATTACGCCGATTCTCTCCGGACTGCTTTTGCAGTATGTTTCTTATCAGGCGTTGTTTCCGTATGCCATGTTCTTTGTTGTCTGCGCTATGATTACTATGAGTCAGGTAAAGCATGGCGATTCAAAACCACAGCAGAAGAAGTCCATATTGGAAAATTTTGATGTGGATGATTAAAAATAAAGTTTTATGTTTGCAGTTGATTCGAAAAAGCTGATTCAACTGCAAATATTTTTGAAAAAAGAAAAGAGGGCGTTGATGTATGTGGCTGAAGGTGCTGATTATAGCTTTTGTAATAATATTGTTGTTGTATTTGTGGCTGATTAAGCCAGGAATTGCGGATCGTCCGGATATTGCGTCTCTGATGGGACACTATTATGCACACCGTGGCCTACACGACAATGAGACGGATGCACCGGAAAATTCCATGAATGCATTTAAAAAAGCAATTGATGCGGGATATGGAATAGAGCTGGATGTACAGCTGACAAAAGACCGGATACCGGTGGTGTTTCATGATGAGACGCTGAAAAGAGTATGCGGTGTGGACGGAAGGGTTCGTGATTATACTTATGAAGAACTGCAGCAGTTCCGCTTGTGCAGATCGGATGAGCGGATTCCGCTTTTTTCGGATTTTCTCAAACTGGTGGATGGAAAGGTTCCGCTGATCATAGAGATTAAAATTCACGAAAATGTGGATACAGTATGTTCGATTGCAGATGAACTGATCAAAGAATATAGGGGGACATATTGTATTGAGTCGTTCCATACGATGGCGGTGCAGTGGTATCGAAAACATCGTCCGGAAGTGATTCGCGGTCAGCTTTCCACCGATTTCAGTAAGCCGGGAAAGCGGGAGTCCTGGTATCTTTGTATGGTGCATTATCTGTTGGGAAATGTTATGGGACGGCCGGATTTTATTGCATATGATCATCTGCATAAAAATAATATTTCCAGACGATTGTGCCGTTATCTGTTCGGCGCACTCTCTGTGGCCTGGACAATTAAATCGCAGAAGGAACTGGATGCATGCAAAAAAGATTTTGACCTGTTTATTTTTGAGGGGTTTGTTCCGGAGGAAAAACAGGCATAAAAGAGAATATGCAAAAGCGCTGTCAATTCAGAAGAGGAACATTGACGGTGCCTGAATAGAGAGGACAAAGATTTCTGATATGGAAATCCCTGTCCTCTTTTTGTCATGAAAGCGATCACAGTATGGTCAGAAAATCCAGACTTTCCGGCGGATTTTCCGTACCTTTTTCAAGAAGTGAGATCAGTGCCCGGATGGTCTGCTCAATTTCCTGTGGAGAGGATGGGAGCAAAGTGTTATCCAGTTTGATCGACAGGACAATTAATGCAATTTCAGCCAGTTCAGCGGGATAGTCAAAATGGATCTGGCCGCTTGCAATTCCCTGTTGAATGATTTCGGTCAGCGCCGGTTTCAGTTCTCCGATCACATGCCGCAGATATTTCTGATGGATGTAAGACTGTTCATGAATGTTTTCAACAGTGGCATTTGAGGCAGAGCCGGTTCCGCGTTTTAAAAATTCCAAAGAGGAATTGCGGCATGCCTGAAAGAGCATGGCCATGCGGGTAAATGGGGAAATATCGGTCTGTTTTGCCAGTGCTTTTGCCGTTTCCAGGGTTTTTTCATAATTTCGTTCTACCAGTGCGTCCAGAATAGCGTCTTTGGAAGGAAAATAGTAATAGATGCTGCCTTTTCCGATTCCGGCCTTCTGGGCAATCTCGCTGACGGAGATGGACTGGATGCTGCGGTTTTCCAGCAGCTCCTGCAGTGCATCCAGAATTTTATAGTATTTTGTGCGATTTGCCATACGAACCGCCTTTCTAAGTTTTGTTTCGGAAAGGAGAGACTCCTTAATCAGCTAAGTATAGCATAGAAAAAATACTGGATACAACTGGTAATATTTGCGGAGAAAAAGAAAAAAATCCGGAAAAATTTTGTGCGTAACGCAAATTGACCAATGGTCGAAAATGATGCTATTGTAATAAAAGAAAAGTTCGACCAGTGGTCGAAAAATGTCGAATCGAATTTGGGAGGGATAAAAACATGACCTATGCGGAGTATTTTTCAAGTGTAAAGACAGAATTTATGGGGGCAGATGTCAGTGATATCAAAGAACATCTGGCATACCAGTTTAATATTACAGGAGAAGCATCCGGCATTTTTTATGTAGAAGTAAAAGATGGAAAGCTGTATATTGAACCCTACGAATATTATGACCGGGATGTTATGTTTACAGCGTCTGCAGAGACATTTATGAAGATCATGCAGGGAAAAATGGATCCGGTGATGGCTTTTACACTTCAGAAACTGAAAGTGGAAGGCAATTTTGATAAAGCATTAAAACTCAGTGAACTGATAAAATGTAAATAATCGAATCGATTAGGTGGAAATAAGCAAAGGATCATGAAAACAGGAAGCTGAAAATCAGTGACAGAAGTAGAAAAAGAGGAAAAACAATGATAGGAAAGAATATAATAGGCGGAGCCGCTGTATGTTTGGGACTCCTCGGTGCGGCAGGATTGGGAGGTTCCGCATATTTTTACCGCCGCACCATGATAAGGAGCAAAGCCAAGGTGGAACGAACCATAAAGATGGCAGGTACGGACTGGAGTCAGCATATGCCTTTTATCCAGAAGCGGAAAGAATATATGCTGGCCCAGCATCAGGAAGATGTATGGATAAAATCAGATGACGGACTGAAGCTTCATGCCACCTGGTTTCCTCAGGATGAGCAGAAGAAAGTGGTGATCTGTTTTCATGGATATACGAGTAAGGGCATGAGCGATTACATCGGGCTGTCCGGTTATTATATGAAGCGGGGGTATTCCATGCTTCTGGTGGACGAGCGTGCTCATGGGGAAAGCGAAGGAAAATACATCGGATTTGGCTGTCTGGATCGTCGGGATGCCCTTAAATGGATTGACTGGGTGATTCAAAATTGCGGCGAAGATGTACAGATTTTACTGCATGGAACGTCCATGGGCGGAGCAACGGTGCTGATGACAAGCGGTCTGGAGCTTCCGGAACAGGTGAAGGGAATTATTTCCGATTGCGCTTTTACTTCACCAAAAGAAGTATTTACCCATGTGCTGCACTCTATGATGCATATGCCGGCATTTCCCATGATTCAGATTGCTGACTGGATGAACCGGAAAAATGCAGGTTATGGGCTTGACGAGTGCAATGCAGCCCGGGAGGTACAAAAAGCGAAAGTACCGATTCTTTTCATACACGGCTCCGGGGATACCTTTGTCCCATGCAGTATGTGTGAGACCATATACGAAAACTGTGCTGCTCCGAAGAGAAAGTTGATCATTGAAGGTGCCGCACATGCAGAAAGTTATTACAAAGATACAGAAGCTTACGAAAATGCATTGAATGAATTTATCGGAGGAATTTAAGATATGATGAAGATGAGATATGGATATCCGGTATATCCGCTGACTGTAGCACAGAAATTTCACACTTATTATCAGAGCTTTTGTCCGAAAAAAGAAGTATTGAACATCGGTACCAGCCTGACCATTGAAACAGAGATTGATCTGAATGTTCTGAAACAGTCCATATACAAAGCTTACGAGCGCTGCGACTCCATGCGTCTGCGTTTTGCTGCAGATGAAGATGGAACTTTATATCAGTATATTGTGGAAAAAGAAGACCGGGATATTGAGTATGTGGATTTTACAGGCAAAACCATGGAAGAGGCAGAAAAGATCATGACAGCCTGGACACAGGTGCCTTTTGCACGTGAGGATTCGCCCATGAACCGCACGGTCATGATTAAGACTCCGGATGGATATCAGGGGGTATATCTTCTGGTGGATCATATGACAATGGATGCCCAGTCGCTGATCTGCTTTTTAAAAGATATCATCGAACTGTATTGCAGCACCATGTACGAGGGTGTGCCCTATCCAAAGGAAATGACATCTTACATAGAACAGCTTCAGAAGGATCTGGCATATGAGGAAGGCTGCAAGGCAAGAGAAAGAGATGAGGCATTTTTCAAAAATATAATTGATTCTTCTGAACCAATTTATAACGGAATTGACGGTTCCGGAAAACTGATGGCAGAGCGTATCCGCTGCAATGATCCGGAGCTTCGGGCGGCGGTAAATGTGTCTGATTCGGTGGATTCTGCTCTGGATATTTTTCATCTGGAAGAAGAGCCTACCAGACGTTTGATGGAGTTTTGTGAAAAATACCATGTTTCCCTGGTGTGTCTGCTGTTGATGGGACTTCGTACCTATTTCCAGAAGACAAATGGAAATGATGACGTTTCCATCAATACGGCCATTGCAAGAAGAGCTACGCTGAAAGAAAAGAAATCCGGCGGAACCAGAATTCATTCCTTCCCGTTTCGCACGATTATTTCTCAGGATAAAACATTTCTGGAAGGCATTTATGAGATCCGTGACCTGCAGAACGAGTATTTCCGTCATGCAAACTACAATCCGACAGCATACTTTGCATACCGCAGCAAAAAATACCCGCACGCACCGGGACAGACCTATGAGCCTATGTCACTGACTTACCAGCCGCTGACACTTAAGGAAAAAGGTCTGGAAAAACTGGGCGATATTCATTATAAAACAAAATGGTATCCAAACGGAGCTACCACTCAGGCAATGTATCTGACTGTTATGCATCGGCCGGATGACAATGGTCTGGATTTCAGTTTTGAACATCAGGTGAAAGCGGTTTCCAGAGAACAGCTGGAATATATGTATTATTATCTGTGTAAAATCATGTTCAAGGGAACGGAGAATCCGGATCTGCCGATCGGAGATATCATTCGATTAATATAACTGGTTTTGCAGAGGCAAAAAACTTAAGTTGACCGGTCAGTCTGCAGAAGTAAAAACGTATTGGCGCGGTGAAATTTTAATAGATAAAAAAGCAATTTGGTAAATAGTCAAGAAGTATTTTGAAATGATTTTCAGAAAAAAGGGTAACTTTAATAGACCTACGGCTTATTTCTCAAAAAAGACGTAAGTTAAGAATTCGATATGGATTACCT
>JAXJSH010000065.1:0-3974 GCA_036310185.1 Lachnospiraceae bacterium | reverse complement strand
TATTTAACAGTACGGTTCTGATGCATTGCTGTGATACATAAGGCGCAGGCGATGTGCGTTTTCCCAGCACCGGCCCCTCCGGTCATCAGCAGGTTATTCGGCTCATCGATCCAATCACACTTGGCAAGAAGTTCTATGACGTGTGTATTCAGCTGACGTTCTGGATCATAGATTGAACTGTCAAGATCAGCTGCAGGATATTTCAGGGTCGCTTTCTTCAGGAGACGTTTAAACTTTTTACTCTCACGCTGATCCCACTCCTGATTTACAATAGCAGCAAAGCGGACTTCAAATGGTTCGAGACCTGTGTTTGGTTCCAGCAGCTGCTTTTCAAAGGCTTCAGCCATACCGGACATACGAAGTTTATACAGCCGATCCATGAGTATGTTCTGTTCCTTTGTGAGTTTATCGTTATAAAGATAGTTTTTTAGTCTGTATGCCATAGTCCGCCACCCTTACTTATAGTAGTCCTTTCCTCTGATATTTTCATGGTTTGGCAGTGTTCCGGGTGAATGCTCGGGGAGTTCCTTCACATCCATCTTTTTGAGCATCTGCTTAAAGGTAAAATATTTACAGGAATTGATCTCTATACATTTGCGGGCAACTTCTTCCGCAGCACCTTTCGGGATCGTTTTTACTTTATGCAGGATACCAGCACAGGCATTATAAGACTGCTCTTCATGTTTTGATGATCTAAGGAGTCTGTCAATCAGTTCTGACATCGCAGGACCAATGGCAGACGCCCAGCGACGGTAATAATTACCATCCTTTGAATTGACTTCTTTGTAGTAAAGATGTTCCGGCGGCATATGTTCATCCACTGTGATATACAGAGGAAACTCTTTATAAGACCGCTTATGCGTACAAATCAGCCGATTGTACTGATCACAGATCCTGATTTCTGATGCAGTTGCTTTCAGAATTGCAGGCTTGCCACAGTAAGAGTACAATACGGAATAGTAGTGGCCGTCATACTCGATGTGGTAGTTGTTGGGAACCTTTAAGACTGCTTTATAATCGCAAGCCGTGTAACATCCGCCTGGCAGTGGTTTCATACATGGTTTGTCATACTTTTCGAAATCATCCCGTCTTGAGAAATCCTTACCTTGAAAAGATCGTTTATTGAGGACCTCTACTATTTTTTTGATATCAGCATTCAGGTCTTCAAATGACACATATATCTTTTCTTTTAGTTTCTCAACCAGGTGCGTTTCGAGATAACGTACATGATTTTCAACTGTAGGCTTGCCCTTCGGCTTCCTTGCGGGTGGTGGAAAAACAATAGTCTCATAGAAGTCTTCCAGATCCGCAAATGTAGACTGCAGGATAAGTTCGTCCTTTGTGTGCTTGGTTACTGCAGTTTTCAGGTTATCCGGCACAAAATACTTGGCAACAGCACCATAAAAAGAAACTGCATGCGCACAGCCTTCTATAAAACACGGAAGTTTCTCGTTTGGAAAAGCTTCTGCATAGATCAGGCTGCTTACTCCAAGAGTGGTCGCAAAGATATGGACCTTTTTGATCTCGCCTGTTTCGGTGTCTGTTAAAAGTTCCGGCTGATCGCCGACCCAGTCGATATACATCTTTTCACCAGGGATTCGGTTTACAGCCATCGATACCTTCTGACCACCATAGTTTTCAGCTATGAAGCGGTTGAAGTATTCGTAAAACTGTGACTTTTCATAACCATCAGGATTCTTTTCTTTATAATCCAGCCAGCAGAATGAAATGTTCATGCGGCTTCCTGGGGCATGAATCCTGTCATAGTAATACTGAAAATCCGGAAGAGGAGCATCTTTTCTCTGCAGATTTTTCTGCGGATAGAAAAGGTTCTCGACTTCCTTAGGTGCCATCATCCGAAGTTCCTCGATTGGAATCCCTCCGGCATGATATCGGCTCATGATAAGGTTTAACGTTCCTGAGCCAATCTTATAACGATCCATAACGGATCTTGTCTGGCAGCCATTCAGACGCATCTGAATGGCACCAATAATCGTGTTGTAGTCTTGCATAGTTATGCCTCCTTTCGCAATCATTTGATGACTACGAAAGAACTATAACACGTTGAAAACTTATTGATCAGCTGAAGCGGAAACGCGCTCAGTTACATCCGGAAAGCCTGATCAGTTCATTGCGGAATGCATGGTCAGATGAGCCGGAATTTGCAAGAATAGGTGCTTTTTTAATGTCAATGCACCAATTTATTAAATTTATTTGCCTGAAATATCAAGTGTTTCCACCTGTTTTATGGGTGGGAAAGTTGAGTAAAAAATAAGAATGCAGGTTTTCCGACATTTTTATATGCCATAATTCCTACATTCTTATTTTATATTTTGCATTATTGGTTGTTCTTATTTTGTGTAATTTCAATTCTAGTATATCGAATAATAATTAACCTGAATTATCATGTTTGAATTAAAAACTCATGAATAATTCAAGTTTAATATAAAGATGTTGGGGTCAAAAGATGCCTGACGGATTGTTCCGTGCTTCGTACTCCCACAATCCTGCCCCATATTCGGATATCGTGGTGCAGATGCCCCACTTTTATCCTCATATTGGGGCGGGTCATTAAGCCTTAAAACCACTCATGTGCAAGCACATCGTGGTTTCAGGCTTTTGACCCTGGCATCATATAAATAATCTTGAGATGTTTTGATATAATCTCCAAGTGTTGCCGGAAGCTTATGTCTTTTAATGACATCAGTGTCAAATTGACACTTTAGGATGAAACTTTGGCACTTTGGAAATCCGCTTCTTTAATCCGCAATTCTAAAATAATCCAGATATGCTTTATATTTATCCTGTGCTGTCAGGCAAGTATCTGTAAGATAGCCTCTTTCGTTGTCCCATTCCTTCAATCCACGGTAGTAGAACAATTTCAAATTTTCTTCGATGATAAACGGAACGATATTATATTTCAGACACTCTTTGAACATGATCAGTCTGCCCACACGACCGTTGCCGTCCTGAAAAGGATGAATTCGTTCAAACTTCACATGGAAGTCCAGGATATCTTCAAATGTCTTTTCTTCCTTGGCATTGTATTCCGTCATCAATGCTTTCATTTTATCGGCAACTTCTTCCGGAAGGGCGGTATCCATCCCGCCAACTTCGTTCGGCAATTTTTTATAATCACCAACTGCAAACCAATCTTTTCTTGAATCACTGGTGCCGTTCTTCAGAATCAGGTGAAGTTCCTTAATAAATTTTTCGGTCAGCGCCGTTTTTGCATTATCAATAATCATGTCGATGCAGCGGAAATGGTTTGCAGTTTCGATCACGTCATCCACATTGAGAACTTCGTTTTCTACCCCGATTGTGTTGGTTTCGAAAATATATCTGGTCTGATCATGTGTCAGTCGGCTACCCTCGATATGGTTTGAGTTATATGTCAGATCAATCTGTGTTTTATGGTAAATGCCGCCGGAATATTTTGCTTTTTTCTCATCCTGCAGGATATCAAGTAATGTAACAGGTAGTTCTTTCTTCTTATTAGAACGCTCCGGTTTCTCTGCATTTTCTGGAATGTTCCAGGTTTTACCGGTAAGAAATGCCCCGATAACCCGTCCCTGTGCGCAGTAGTTTCTCACGCTGCGTTCCGATACATTCCATTTTTTCGCTATTTCAGTAACTGAAAGGTATCGCATCTGCTCTCCTCCGTTAAAAATCGAATCAATAATTACACGAATCTATTGTATAGTATAGTATACCATATTATCGGCAATAATCCAAACTTTTATAAACGTTTTTGTGTTTTTCTTGCCGTAAAAGGCAGGATTGTGGGAGTGCGAAGCACGGAACTATCCGTCAGGCATCTTTTGATCCCAACATCATATGATGATAGTCCAGTCCCAGTTCACCTATGGCAACAACAGTCTCTTTTCCTGACAATTCTGCAATTGCTTTTCTTCTCTTCCATGGTGTATAGGGAGTCCTTGTCGGATGAACACCCACTGCCGGCAGGATAAAAT
>JAXJSH010000064.1:0-3375 GCA_036310185.1 Lachnospiraceae bacterium | reverse complement strand
CGGTTATAGCCCACTATAACTACACGCTTCGCTTTCGTAGTTGTGGGCTCTCCCGAGGGGATTAGGGCTTTGCCCTAATGACCCACTCAGGGCGTTTCTCCCCTAAGAACCCCGAGCAAAGAGTGCCCCTCTCTTTGCAATCTCCGCTTATGGGTTGCACCCCTAAGAACCCTGTGCGGTTATGAGCGGACAACAGAAGATTTCATCAACAATCCAAATCAAATTTTAAGAATATGGCAACAAAATCAAGCATACATATCAAACCCTGCAGAGTGACATCAAGCGGGGCTCATAACCGGAGAACTGCCGAGTACATGCGCAATATCGGCGAGTCCAGAATCTACATTGTACCCGAACTGACTTCCAATAACGAGCAGTGGATAAACCCGGGCTTCGGCAGTCCTGACCTGCAGGCGCACTATGACAGCATCAAACGGATGGTCAAGGAAAAGACCGGACGAGCGATGCAGGAAAAGGAGCGTGAGCGCAAGGGAAAGAATGGAAAGATTATAAAAGTGGCTGGATGTTCTCCAATCCGTGAGGGAGTATTGCTCATCAGACCAGATACAACACTGGCAGATGTACGAAAGTTTGGTGAGGAGTGCCAGAGACGCTGGGGTATTACACCGCTCCAAATCTTCCTGCATAAGGACGAGGGACACTGGCTTAGTGGACAACCCAAAACCGGGGATAGGGAGAGTTTCCAAGTCGGTGAAAAGTGGTTTAAGCCGAATTATCATGCCCATATCGTATTCGACTGGATGAACCACGACACGGGCAAGAGCCAAAAGCTCAATGATGACGATATGATGGAAATGCAGACTTTGGCATCTGACATCCTCTCCATGCAACGTGGGCAATCTAAATCCGAGACCGGAAAGGAACATTTGGAACGAAATGATTTCATCATTGAAAAGCAGAGAGCCGAACTGCAACGCATGGATGCTGCAAAACGGCACAAAGAAGAACAGATAGGTCTTGCTGAACAGGAACTGAAACAGGTGAAATCAGAAATACGCACTGACAAGCTAAAGAAAACAGCCACCAATGCAGCCACCGCCATAGCAAGCGGAGTTGGTTCTCTTTTCGGAAGTGGAAAGATGAAAGAGCTGGAGCGAACTAATGAAGATTTGCACCAAGAGATTGCCAAACGAGACAAAGGTATTGACACCCTCAAAATCCAAATGCAGGAAATGCAAGAGCGACATGGCAAACAGATACGCAATCTTCAGAGCATACACAACCAAGAACTTGAAGCCAAAGACAGGGAAATATCACGATTGAACACTCTGCTTGAAAAGGCATTCAAGTGGTTTCCGATGCTTAGAGAAATGTTGAGAATGGAAAAACTCTGCGCTGTCATTGGATTTACCAAAGATATGATAGATTGTCTTTTGACAAGGAAAGAAGCTATCCAATGTAATGGCAAGATTTATTCCGAGGAACATAGAAGAAAGTTTGAAATCAAAAACAACATCTTCAAGGTGGAGAAGAATCCGACCGATGATAGCAAACTTGTACTGACCATAAACAGGCAACCGATAAGCGAATGGTTCAAAGAGCAATGGGAGAAACTTCGGCAAGGTTTGCGACAACCAACGGAAGAACCAAGAAAAAGTAGAGGATTCAAGTTATAATAGAAAAAAAAGACAATATAAAAGCACTCTGATAGTTACGAAGTGCTTTTATATTGTATAAATTATATAATGTTTACCATTGAAGCTTCAAAGTAAACGCAACTTAAGGAATTGCCGAATTTTGTATTAATAAAGAATATACGACCTCTGATATATGCGCAACATATTGTGATGCTTGTGATTCATTACCCTTGAAATCCTTAACAAATATCGCTAAAGTATAGCAGACATTATTAGGCAGGCATATATAGGCAACATCATTGTGAGCTGCAAGAATACCATTTTCATTGACATAACCAGAACCCGTCTTATGTGCAATAGAAACCCTTTCTTTATCAAGAAGCGGAGCGACTATTCTATCTGTACCTGTCACACATTCTTTTAATGTATTCTTAATGAAACTTTGCTTCTCACCACTGACAATACTTTCGGTAAACAAACGGTTCATCAACATTGCGGCACCAAGAGGAGATGTATAATTAAAGTAAGCCCTATCGTGGTCAGCCGACATTTCCTCTTCTGTATAAGCTATCTGAAAACTTGAACGAGGAATAAGTGTGGCTATAAAACTGTCAGTTTGAGCAACATTGACCATATCTTTAAACATCAGATTGCTTGCATTATTATCACTTTGAGCAATAGTATAACGAAGTAAATCTCTCACGGTTAATGATATAACCAACTCGGAATAATCTTTCATCATAGGACTCCAAGTCTTTGAATCAAGTCTATTCCTATCTATCTTTACTAAGGTATCAAGTGAAATCCCTTTGTTATCAAAATCATTGCAAAGAGCTAATGCCTGATGAACCTTAAATACACTCATCATAGGATATACACTCTTATCATTAACTTTAACTGTATCTGTGTTATTAATAATAATTGCCACTCCAATTTCACCAGGACAAGCTGATACTATCCGAGAAATGCTATCAGTCAAAACATCTGTCAAAGGTGGATTTGTACTATTATTAGAAGTTGATTTAGAGAACAATAAAAAAACTAAAACTATGATACAAACTAAAGCTATACACAAAATTACAAGGCGTTTTCTTCTACTTTTTTTCATACTACGATTTTTAAACATTATATATTATCATGACAGACCCTGATTTATTATTTACTGCAAAGATACGAAATCTTACGGAAAATGAATTGGTTGTTTTTTTCGTTTGTTCTGTTTTTTATCAAATTATTTTCCGAGCGAATATGATTCGTCTTAAATAAAATAAAAACACCCAACTTTACATTCTTGGGTGTAAAATTGGGTGTTTGTTTTATAATTTGCTGATTTTCAGCGTTTATTGCGGAGAGAGAGGGATTCGAACCCCCGGTACCTCGCAGTACAACGGTTTTCAAGACCGCCGCAATCGACCACTCTGCCATCTCTCCAAACCTCTCATGCAAGAGCGCTTGTTTTCAAAAGCGATGCAAAGGTACGACTATTTTTTGAATCTGCAAGCGTTTGGAGGATTTTTTTTCATTTAAGGCTTTTTTTCATCTGAAAACAACTCCTCACACTCTTTAATGAATCTTCAATATTCCGTATGTATAAAATCCCTATCTTTGCTTAAAAGAAAATACGGCCGAACTTTCAAACACGAAAGACGTTACTATTATAAGTTTAAACGATTCAAAAACTAAAAAATGAAGACTATGGATAAGAAGAAAATGACAATGAATGCAGAGAAGATTATGGGAGTGATGAAAGCTGGATACAGATATACACTCTCCAAGT
>JAXJSH010000063.1:0-17548 GCA_036310185.1 Lachnospiraceae bacterium | reverse complement strand
TTTATCGGATGATACCAGGGTCAAAAGGTCACATGTTTCATGCCTGCATGAAAAAATGTGACTTTGGGACCCGCAAAACATGAGAAAGCAGCCCGAATAGGGCGGGTTTCGAATGTTTTCAGGATTACGGGAGCATAAAATGCGGAGTAATCCGTAGGTATCAAGGGGTCAAAATACCTTTTGACCCCTACATTATCTGATAAGTATATCATTATTTATTCACAGAATCAAGATTTTGTAGATTTCTGTCGATTTCCCCATGATTATCTCTAATCAAAATCACTTTTTATTGAAAATGCGAAATCACGATCTGAATGCTCTCTCTTCCCTGATATGTATTCAGTGTGGGATAATAGGTAACCGATACGGATTTTCCGCTCACGATCCGCTGTTCCAGTTCTTCCGCATTCTGAAAACAGATTCCGTCGATCGTCCGTCCCATACCATCATCCAGCTTCAGACTTAATACATTCCTATTTTTCCCAATAATTCTGTGATTTAACACTTTTATGTCCTTCTGGGCAAAAATTGGTTTCGTATTTCCTTTTCCGAAGGGCTCCAGCAGTTCCATCTGTACAATCAGTTCTTTGGTAACATAGGAAAAAGGCATCGGCACATCGATGGTTATTTTCGGCACAAAATCTTCTTCGGTCAGGGCGCAGGTCTCATTGATGCGTCTGCGCAGCAGTTCCACATTTTCTTCCGGAAGGGATAATCCGGCTGCCATCTTATGTCCGCCAAAATGAGTAAACACTTCCCGGCACTCTGCCATTGCATCAAACATGTGATAGGATTCTATGGACCTTCCGCTTCCCTTGATTCCTTCTTCCCCTTTTGTGAGTACAAACACCGGATGGTAATACCTCTCCCGGATCCGTCCGGCAATAATTCCCGCAAGACTCTCATGACATTCTGGAAGATAAATCACATACACTTTATCCTCTTTTATGGAAGTTTTTTCCACCTGTTCCACAGCCAGTTCCACGCCCTGAAGCGTCAGCGCCTTCCTGCTTTCGTTCAGACTTTTCAAATCCCCGGCCAGCCGTGCTGCATCCTCCACATTTTCTGAACGAAGCAGCTCCAGTGCCCGTTTTGCCGTGTCCAGACGACCGCTTGCATTCATACAGGGACCCAGAACAAAACCAATATGATAAGCATTCAAACACTCCGGTTCCAGATCATTTACCCGCATCAGCTCCCGCAGACCTGTATTTTTTGTATGGTGAAGCTGTTTCAGACCTTCTTTTACAATGATTCTGTTTTCCTCCACCAGATCCATCACGTCGCCTACGGTTGCAAAAGCCGCATATTCCAGAAAATCTTCTGCCTCTTCTTTTGGAATACCGCATTTTTCATACAGTGCCACGATCAATTTCCAGGCCACTGCGGCACCGCACAATCCGGTAAACGGATATGTGCAATCCTGCCGTTTTGGATTGATCACCGCATCTGCCGCCGGAATTTTTTCATCCAGCAGTTCATGATGATCCGTTACGATCACGGTCATTCCCAGACTTTTCGCCCTTTCGATCTGTTCAAAAGCAGAAATTCCGTTGTCACAGGTTACAATTGTATCCCGTCCCTCCTCTTTTGCCTGCAGGATCAGATGTTCATTCAGACCATAACCATCCGTAATCCGGTTTGGAATCATAAAATCGACATCCGCTCCAACCCGGCGCAGTCCGGTTTCCAGGATATAAGTCGACATAACTCCATCAATATCATAATCACCAATGACCCGAATTCTGGCATGATTGCTGATTTTTTCGCACAGTATATTTACTGCCTTTTCCATATCTTTCATCCGCCAGGGACTGTGAAGCTGTTCTTTATTTCCGTAAAGATACCTCTGAATCTGCTCGTTTCCGATCACATCCCGATTGCGGATCAGACGGGCCATGACCGGATCGATTGAAAAATCATGCGCAATCTGGTTAAAGTCGGCCCGTTTGGCCGCCACTACCCATTTTTCCATGTTTATCTCCTTATACAGCACAAGGCTGCCCCATAGAGACAGCCTCATTTTTTAATCTTCTATTTTTTTGCTTTTATTTTCGTCTTCATTACATACCAGAGACAACCGGTTATGCAGACAGATGAATAAGCACCACAGACGATTCCGACCATGATCGGCAGTGCAAATTCACGAATGGATGCCACGCCCATAATAAAAAGAACTGCAACCATAATAAATGTGGTCAGAGATGTATAGATACTTCTGGTCAGAGTCTGACTGATACTGCTGTTGACTACTTCTTTTAACTGCTCATCGCCGCGCACGCCCGGCATATTTTCACGGATACGGTCGAAAATAACGATTGTTGCATTGATGGAATAACCTACAATAGTCAGCATACATGCGATAAAAGTATTTCCGACAGAAATACGTGCCACTGCATAAAAGCCAAGCACAACCAGCACGTCATGCACCAGTGCGAGCACCGCGCTGGATGCAAAGCGGATATCTTTGAATCGGAACCAGATATACAGAAGCATACAAATCGTAGCTGCTACTACTGCAAGGACAGCATCTGATCTCATCTCACTGCTGACGGTAGAAGAAATGTTTTCGGCTGTGATTGTTGTTGCATCCACACCAAATTCATCCACCAGAAGCTGATTCAGCTCTTCACGTTCTTCTACATCTAAAGAACGGGTTTTGATCACTACTTCGTTGCTTCCCACTACTTTCTGTGTCGAAATGTTCGCATCACCGGTTACTTCCTGAACGACCGGTTTTACCTGTGTGTCCAGATCCTCAATGCTCATGTCTTCATTGAAGGTTACGGTTGTCGAAGTTCCGCCCTTGAATTCAAGGCTGTAGTTCAGTGCACCATTTCCCTGGGCAGACATTACTCCCATTGCGATCGGTGCCACAAGAATCAGAATAGTGGAAAATACAAAGAAAATCTTTTTCTTTCCCAGAAAATCATAGGTCTTCTTCGTTTTTTCTCTTGCATAAAATTTTGCATCACGAACGCCTACTGCATATAATGCATTGATAATCAGACGTGATACTGCAAGGGCAGCAAACATGGATACTACGATACCGAGAGCCAGTGTCATCGCAAAACCACGTACGCTTCCCGTACCCAGCCATCCAAGTACTGCTGCTGCGATCAGAGTGGTAATGTTTCCATCCAGAATCGCAGACATAGCTTTCTCGAAACCGGATCTGACCGCGCCTTTTACACTCTTGCCCTCACTGATTTCTTCACGAATACGAGCGTAAATGATAACATTTGCATCCACAGCCATGCCGATACCAAGGATAATACCTGCGATTCCCGGCAAAGTCAGGGTAAGATCAAATGCATTTAACAGAAGCAGTACAAGGCCGGTATAAATCAAAAGTGCGATACCAGCGACAACACCCGGAACCAGATATACGACAATCATGAACAGAATTACAATCGCAAGACCGATTCCGCCTGCGATCAGACTGGTACGGATAGCCTCTTCCCCAAGCTGTGCACCAACTACGTTGGAACGGATTTCTGTCAGTTCCAGTTTCAGACCGCCGATACGGATAAAGGAAGCCAGATTATTGGCAGCTTCCATGCTTTCGCTTCCGCTGATCTCACACTGACCGCCAGTGATCGGTTCATTTACGCTTGGTACGCTGATGAATGCACCATCGTAATATATACCGATTCTCTCGCCGTTTGCATAGGCATAGGTTGTCGCATCCGCGAATTTTTCGGTACCTTCCTCTGTAAGCTGCAGAGACACAATATAATCATTGGCTGTACCTGTAGAATTCTGACGTGCACCTGATTCCGCTGATTTCACATCGTTGCCATTCATAACGATGCTTCCGTCCGCTTCCAGTTCCTCCAGAGAACGATTCAGGACATAAGTTCCCAGGGTATCATCCCAGGTAAAGTTGCTCATACTGCCATCTGCAGATTTTTCAGAAATGAAATATAGGGAACCCGGAGTACCAAGATCCTGCAGAATCTCATTTGCATCCGATACACCAGGAATCTCGATATTAATACGGTTGTCACCTTCCTGATAAACCTGTGATTCTTCGCTGTATTCTTCCACTCGTTTCTGAAGTTTGTAAATGGTATCGGCCATATCTTCCGAAGACGGATTCGGATCAGATGTTTCATAGGTGATGCTGACACCACCGGACAGATCAAGCCCTGTTCTAATATTTTTTGCTGCACCGGTTCCGGTCGGGCCAAAACCAACTGCACAGGTAAAGGCCAGCAGGCCCATCAACACTGCAGTTAAAACCAGTACAAGAATTCCCTGTTTTTTCTTCATTGTTTTTCCCTTCTTTAACTTAAGCTGACTATTCTTCTGCCATTGCAGCCTTGATCATAATGGCACATTCCACACGTTTCTGCTGTAATTTGCAGCCCACTTCGTATACATCTGTGATAGAACCGTGGAAATTGTATGAATTTGCCGCACATCCGCCGCTGCAGTAAAATCTTGCAAAACAGTCTTTGCACTCTTTTTTTGCGTATACATTGCAGCATTTGAATTCTTCCTGAATATCCGTTCTGGTGATTCCATCAAAGACATTTCCCATAAGGAATTTTTCTTCACCCACAAACTGATGACACGGATACAGATCCCCCCACGGCGTCACCGCCAGATACTCTGTTCCGGAACCACACCCGGACAGACGTTTGTACACACACGGACCGCCGGTAAGGTCGATCATAAAATGGAAGAAATTAAATCCATTGCCCTCTTTGCTGCGGCGAATGATTTCTTTTGCCAGAAGATCATACTGCTCACAGATTACCGGAACATCCTCTTCCCTCAGAGAATAATCGGCCTCCGGCGGAGCCACAACCGGTTCCACCGAAATCTGTTTGAAACCAAGGTCCGCAAGATGCAGAACATCTTTTGCAAAATCCAGATTGTGTCTTGTAAAGGTACCGCGCACATAATACTTGTCCTGATTGCGGCTTTCTGCAAATTTCCGGAATTTGGGCACGATCAGGTCATAGCTGCCGGCCCCTTTGCGGAACGGACGCATAAAGTCATGTACTTCTTTTCTTCCGTCAATGCTCAGAACCACATTGGCCATCTCTTTGTTGGCGAATTCCATGATATCATCATTCAGCAGTACACCGTTTGTTGTCAGTGTAAAACGGAAATTTTTATCATGAATTTTTTCCTGCTCACGGCCATATGCAACCAGGTCTTTTACCACCTGCCAGTTCATCAGAGGCTCGCCTCCAAAGAAATCCACTTCCAGATTTCTTCTGTTTCCGGAATTTGCAATCAGGAAATCCAACGCCTGTTTGCCCACTTCATAGGACATCATGGCACGTCTTCCATGATATTCCCCTTCTTCTGCAAAGCAGTAACGACAGGCCAGGTTACAGTCATGGGCAATATGTAAACAAAGTGCCTTTACTACGGTCGGGCGCTTTTTAAAATCAATAACTGCATCCCGGTAAGCATCTTCTGTAAAAAGCATCCCCTGCTCTTTCAGTTCTTCACACTCATCAATGGCACTGACAATCGCTTCTTCATCACAAACGCCGCTTTTTTTCATTTCATTTACAATCTCGTCGCGGCTCATACCCTGTTCCATATGTCCCAGAATATCGTATGTCACATCATCTACAACATGAACAGAACCACTGTTAATATCCATAACGATATTGTAACCATTATTTTTATAACGATGTATCTGCATTTTTCTACTCCTCACACAAAGAATAAGCAGCGGCGCAAACCGCTGCTTCACAAATTACTATTTTATTATTTCTTATTTCTGGCTTTCGCAGCTCTGGTTACCAACGGTACAAGAGGTCTTGCAGGCAGACTGACAGGATGTCTGGCATTCTCCGCATCCGCCTTTTTTCAATGTATTCTGTAAATTTTTTGTATTTAATGTTTTGATATGTTTCATGTTTCTTTCCTCCCGGTAAAATTATTCGGCATTTTTCAAACTGCCCATTGCTATTTCGAATTATAACACATGTTTTGTCTTTTTCAAAGCACTTTTTTCAGTATTCTGCATTATGATATCATTCCGCCTATTGTTCCGCCTAAAATACACATGGCAAATGCGGTGACAAGGTGCTGGGAGTAAACGACAGCACTCCTGTTCAGGATCATGGATACAACCAGCAGAACCACAAAATACAGGATTCCTGCCAGAAATCCCCACGCAAATTTCCGGCTGCCGATTTTTCGCCCTATGTACCAGCCTCCCGCCAGACAGGAAATCACATAGACTGCCAGTACCCCCGCTTTTACCGCCTGTTCGCTCAACTGAAATTTGTACAGCAGAAAAGCCAGCAAGAGCAGAATGAGTCCGCTCATCACGTAAGATAAGATCAGTGTTTTTATAACCATTAATATCTTCTGTCCGGTTGTACTTGTCTTTTCCATAAAAAATCCCTCCCATAAACTATATGGGAGGGTTGTACCTGATATCACTGTTTATTTTTCTTTTTTCCCACTTTTTTCACCACGATCACAGCAATACATATGATACAGACAATTGCCGCACCTGCTGCTATAACGAGATATTTTGCAGTCTCTGCGTTATCACCGGTCTGAGCCGCAATCACATTATTTTTCCTGTTTGTGGTTGTATTGGTTTTGCCTGAACCACTGCTGCCGGAAGAACTGCCGGATGTACTCTGACCAGAAGAACTGTTTCCGGTTGAAGAACTTCCGCCTGCGGTATTTCCTGTGGATGTATTTCCCGTTGAAGAACTTCCGGTTGATGCATTTCCTGAGGATGTACTGCTGCCTGTTCCGTTATTTCCCCCAGAACTGCTGCCTGCAGAAGTGCTGCTTCCGGAAGATGGCTGCTTACCGCCTACAAGAACGGTACTTCCAGCCACATTGAAGGGACTGAATGAACTGGTTGCAAAGCTCATCTTATCTCCGCTGATGCGAAGTTCAATATATTCGTAATGGTTTTCATCCATATAATGAACAATCGTCAGACCATTGTAAAGATCCATATTCTCCGGAACTGCCATAGTAAGGATTACTTTTTCTCCTGCCGGCAGTTCATATTTACAGTCATCCATCCGATTCCAGAGTTTCATATCATAGGGCACGATCGTCTCCAGACCGGTTGGCACATAAGATTCTGTATCATTTCCAACGGTAACCTGAAGCGCAACATACCAGGGAATATTTCCGGTAACCTTCACGCCATTGCTCACACGATTGAATGTTCCTGCAGTTTCCTGTGCAGTCAGAAGCTTTTTCACGGCGGCTGCATCGACCGCTGCATATTCTTCTTCACTCAGCGCATTTATTGCCCTGGTTGCTTCTATAACAGCATCAACACACTCCTGCGTATAATTTTCCAGTGCAAGCGCCTGTATTTTTGCTTCCACTGCGGTCACTGCTTCCGTCTTCACATGGGTTTCTTCCGTTTTTTCGGAATCTTTCTCAGCAGTTTCCGGAACTTCGGTCGTCTCCGGTACCGTTGCTGCCTCCGGCGCTTTCGTCACTTCCGGCTCTTCTTTCGGTGTCTCTGCCGCTTCCCCAGTTGTTTCCGGTGCCTTCGTTATTTCCGGAGTTTTCGTTGCCTCCGGCGCTTTCGTTGCTTCCGGGACTTTTTCTGCCTCCGGCCCTTTCGTCGCTTCGGGAACTTCGGTCGCCTCCGGAGTTTTCGTTACTTCCGGCGCTTCCGTTGCCTCCGGTGAAGTTTCCGGGACTTTCGTTACCTCCGGGTTTGCTTCCGGTACAGCTGTTGCCTCCGGCGAAACTTCCGGTGCCTGACTTTCCTCTTTTGCCGCTTCCTCTTCCGCCAGTTTCAGGCTGGTACAGATAACCGTCACATTTCTGCGCACTGTTTTGGTTTCCTCATCCCATCCTTTTAACTGATTGTACTGATGCGCATTCACATCTTTCGGAGTAAAAATCAGAATGCAGTTGCTTACGCCCTTTTCTGGTATGTATTCCGGTTTTTCAAAAGCAAATGTTCCAGGACCTTTACATTTTGTCAGATCCAGTGAACTCAGGGCATCCGGTGTTTCCATCGTAAACTCTTTCACATAAGCGAGACCGGTCTCTTTTTCCATCCGCTCATTTTGAATGTCTTCTTCTGTCTTCAGTACTGTTTCTGTGGCAGATGCAAGCTTTGCAGCACGCTTCTCCTCCTGTGCTGCAGCAGATGCCGGCACTGAACTCAGACTTGAAACCGCCAGCATGGATGCAAGCAAAACAGCACCAACTCTGGCCTTATATGTTTTTCTCATTTTATCCACCTCGTATTAATTTCGCTGACAACTTATCCGCCTGTATGCAGAACAGATAAGTACAGACTTTCCCTGTCAGGATTCTCATTATAGCACAGGATTTATTACCAAACAAGGCACTATTTAAAAAATTCGTAATCATTTTGTAACTTTTGTCGTATCTTCTATAATTTACACAAAATACAGGATTTTTTAACCAAATCTTTATTTGTATGCCACTTGAAATGAAAACAGATTTCATGTATATTTCTATATTAATGAATACCTTTCAGAAATATCGGGTTTTATATCTGAAAATGTAATCATAATAATTAAACAACATAACAAGGAGTGAAACAAATTTTGGATTCAAGTCAATTGATTCAGGTCATATGCCTTTTTGTCCTGCTGGCGCTTTCCGCATTTTTCTCGTCTGCTGAGACCGCTATGACCACCGTAAACCAGATTCGTATTTTAAGCCTCGCGGAGCAGGGTGACCGCCGCGCACAGAAACTGCTTAAGATTCTGGAAGACAAGGGAAAAATGCTGAGTGCCGTCCTGGTCGGCAACAACCTGGTCAATATTTCAGCATCCTCTCTGATGACAACCCTGATCATTGATCTATTTGGAAATGCTGCCGTCGGAATTGCCACCGGTGTATTGACGCTGTTAATCCTCATTTTCGGTGAGATTACCCCGAAAACCCTTGCAACCATCCACGCAGAAAAGTTATCACTGGCCTACGCCGGAATTGTCAGTTTTCTGATGAAAATACTGACACCGGTTATTTTTATCGTAAATAAATTTTCCATCGGCCTTATGCTTCTGCTTCACATTGATCCAAATGCAAAAGCGAATCCCATGACAGAGCATGAACTTCGTACGCTGGTTGATGTCAGCCACGAAGACGGTGTCATCGAAAGCGAAGAACGCCAAATGATCAACAACGTATTTGATTTCGGGGATACCAAGGCAGAAGATATTATGATTCCGCGTATCGATATGACTTTTGTGGATATCAACACCACCTACGATGAACTGATCGAGATATTTAAAACCACACGATTCACACGTCTTCCGGTTTACGAAGACACCACAGACAGTGTAATCGGTATTCTGAACATCAAAGAACTGCTTCTGATTGATTCCAAAGAAGATTTTGATATCCGTAAGATCATGCGGGAACCGTTCTTTACTTTTGAACATAAAAATATTGCATCTCTTCTGGATGAGATGCGTGAAAAATCCATAAATTTTGCTATTATCATTGACGAATACGGTGCAACCGCCGGTCTGATCACTCTGGAAGATATTCTGGAAGAGATCGTAGGCGACATCCGGGACGAATACAGCGGCCGTGATGAAGTTGAGCTGGTTGAACTGATCGAAGACCGGGAATACATGCTCTCCGGATCTATGAAGCTGGATGATATCAATGAAGCCCTGGATCTGAATCTGGATTCCGATTCCTATGATTCCATCGGCGGCTATATCATTGAACATTCTGAAGATAAACTGCCGGAAGTGGGCGAGTTTATCGTAACCGATGACAACATCCGTTTTGTGGTAGATCAGGTCTACAAAAACCGGATCACAAAAGTACACGCTTATCTTCCGGAAGCAGAAAAAGCAGCCGGCGAAGATGCAGGGGATTAAATCCCCTGCATCTCTTTTAATATATACTCAAACTGTTTTCCGCAGCGCTCCATCTCGCCCAGCACTGCATCAATCCCTTTCTGGCTGAGATACCAGTTTTCTTTTGTCACCTCATCTGCCACCACCGGATAAATCAGAAACTCAGCCTCCGGAAAAACCAGTTCAAAATACATCTTGCATCTGCGGGCATGCACACTGTTGCAGCAGATAATGCCACGTCTCAGTCTGATGCCCTGCTCTTTCAGAACTGTTTTTGACCGAATCGCATTTTCATAAGTAAATGTGGCCTGATCTTCTTTCAAAATGCACTCGGATGAAACCCCATTTTTTTCAAGCACCTCCGCAAGAAACTCCCATTCCGTATGATAATCTCCGGAATAGATTTCCCGCTTTTTCTGCACCCCCGCAAAATGCCCCAAAGTCACGGTAAAACGCCCCGATGGAAGCACCCATTTTGCATATCCCTGCTTCCACAGTTCCGCTGCCGCCTCCGCCATATGCGGATATCCGTTGCCCGGAACGAAAATCACATCTGCCGCCTTCGGCTCATCTTTCACAAAAATAAAATCTGATATGTTTTTATAAAATCTCTCATACATATGTATTTCTCCCTGCCCTTATACTGATTCCAGTATAACCAGACCAGGGAGAAAATGCAAAACCGTTTTAACCGATTTTACTCGTAGCGCAGTTTAGCAAAAAATGTAATCAAATATAGACCAGACAGACCCACAAGCGTATAGATCACTCTCGATAACCAGGATAAATTGCCAAAGCAAAAAGCTACCAGATCAAAGCGGAACAATCCGATCAGCCCCCAGTTTACGGCTCCGATAATGACAAGAGTCAGTGCAGTATAATCTAATGCTTTCATATGAAAACCTCCTTTTCTGGCTAGTATGCATCCAAAGAAGTTTTTTTATGTATCAATTACAAAATGACATTCCCACTGTGAATCTGCTCCAGCCTGTCACCCATAATTTTTTTCATAATATCAAACGCGGCCTGACCGGTGCAGTGGCCGGAATAAAACATTGCACCTGTTTTCAGCAATTTTCGAGCCAAATCTTCTATCTTTTCCTTTTCTGCTTCCGAATATGGATCATTCTGAATCAGATGAAAACCGCTGATCACCAGATCCGGATATCCGCCGCAGATTTCAGAATACCGGTCAAGAATATTTAGAATACCCGTGTGAGCACATCCCGACATCAGTATCTTTTTTCCCTCTGCCGTGATAACGAGACACTGCTCATGCTCAAAAGTATCCTGCAAAAATACACCATCTTCCTTTTTCTTGAGCAGAAGATTTCCCTTTGCCGTACAGTTTTTTCCCTGTATATCCGTAAACAGAAACAGCTCTTCGTCAATTTTTGTGTCACAGCAAACTTTTACAATCTGGTCCAGAACCATGATATTTTTATCAATACCGATATATTTTTCCATGCCGGGAACCCATTTTCAATTTGCAGCATATGCTATTAGAGAAATGCAATCGCAGAGGTTCTTATGGCTTATAAAATCATGATTGATGCAGGACATGGGGGAGACGATCCGGGCGCAGTCCATCAGGGCCGCCGGGAAAAGGACGATAATCTGAGACTGGCACTGGCTGTCGGCGAAATTCTGGCAGAAAACGGTATCGATGTGGAATATACAAGAACAACCGATGTTTATCAGACCCCTTTCCAGAAAGCAACTCTGGCAAACCAGAGCGGTGCCGATTTCTTCATTTCTTTTCACCGCAACTCAAGCCCCATGCCAAACCAGTATTCCGGAATTGAAACCCTTGTATACGACAAATCCGGAATCAAATATGAAATGGCGGAAAACATAAACGGAGCAGTGGCAGAACTGGGATTTAAAAATCTGGGTGTTAAAGATCGTCCCGGTCTGGTCGTTCTGCGCCGTACCAAAATGCCGGCACTTCTTATTGAAACAGGATTTATCAATAACGATGCCGACAATCAATTATTCGATGAAAAATTTGATGAAATTGCAAATGCCATCGCTCATGCGATTCTGGGCACGCTTGATCTGGAAACCGTTGAACAGGATCCCATGATGGATGAGTCCATGACCATGGGATCTTCCATCATGGCAAATCAGGACGAAATGTATATGCCGTCCGGAGAAGATATGAACATGACACCGGAAATGCGCAGACCAGGCCAATCCCAGCGGCAAAACCAGCAGCCGGATCAGTCAGGCAGACCGAATCCCCCGCAATGGTCAAATCGTCCGGGCAGACCTGTACCGCCACAGGACAGACCGGAACTCTTCTACCGTGTCCAGGTGGGTGCCTACAAAAACAAAGAATATGCCGACAATCTGGTCTATGAGCTGGATGACAAGGGATTCCCGGCTTACCTGATCTACGAAGACGGTTTCTATAAAGTTCAGGTCGGAGCCTATCGAAACCTTGGAAATGCGATCCGCATGGAACAAAGTCTCCGTCAGGCGGGATACAGCACCTGGATCACAACATAATCTTGTTATCGATTTCGAAACCTGTTACAATATTTATTAAGTAACGGGAGGTAGAATTATGTACTATTTTATCATAAATCCAAAATCCAGATTGAAACAGGGCAAAGAACTGGGAACCCTTGTTGCAGAAGAATTGAGACGCCGCAGTGTTCCACACAAAATTTTCTACACCAAATACCGGGGCCATGGCACCAAACTGGCCCGGGCCATCACAGAAAAAGATCCCCACTGCACCCTCGTAGCCGTAGGCGGTGACGGAACCATCCATGAAGTGCTGACCGGGATCACCAACTATGAGACCATCACGTTTGGTTATATACCAAGCGGCTCCGGAAACGATTTTGCCCGTGGTATGAAAATATCAAAAAATCCAGCCTATGCACTGGAATGTATCCTGCATCCAAGTGCATTTATGAATATGGATCTGGGCGTCGTGACACGAAAAGGAAAAAAACAGCGCTTCGGTGTCAGCTGCGGTATCGGATTCGATGCCAGCATCTGCCACGAAGCGCAGGTTTCCCCTTTGAAAAAAGTATTAAACCGGCTCCATCTCGGAAAACTCACTTACGCCCTTCTTGCTGTGAAACAGCTTTTCCTCTACGATCCATGCCAGGGAAAGGTCGTATTGGACGGAGGCTCTCCGCTGCACTATAAAAAAATGTATTTCGCAGCGGTTTTTAATCAGAATGTGGAGGGCGGAGGCATAAAACTTGCTCCGGATGCCCGTCCTGGTGACCAGCTCCTTGATATTATTGTCGTATCCGACATACCGCGCATGAAGATTCTTGTGGTGTTCCCTCTGGCATTTTTCGGACTGCACACAAAAATCAAAGGGGTTCATCTTATGAAATGCAGACGCGCAGAAATCAGCTGCAGCCGCAAATGCACCGTACATCAGGACGGTGAACCTTGCGGCATACATAACAGTCTTAACGTATCACTGGAATCTAAAACACTGCGCGTAATTATAGGATAGATAAGCCAACTGTTCAAACTCATATGGCAGAACGGTTTTGGAAAAGCCGGCCAGAGAGGGTGAAAGCCCCCTGCGCGAAATTTTCAGCCATTTTATAGAATCTGAAAATATAGCCCCCTTCATAAAAAATCCCACAGACAATCCATTTTTCACCGATTGTCTGCGGGATTTTTTCATTTTACCGGAAAACAGGGTTTCCGTTAATTAAATCCATATAAACGCTGTGCGATCTTATAACCCACAACCGTGGTTTTACGGCCGCCTTTACCCGGAAGGTTCACTGCACGTCCAATTGCACTGCGTCTTACTTTATAATAAAGCCAGGAATCTTTGTCTTTCAGATACTGCCACAGTTCTTTTTTCTTTTGCAGACTGTCTTCATCATTTTTGCGAAGCAGCAAAACAGAAGAAACAGCCATGATAATAGACAGGTAATGTACTATGTAATTTCTCTGACGCTTATTTGTCAGCCGTTTTGATTCATATCCGTCAATCATAATCTTATTTACCCGAAGCTGCTGATCCATACGTCCAAGCATTACCTGTTCATTTACCGACTGATCCACACGACCGATATAGTAACGGTACAGATTCACATCCAGATAATATAAAGTTTTCACATACTGCATCGGGTGGAATGCAAAAATATTATCTACATAAAAAGTGTGTTCCGGCAGTTTCATTCCGCTTTCATGAAGAAGCGCGGTACGGTAAATCAGCGAGTGCATCAGTACATAGTTCCCAATACCCAGATCCTTTGCCTCATTCCATGTAAAGATACGGTCCTGCGGAAATGCTTTCTGATAACGCATTACACGTTTTTTCTTAGCGCCCTCTTTTTCATAAACATAGTTGCAAATCAATACATCCAGCGTTTCCGGTCCTTTTGCCACGTTCTCAAGAACTTCCAGCACCTTTTTATAGGCTTCCGGATTCAGCCAGTCATCACTGTCTACTACTTTAAAATACAGACCGGCAGCATTTTCAATACCTGCATTAACTGCCCCGCCGTGTCCCTTGTTTTCCTGATGAATGGCACGGACAATCGTCGGATATTTTGCTGCATATTCATCGGCAATCTGTGCAGTACCGTCTTTTGACCCATCGTTTACAATCAAAATCTCCACTTCTTCTCCCCCTACCAGCAGAGATTCAATACAGTTTTTCATATAATTTTCTGAATTATAACACGGAACTGCAATACTTAATAACTTCATTTGGACTCCTCCTCATACTTCCTCTGACCCAGCCGGATATTCATATATGCGGTATACGCATGAAATGCGGCCGGAATCGCGTATTTTTCTTCTGTTTCTTTCTGATCTACAAACAACAATTCGCCCTGTTTCTTTTCATCCAGTTCAGCTACCCGGACAGCATAGCCTTTCATATGCCATTCAATGTGAGAAAAAATGTGTTTTGATTCTTCAAGGGGCTGTATATGCAGCGAAACAAGATCTTTTCCGTCTACATATTTCAAAACTTCCTCTTCTGTCATATGCCCTTCCAGATTTGGAAATTCATATAACCCTGCCAGCAATCCACGGTTTGGTCTCTTATGAATCGCCACCCGGTCACCATCCTGAATGACAAGAACGGTTCTTTCTTCAATCCTTCTCGGTTTTTTTGGCGCTTTAACCGGCAATTCGCTGATTTTATGATTCATTCTGGCCTTACACAAGTCAGCCACCGGACATTTTTCACAAAGCGGTGCACCGTTTGGCAGACAGACCGTGGCGCCCAGATCCATAAGTGCCTGATTAAATTCACCCGGTGCATCCGCCGGCATAATCGCCAGAATATCTTCTTCCACCTGTCGTCTGGTCGACTGTTTCATAATATCATCCCAGCGTTCATCAATTCTGGAAATAACACGAAGCACATTTCCATCCACCGCCGGCGCGGATATGCCATAGGCAATGGATGCAACTGCGCCGGCCGTATAATTTCCAATTCCCGGCAGCCCTTTCAGCCTTTCATAATCATCCGGAAGATGACCTTCATACTGTTCCATAACCTGTACGGCAGCCTTCTGAATGTTGCGAACCCGGCTGTAATAGCCAAGTCCTTCCCAAAGCTTTAAAAGTTCTTCCTCCTGTGCCTCTGCCACATCCTTTATCGTGGGCAAAGCAGTAATAAACCGTTCAAAATAGGGCTTGACCGCTTCCACGCGGGTCTGCTGCAGCATAATTTCACTGATCCATATATAATAGGGATTTTTTGATGCCCGCCAGGGAAGGATTCTTTTTTCCTTTTCATACCAGGCAAGCAGTGGTTTTACGATTTCATTTAAACTCATTTATCACCTTTCAGACAACTTAATTTTTCAAATTCACTTCGATCGGTTTATCAACATATATAGAATCTTCTGTCACCATACTGTCAAAAGCAAGAATATGAACCCCCTGCTTTTCTGCCTCCACCAGCGCCTCACCAAACGCCCTGTGCATCTTCCAGTTCGCCTCCAGACGATATACGCCTTTCATCTGGATCAGAAAAAATATATATGCCTCATAACCTTCTTTTACACATTCACAAAGTTCCTGAATGTGCTTAACGCCCCGCTCTGTGGGCGCATCCGGGAATCTGGCGACACCATCCTCCTCCAGTGTAACGCCTTTGATTTCCATAAAAGCTTTCTTATGGCCATCTTCAATATAGACATCGAATCTGGAATTCTTATATTTTTTTTCAGGTCGGATCAGGGCATTTTCAGAAAAAAGATTTCCCTTCTTCAGCCATTCAACAACTGCTTTATTGGGAACCTGAGAATCCATGTTGACAATCCGATTTCCTTTTTTTACAGCAATCACATCATATCTCGTTTTTCGCTCAGGCTTCTGACAATCCTGAAGATACAGTTCCGCATGGGGCTGCAAAAGTTCCCGGCAGCGACCGGTATTTTTCACATGACATGTCTCCACTTTACCGTCGATCTCCACTTCTGCGATAAAACGATTTGGGCGGTTCACGAAATACCCTTTTACCATATTTTTATATATCATAGGTTTCGACTCCTCCGTGAATCATCCTCTGCGTCTGATTTTGGATATATTTGTTCATACATATCTTATTGTGCCATACTCTGCGTAAAATTGCAAAATAAACATTGCTTTATCCAGTGATTTTCTATACAATATCCGTAGCTTTTATTTATAATAAACACTCAGTCACAGGATAGCACAAGGAGAAAGAGAATGATAGACAGTATTATTTTTGATATTGACGGAACATTATGGGACTCCACTCATGTAATAGCCGATGCATGGGCCGAAATAATCCGGGAACGTTACCGTCCCGATGTTCGTTACACCCCCGATGACCTGAAAGCCCAGTTTGGCAAACTGCTTCCGGATATTGCCAAAGCTCTTTTTCCGGATCTGCCGGAAGAGGAACAGCTCAGTCTGATTGATGCCTGCTGTGAAGCAGAACATATTGCACTCGTAAAAAATTCGCCCGGTGTCTTCCCGGGAATCGAGGTAACATTGAAAGAGTTATACAAAAAATATCCGCTTTACATTGTCAGCAATTGTGAGGCCGGTTATATCGACTGTCTGTATCAGGCCACCGGCATTGGACACTATTTTCAGGATGCACTCTGCCCCGGCGACACCGGTAATCCAAAAGGTGACAACATCAGGGCAATTGTCAAAAAACATGGATTAAAACATCCGGTCTATGTGGGCGATACCATGGGAGACTATCTGGCTGCGAAAGAAGCCGGTGTTCCATTTGTATTTGCCGGATATGGATTCGGGCAGGCTGAACATCCGGACTACATCATTGAAAAACCGGAAGACTTGTTAAAATTATAAGATGCCCCATAAAGGCCATAAACATTCATCCAAAATACAATACACTTCATTAAACAGTAAAGCACAGAACAAAATGGAATTCTCACTTCCAATTTGTTCTGTGCTTTATTTTCATAACGAAATGCACTCAAAATAAAAGGATTTTATAAAACCAAAAAAGGACATGCAGGATTTTTTTCCTTCTGTCTGTCCGGCTGCCGCCGCGCTTCCAAGCGCATTGATTGCTCCCTGCATCACAACCGCCCTGAAGCTGATATGGAATATTTTACATGAACCGATTGTTTTTTCAAAAAATCAATATAAAATAAAAAAGCCTTGATCTCTCAAGACTTTCTACAGGGGATGAGGGATTCGAACCCCCATCGACGGTTTTGGAGACCGGTGCTCTACCATTGAACTAATCCCCTTTATTACCGCTTCTTTTT
>JAXJSH010000062.1:0-13257 GCA_036310185.1 Lachnospiraceae bacterium | reverse complement strand
GCAGCCACACCGCACAGTACAAACAAAATACCACTTACCGATATGCCTCTCTGTCCCCAGTAGAGCTCCACCAGCCTGTTTTTCAGACTGTTTCCGTAATAAAAGGCGGAAAAATAAGCCCCTTTTCCATATCCATATTCCATCACACTGGTCTCAAAAAAGGATCTCACATACTGATTAAAAATGAGATCTGCAAACATACTGAAATATAGCAGAACTCCACTTCCCAGAATACCGATCACAATTTTTCCGGTCAATATCATAGCCAGCGCCGACACCAGATAAACCAGAAGAAAAATCAACTGATCCGCACCCCACAGCATCAGAAATGTGACCATACTTTTGCCGGTCACAAAATTTTTTGAAACGCCCAGAATAATAACTGTTCCCAGCATGACCGTATAGGGTATCACAAAATCAATGTATCCAAATATCACTTTATGCCGGAACATCTGGTCTCTTCGAATGGGAAAACTTCCGTAAAAATCCATCTTTTTTCCAGAATGCAGATATGCAAAATGATAAATCGCACAGAGCACCGCAGCAAAGCAGACGGATATCTGAAGAAGATCCGAACCAACATTGCGGTAAATAAACAGATCACACCACTCTTTCCATGTATAGGTCGTTCGATAGCTCAGGTTGTCCAGTTCCATCAGCCAGCGAACAGGCAGGACCAGAAAAAACAGCCCGGTAAACACCCCCATCAGCCATGCCTGCCTTTTAAATTCCTGTTTTCGAAACTCAGAAGAAAATGTCTTTGACTTCATATCCGGCTACCTCCGTTTCACTGATAAATATTTCCTCCAGAGACAGAGGAATGATCTCGCTGTAAACCGGTGCATGCCGGTTCACACAATCCATAATCTCCACTTTTGTTCCTCTGGCCGTAATCATAAGCAGGGAACCGCTTCGCTCACACCGCAGCACTTCCAGTTCTTTCAGGAGGTGATGCTCCATCGTATCATTTGGAAGCACACACTGAACCTTGTGAATATGAAATTTCATATCTTCCAGATCTTCCGACAGCAGAACACCGCCTTTATGCAGCAGTCCCACATGATCACAGATATCCTCCAGTTCACGTAGATTGTGAGATGCAATAACCGGTGTCAGTTCTCTTTTGACCACGCCGGATGCAAAAATACCTTTTACCGCCTGCCGCATGACCGGGTCCAGACCGTCAAAAGTCTCATCACAGAACAGGTATCTGGCATTTGACGCAATGCCGAGAAGAACGCTGAGCTGCTTTTTCATTCCCTTTGAAAAAGTCTGTATTTTTCTTTTTCCATCCAGTCCGAACTGCTCCATCAGTTCCAGAAACAGTGTCCTGTCATAATCCGGATAAATCCTGCTGTAATAGTCCATCATCTGAACCGGTGTGGCATTGGCAAAAAAATAGGCATCTTCCGGTATGAAGAACAGATTTTCTTTTGCCTTCTGATTTTCAAAGACCGGTTCTCCATCTATCCTAATACTTCCCTCATCCGGTTTCAATACCCCCGCCAGCATACGCAGAAATGTACTTTTTCCGGCACCATTTGTCCCCACAAGGCCAAAAATGCATCCTTCTTTTATGTTCAGAGACACATCGGCCACGGCCTGAATATCTCCAAATTTTTTACTCAATCCCTTTACTTCAATCATGCTGCGCCTCCCCGTAGTATTCTTCTACTTTTCGCTGCAAATCTGCCAGTTCGATCTTCAAATCCCTGGCATTTGATATGGTCTCCTTAAGCTGCTGGTAAAATTCCTCTCTTTTGTGCGCGATTCCCCCCTTTGGATTCGACGCAACAAAACTGCCCCGGCCCTTGACCGAGTAGATAAACCCCTGCTGTTCCAGCACAGCAAAGGCTTTTTGTATCGTGTTCGGGTTTATGGCCAGATCAACCGCCAGTTTTCTCACAGAGGGCAGCTGCTCATCCGACTTCAGAATACCCTTGATGATCAGCGTCTGAACCCGTTCCACAATCTGTTCATAAATAGGTGTACGATCCTGGTAATCAATAACTATCATGCCATTCTCCTTACAAAGTGTACTATTTGTATTAATACACTTATTATATTCTATCATAGTCTCTCTGTCAATCTAAACATAATTATGTTAAGAAAACCCAAACGAAATTCTTAAGAAAAACAAAAGACAGGATAAAATTCAAAAAAATGACCCCATGCACGATCGGTACACGGGGCCAGAACATTGTCATTTCTTATTTATTTACGATTTTTCAGGAAATCCGGAATCTGGATATCCTTTTTCTGTACATTGCTGGTCGGAACAGAAGATTCCGGCAGAGTCATATTCGGCATCTGCACCGGTGCAGCCTGGGGAGCCGTATATTTCGGTGCACTGTTGTAGGACGGTGTAGAAAATGCCGGAGCCTTTCTTGTAATTCCTGAGCTGCTGCCGTAACTCTGAGCTGTCTTCTTTGCAGACGGCTGATCCAGTCCGGTTGCAATAACAGTAATGCGGCAGTAGTCAACATCAGAATCATCGTACATCGCACCGAAGATGATGTTTGCCTCGTCACCTGCCAGTTCCTGAACATAGCTTGCTGCATCGTTGGCATCCATAAGAGAGATGTCACCGGTAATATTGATGATAACATGAGATGCGCCTGCAATGGTAGTCTCAAGAAGCGGGCTGGCAACTGCCTGCTGTACTGCTTCAAGGGCTTTTTCATCACCTTTTGCTTCACCGATACCGATATGAGCGATGCCTTTATCGGTCATAACGGTCTGAACATCAGCAAAGTCAAGGTTGATCAGTGCCGGCTGATTGATCAGGTCTGTGATGCCCTGAACAGCCTGCTGAAGCACTTCATCTGCTTTCTTCAGCGCTTCCGGCATGGTTGTTCTGCGATCTACGATCTCAAGCAGTTTATCATTCGGGATAACGATCAGGGTATCCACGTTTTCTTTCAGTCTTTCAATGCCCTGCAATGCATTGTTCATACGGGTCTTTGCTTCAAAACGGAACGGTTTTGTAACAACACCTACCGTAAGGATACCCATGCTCTTTGCAATACCTGCAACGACCGGAGCTGCACCAGTACCGGTTCCGCCGCCCATACCACAGGTAACAAATACCATATCTGCGCCCTGGATAACCTGTTTGATATCTTCAACGCTTTCTTCTGCAGCCTGCTGACCAACTTCCGGTTTTGCACCTGCACCAAGACCTTTTGTAAGCTTTTCACCGATCTGTACCACTGTCGGTGCTTTACATAAAGTCAAAGCCTGTTTATCTGTATTCACACCTACGAATTCCACACCGCCGGTTGTCTCCTCAACCATGCGGTTCACCGCATTATTACCTGCGCCGCCAACACCAACAACTATTATCTTAGCAGCTGATTCCGCTTCATTTGTCATAATCTCTAACAAAGTATTTCCTCCTTTTTCCACTCCCGCTTATTTTAACCCCCCGGGGGCATACTCAAAAATTAGTTTTTTTCTAGATACACTCAAATATATCATATATTTTTTTGTTAAATATATCAACTCTTTTTTTGCGTTTTTCTGGATTTTTTAGATTTTACGTATTTTTCTCAAATATGACTCCGCTCCTGGAGGAGTCATATTCTTCCAGATGAAGGATTCCTGACAGTCCATCCATCTCCTGCATGATGGATGCCAGCGTGTTCATTTTTTCTTCCAGATGTTCATCCTTTCCAAGCCAGACTTCAATATCCCCATAGATCAGCGTGATGTTGCTGTCCGCATCGTATATCACCTTATCCGGCGGAATATTGTCCTTGTTGATCATCTGGTTTATGCTGGAAAGTGCATTGAAAATTCCGGGATCGGAAATGTCAAGTTTATGATTCAAAACCATTTTTTCAAACCGGAATCCATTCCCTTCTACAAGCGGAACAAAATTTTTTACCGGCATCTCCTCACCAAGAACAATACCTTCTTCGGTATTCTGGGCAGCCTCAGCCGCAATACGCTCTTCCGCTGTCATCGCCGGTTCCTCTGTTTTTTCCACCACAATACCGTTTCGGTCAAAATACCAGTATGCACCATTATATTCCAGATAACCCACAATGCTCTTCTCCGTCACCATAAGACGTACCTCATCTCTTGCAATCATCTCCACCCGGATTGATTCCAGAAAAGGAACATCTTCCATTTCCTGTGTCCCGTTTTTCAAGGTAAAGAGTATTGAGTTTTCAGAAAAAGCATCGCCCATAATCATGGCTTTGATTTCTTCTTCCGTATAATGAATATTTCCTTCTACTGTTATCTTCTTTATATGAAACAGACATATAAATAAAATGACCGCCACTGTCAGCACGCCGCTTACGCAGACTAACGTGACCATCGATCTTTTTTTCCTGTGTCCTTCCTTTGTTGCTTTCCCCATATTTAATCGTCCTTATCTATCCTGATGTCCCCTCCAAGGGCACCCATATCTTTGCAGATATCCTCATAACCACGCTCGATATAATGGCGGTTCAGAATCTGCGACTCCCCCTGTGCAGATAATGCCGCTATCACCAGCGCCGCACCGCCTCTCAATTCTCTGGCACTTACCCGTTCACCGTGCAGTTTTTCCACACCGGCAACCATGGCATCTCTTCCGTCAACCTGTATACAGGCTCCCATCTGATTCAGCTGGGATACAATCTTAAACCGGTCTTCAAATACAGTCTCACAGACATGACTCTTCCCCGGAACACCGGCCAGCACCGCCAGCAATGGAGACTGCAGATCCGTAGGCAGTCCCGGATATACATCGGTGGCGATGTAAGCAAGCGGATGCCCTATGTTCCTGCTGTCCGCTACTAGTTTACCACTGATTACTTCATATTGTCCACCCATTTTCTTATAGGCATCAAGAATCGCTGTCATTTCTTCTGCCGGCGCATATTCCAGCACGATCTTTCCCCTTGTGGCAGCCCCCGCAAGCAGATAGGTTCCTGCCACGATCCGGTCTGCCGGCACCGTAAACTCCACATCTTTCAGCCGGGTCACACCCTGGATCATCAGATTTTCCGTTCCGATTCCACGTATGGAAGCACCCATTTTTTCCAGAAAACGGCAAAGCCAGACAATCTCCGGTTCCACGGAACAGCCATAGAGATAGGTTTCCCCTTCTGCTTTCACGGCTGCCAGAATGGCATTTTCCGTGGCGCCTACGCTCTTTTTTCGGAAAACATGCGAAAAGCCTTTCACTTTTTGGCAAACCGCTTTCAGCACACATTCTTTTTCTTCCACTTCCGCTCCCAGGGATTCCAAAACCTGGATATGTAGATCAACCGGTCGTCTTCCTATGACACAGCCGCCTGGAAACGGCATTTCAAACCCGTTCATCCTCCCGATCAGACTTCCCATCAGGGTAAGCGATGAGCGCATCTGTACTCCATAGATGGCCGGAATCACGCAGGCATTGATTCTGCTGCAATCAAGAGAAAGAGTGTGTCCCTGCCATCTGACCTGGGCGCCGAGGCATTTCAGGATCTCTGTCATGAAAAAAACATCGGAGATGCGGGGGCATCTCTTCAAAACGGTAATTCCATCGTGCAAAACTGCCGCTGCCATCATCGGGAGCACTGCATTTTTCGAGCCCTGTATCTGCACACTTCCGTAAAGCGGCCGTCCGCCATTCACTATAATCGAATCCAATCTGCACACTCCTATATGTCGTCTATATATAAATATATGCAGAAATCCGAAAAATGTGCATGCCCGCTTCCGATCCCTTCGAAATATGCCGTTCTCTCCCAACACCTGCAGATATACTATTTTCTGCTGACACTCAAAGCCAGCCCCATCTCCGAGAGCAGAAAGAGCACCGACGTACCCCCATAACTGATAAAAGGCAGCGTAATACCCGTATTTGGAATCGTATTTGTTACGACCGCAATATTCAAAATAACCTGCAGCGCAATATGTCCCATGATACCGGCCGCGATCAGCAGCCCTTCCAGATCCTCCGATTCCATGGCGATCACAGAAAGCCGCCAGATCAGAACTCCGAAAATCAAAATTACGATAGACGCTCCCACCAGTCCCAGTTCCTCACAGATAATGGAAAAAATCATGTCATTCTGGGCTTCGGGAACGAATCCCAGTTTCTGCATGCTGCTGCCAAGGCCGCTGCCGAACAGACCTCCGCTTCCTATGGCCATCAGCCCCTGTATGGTCTGAAACCCCTTGTCGTACGCCTCCGGATTCCGCCACACCGCCAGCCGTTCCAGACGGTAGCTTTCCATGGCCAGAAAAATGCCGATAAATCCGATTCCCGCCCCACCGATCCCCACAAACTGAAGATAATTGGGATTGGACACAAAAATAAGAATAATGGCAATTCCCAATATGATTACGGCCGTACTCAGATTATTTGTACCTACCAGACCTACGATCGGCAGAATCATACACAGGACCCGCGCCACAAACCACAGACCTCTTTTCTTTTTGCTGATGCTGATAATATAAGTAAGGAACAGTATCACCGCCAGCTTGGCGAACTCCGCCGGCTGAAAAGACAATGGTCCCAAAGAAAGCCATCTTTTGGAACCATTGTACTCATCTCCAATAAACAAAACCAGTGTGGACAGCACGATCGACACCAGATAAAACAGCACTGCAGTCTGCACCAGAAAACGGTAATCCATCCGGGACACCAGATACATGGCCGCAAGCCCAAGTATGGTGGCAAACAGCTGTTTCTTAAAATAATAGGCGGAATCATTGAATTTGACCCGCCCATTGTAAGCACTCGTGCTGAACAGCAATACCAGTCCCAGAATGACCAGAACCAGCACTACCGCCGCCAGAATGTAATCCATATGCTTTTTTCCTGAATAAAATATCTTATTACGCAAAAGCTCACTCCCATTTACTTGGAATCAGGATAAACTATGTACGTACTCTTTAAAACGATCTCCTCTTTGTTCGTAGTTGTCAAACTCACCCCAGCTTGCGCAGGCCGGCGACAGCAGAACCGCGTCGCCCGGATTGGCATGGGCTGTACAGAATTCCATTGCCTGAGGCATGTTTTCCAGAAGAACCGTATCTGTAAAACCGCATTTTTTTGCAGTTTCATCGATTTTTTCTTTTGTGGCACCGATCAGTACCAGATAACGCACTTTTCCGTCAAAGGACTGAATCCACTCGGTATAATCGGCGTTTTTGTCGTATCCGCCTCCGATCAGCAGAGTCGGCCGGTCCATCGCTTTGATCGCGCGGATTGCCGCATCCGGATTGGTTCCCTTGGAATCATTGTAATATACAACGCCGTTTTTCTCATCCACATATTCGATGCGGTGAGCAACTGCGCGGAATTCACATGCGCTTTTGCGGATGGAATCCATCGGAACACCGATGCCCCATGCCATTGCCACGGCAGCCATCACATTTTCATAATTATGTACTCCGATCAGTTTCAGATCATGAACATCCACAACTTCTGTCCGTTCCTCTGTCTGAAGCACGATCTTGTCTCCGTCCAGATAAATACCTCTTTCCAGTTTACGCGCACTGGAGAAAAATAATACCGGGATTGTAAGACTTTCACCAAATTCTCGCAATACCTCATCTTCGTAGTTCAGCACACACAGACCGTTTTTGTCCTGATTTTTTGTGATCAGTTCTTTCACACGGATGTATTCCTCCATCGTGTGATGACGGTTCAGGTGATCTTCTGTAATATTCAGGATGGCGCTCACATCCGGTTTGAAATCCTGAATCGTCTCCAGCTGGAAACTGCTGATTTCCACCGCCGTAACACTGTCTTCCTTCTGTTCCAGTGCCATGGATGTGTACGGTGTTCCGATATTTCCAACCACAAATGTGGATGCATAATAGTCACCGATGATTTTTCCAAGGAGTGCTGTGGTCGTGGTCTTTCCATTTGTACCGGTGATGGCCAGAATACGGCCTTTTCCGGTCTGGTAAGCCAGCTCCACTTCACCCCATACAGGAAGCCCTTTCTGTCTGAACCGCTCTGCCGCCGGAATATCCAGCGGAACACCCGGACTCATGACCACCAGATCAAGGCTGTTCAGGCAATCTTCGGACAGTTCTCCGATTACCACGCTTACCTGATCCGGATTTTCTACTTTTTTCAAAATATCTTCTGTATTTCTGTTTTTGTTTTCATCATAAATAACCGGCTCTGCACCGACTTTTACCAGCAGATTGGCTGCACCGATTCCACTTAAACCGGAACCGAACACCAATACTTTTTTCCCCTTTAATTCCATGTTTTTCCCCTCTTATAATGCCATAAAGCCAACCAGACAGAGCAATGCCGTGATCACGGTAAATACTGCCACCACTCGCGTCTCAGACCAGCCGCAAAGTTCAAAATGATGATGGATCGGTGCCATCTTGAAAATTCTTTTTCCATGTGTCAGCTTGAAATATGTCACCTGAATCACAACAGAAAGCACTTCCACCAGATAAATCAGACCTACGATCAGAATAAACAGCGGCATCTGCAGCATATATGCAGCTCCTGCAACAAAACCGCCAAGTGCCAGTGAACCGGTATCGCCCATGAAGACTTTTGCCGGATATACGTTGAACAGCAAAAATCCCAGAAGGCCGCCGATCACAGCACAGGTAACCGGCTCAATACCGCTCTGGGTACCGATGGATACCACTGCAAAGAAAGTTGCAACCATAATCGTCACACTGGAAGCCAGACCATCCAGACCATCGGTAAAGTTCACGCCGTTTACCGTACCGATAACTGCAAAAAACATAAGCGGAACTGCCAGCCATCCGATATCCCAGGTCACACCCGGCAGGAACGGAACTTTCATGGCCAGCGAAATATCCGTATAGAAAATGACATAAAATGCAAAAATACCGGTCACGATAATCTGACATGCCATCTTCTGCCACGGAAGCAGTCCGTCGGAACGGCGAAGCACCACTTTCAGATAGTCATCGAGAAATCCGATCAGCCCAAAGCCCAGTGTCAGAAACAGAACCGGAATGATCTTCGGATAATCTTTTACATAAAGCAGAGATGTTACCGTAATTGCCACCAGGAAAATGATACCGCCCATGGTAGGTGTTCCTGCTTTCTTCAGATGGGACTGCACCCCCTCCTCCCGCTCGGTCTGACCAAACTTGAGTTTACGAAGGAAAGGAATCACAAATGGTCCTAAAATCATACTGATCGCAAATGCAATCAATACAGGTATAATCATTGATACATCAAACATACTGCACCTCATATATTTCTTTTGTTTTCTTTTACAACACACATAGTATACGTCTTTTGGATGTTTTTTTCAAGAGTTAGTTGATTTGCGGCAGATTCAGCTTTCTGTTTCATCCGATTCTTCACTTACAGCTGCCTTTTCAATCCCAAGATACGGCAATACATTTTCATAAATATCCTTTATTACCGGTGCCGCAATCGTACCGCCATAATAGACGCCCTTTGGATTGTTGATAATACAGATTCCGATGATCTGGGGATTATCAGCCGGAGCAAATCCCACAAAGGACGATATATAGCGGTTGGCGCTTCGGGGCAGTGTCTGGGATGTGGCTGTCTTTCCGCCTATGGCATATCCTTCAATATAGGCATTGTTTCCGGAACCGTCCGCCACCACATGCTCCAGGATATAGCGCATGGTTTCCGATGTTTCTTCTGAGAGCACATTCTCTTCTGTGTCATATTCCAGTGTTTCCACAGCTTCACCGCTTTCATCCAGCACCCGTACACCAAAATGGGGTGTGATCTGTGTCCCTCCGTTTACCACCATGCTGGCCATGGTCAGCAGCTGAATGGGGGTAATCTGGAAAGACTGGCCAAAAGATATGGTAGCCAGTTCCACCTGCCCCACATTTTCCTGTTTGTGCATGATCGTGCTGGCTTCTCCGGGCAGATCAATTCCGGTCTTTTCCAGAAGATTGAACTTTTTAAAATATTTGTATACATTATCCACGCCAAGACGCAGCCCCACATCAATAAACACCGGATTGCAGGAATTCTGTGCGCCCTCCAGAAAAGTCTCCGTTCCATGACCGGCACGCTTGTGGCAGTGAATCCGCCTGTCTTCCACCACCCGATAGCCGCCGCACTGAAAGGTATCGTTCAGAGATACTACCCCTTCTTCAAGGCCTGCCGCAGCCGTGAAGATCTTAAACGTAGAACCCGGTTCATAGGTATCATTTATAGATGGATTTCTCCACATACGATTCAGCGCATCCTGTATCTCACTTTCGCTCATGCTGCTGGTATCCAGAACCTGCGTCTGCAGGGAGTAAGCGGTATCTGTACTTTCTTCTTCCGATTCCCCGCCGGTTTCCGACTGGTAAGTGGCTGCAGTAAGCGTAAAAGGATCATTCAGATCAAATTCCGGCACATTTACCATGGCGTAAATTTCCCCATTCTGAGGATTCATGAGAATAATGGAAACACCATCGGCCTGTTTTTCTTCCATTACCTTAAGCGCTGCCTGCTGCGCATACATCTGGATATTATAATCCAGACTGATCTGCAGGTCATATCCGGAAACGGGTTCAATTCTTCGCTCCCCTTCGCCCTCCAGTTCAATTCCCCGTGCATCGGTCAGGGTCAGGATCTGTCCGTTGATTCCGGTCAGCACCTCATCGTAAGTCACTTCAAGGCCGATGATGCCCTGGTTATCCCCTCCGGTAAATCCCAGCACTTTTGAAGCCAGTGAACCGAAGGGGTAATACCGTTTGTAATCTTCATCCACTTTCACACCGGCAAGACCATAGGAGCGGATGCGGTCGCCGATTTCCTTGTCCACATTTGTCTTGATCCTTTCTATAGAAGAAACTTTTTCTACACGTTTTCTTGCTGTGGCCTCATCTATTCCAAGTTCCTTCTGAAGCATGGCGATCACTGCTTCCGGATCTTCGATCTGGCTGTGGATCACAGAAACGGTGCAGACGGTCCGGTTATCCGCCAGAACAACGCCTTTGGCATCCAGGATACGGCCTCTGGCCGCCTTGATATCCCGCTCCCTCTCATGGAGTGTTTCTGCTTTTTCCGTATAGTATTCCCCTTTGAAGACCATAAGATACACCAGCCGTCCAATCAGTCCGATCAGCATAAGCAGGCAGATCAGAAAGACCAGCAATACCTTTTTCCGGTTGTAGGTTTTTCCCCAGGACATAAAAACCCCCATGAAAACTTCCATATAATCTATGGATATTTCCACGGGGGCATGTTTATTCGTTTTTCACGTATTTATCACATTTATTCCGGTTCGAAAAATCCTATTCTTCAAAACCTGCTTCCTCGTTGGTGATGCCGTCACTCTCCAGCGTATTTCCGCCTTCCACATCTGCTTCCTCACCGATCGGCTCCGGTACATTGACATCCGCTGTGCTGGCAGATCCCTCCGGCTCTGTTACCGATGTATTTTCTTCCTGATTGTCACCAGTAGTAGCTTCATCCATAAAAACATTCATATAAGGAAGAATCTCCTGCAAAATGTTTTTTGCCAGTCCCTGCGGATACTCACTATTTTCCTGATTTTCCGCATTTGGCTCATCCACAACCACATAGATCAGCACTTCCGGATTATCTGCCGGCACAAATCCCACAAAAGAAAGCAGATATTTGCCGTTTCCGCGGGGAATCTTCTGGGCCGTTCCTGTTTTACCGCCCATACTGTATCCGTCTACCTTTGCATGCTTGCCGGTACCATCGGATTCCATAACGGTGGCCATGTAAGAACGGATCATGCTGGACACTTCTGATGATACGGTCTGTTTTGTCAGTATAGGCTCTATATTTTTGATTACAGAACCGTCTGAATCCAGAATTTTGCTCACCAGATGGGGTTTATAATAATATCCGCCGTTTATGACTGAGGCTACTGCTGCCGCTTCCTGAATCATGGTACAGGTAAATCCCTGTCCAAAGGAACCGGTCGCCAGTTCCACCGTACTGAGTGTGTCTTCTGTATGTAAAATACCGCTGGCTTCACCGGAAAGGTCAATTCCTGTTTTCAATCCAAAATTAAAAACACCCTGATACTTGATAAATTCTTCTACTCCCATTTCTCCGGCAATTTCCATCATGCCCACATTGCAGGAGTTTTTGATAACATCGGCAAGTGTCTGAAGGCCGTGACCGCTGGTATTGTTACACTTGATTTTCGTTCCGGATATGTCCAGATAACCCTCGCAATCGTACTCTTCTGTTCCATCCAGAGTACCGTTTTCCAGTGCCGCTGCCATAACGACCGGTTTTACCGTTGAACCCGGTTCAAAGGACTCGGAAATACAGTAATTTTTCCAGATACCGTTCAGGATTTCCAGTTTCTTTTCATCACTCATGGCCGCGATTTCTTCTTCCGTGTAAAAAGCGGACAGATCGCGGGGATTGTTCAGATCATACGGATCATTGCTGGCCATGGCCAGTATTTCTCCATTGTTCGGATTCATAACGATAACACCGATGTTTGCCGCACCGGACGTCCCATATGGTCCGCCGGACAGCTCCTGATCCAGCTGGGCAATGTATTTTTCTACTACCTGCTGGATGTTTGTATCTATCGTTGTCACAATGCTGTTTCCATCCACCGGCTGAATAATGGTCTGTTCCACATCGGAATTTTCGTTAAAATATCCATACTGCCGGCCGTCCACACCATTGAGCACATTGCTGTAATATCCTTCCAGCCCCCATGCCGCTTCGTTTCCGTCATAAGTAAATCCCAGTACATCACAGGCTACGCTGTTCAGCGGATATTTCCTTTCGTAAGTCTCCTCGAACCAGATTCCCTTTACCAGCGCACGTTCGCCGGCCTCACTTGCAGTCAGAGGATCTTCCTCCGTACCTTCCAGATACTCTTCAAAAGCTTTCTTTTCCTTAATGGAAAGGCCTTTTTCCAATATCTGATACTGACTGGATCGGGTAGTTTCCCCATCCAGAAGTGCTGTTATGGTCTCTTCGTCCTGTCCAAGTACATCCACCAGTGCGCGAATCGTAGGTTCACGGTAGGATTCTTTATCATTTGCCACTTTACAGTCCAGAATCAGATTGTATACTTTCTCACTGGTGGCAAGTACTGTTCCGTTTGCATCAAGGATATCGCCCCGTTTAAAGGGCATCGTTGAACTTCCATACTGCTGCTGCGACTGGGTCAGTACCTGTTTGCTGTACTGTTCTCCCTCGTTTGCATTGATGACGGTAATGCGGATGGCTAAACCAACTAAAGCCAGCACGACTACCACAAATAGTCCTGCCAGCTTTCTTTTCATCGTACTGTTAAATTTTAATGTTCTTTTTTTCCTGCTTGTATG
>JAXJSH010000061.1:0-50184 GCA_036310185.1 Lachnospiraceae bacterium | reverse complement strand
TCTTTTACCACTGCCTGAATGTAAAATCCGGTTCCGCCCACAAGAATGGGTACTTTTCCCCGGTCATAGATGCCCTTCATGGCCTCTTTTGCCATCTCCTGAAAACGGGCCACATGAAACTCTTCTTCCGGCAAAAGCACATCCACCAGATGATGAGGAACCCCCTGCATCTCTTCCGGCATAATTTTTGCCGAACCGATGTCCATATATTTGTAAACCTGCATGGAATCGGCGGAAATAATTTCTCCGTCCACCGCTTTTGCAAGGGCGATCGATAATTTTGTTTTTCCCACTGCCGTAGGACCGGTCAGCACAATCAATGGTTTCTTTGTCATTTACACAATTCTCCGGAATTTCTTTTCTAATTCGTATCTGCTCATGGAGATGATCGTCGGTCTGCCGTGAGGACACTGATAGGGGTTCTCCAGCGTCAGCAGTTCGTCAATCAAAGCCTCCGCTTCTTTCTGACTGATGCGGCTGTTGCCTTTTACCGCAGCTTTACACGCGGCAGTTGCCAGCTTATCTGTCACCATCGTAAGCGGTACACGACTGCCCTCCTCACTGAGATGATCCAGAATCTCAAGAAACAGATCTTTTGAATTCAGACTGTACAGGTTGTACGGAACTGCGCTGATGGTGTATTCTTTTCCACCGAAATGCTCAATGGTAAAACCCAGCGAATGAAACACATCCATATAATCAAGAAGGGCCGTTTCTTCTTCCATGTTCAGACTGACTACCATAGGCGGCGACAGCAGCTGCGACGAGACCTCTTTCTGTTCATACTCTTTCATAATGCGCTCATATAATACTTTTTCATGGGCTGCATGCTGGTCGATGATATAGAGTTTGTCATCGAATTCCACCAGCCAGTATGTGTCAAAGATCTGACCGATGATACGGTGCTGCACGCGCGCTTCCGGTGTCAGGAGTTCTTTTTCAAAAAGAGTCATCTGCTCCGCTTTTTCCACATGAATGGTGTCATCTGTCTGAACACTTACCGTATTCTGTTTTGGCGGAACGGTTTCCTTTTCAGACTTATCATCATACAACACGGACTCCTCTTTCACAAATCCGGATTTATCCTGTTTTTGATCCGCTGTCGGGTAAACGCTTTTCTTGCCTGAAATGCTCAAATTCGTCTGATCTGTTTCATTTTCCGAAACAGTTTGCTCCGCTTGCAGTGTTTTCCTGTCTTCCTGCCGGGATGTCATCTCCATCCGATGCCGGCTGCGCTCCTCTATCCCAAGAGCTTCCATCATATTCTGATGCTGCTTTTCCAGCGTCTGCGGCGAAGGTTTCTGCCCTTTCTTCTGCTCAATGCGGCGATTTCGCTCAAAAGGCTCCGGCACCTCTTCCTTCCGAACCACCGGTTTTGCCTCCGCTTTTTTTCCCCGCACCTCTTTATCCATGGTTACCTGCGGAATCAGTTCCCGGCGGTTCAGCCCTTCGGTCACCGCTTCAAAAACTGCGTTGTAAATCACCGGTTCATTGGAAAAACGGACTTCTTTCTTTGTGGGATGCACGTTCACATCCAGTATGTTTTTCTGAACCTGTATGGAAATCGCGGTAAAGGGATATTTGTGCTGCATCATCCGGTTGTGGTAAGCATCTTCGATTGCCTTTGTCACGACCCGATTTTTGACACAGCGCCCATTTACATAGTAATTTTCATAGTTTCGATTGCCGCGGGATACCGTTGGTTTTGCGATAAAACCGCCGATGGAAATACCGTCTTTTTCATAATGAAGCTCCACCAGTTCTTTGGCGATCTCCCGCCCGTAAATACTGTATATGACATCTTTCAGACTGCCGTTTCCTGTGGTGTGCAGGCGAACCTGACCATTTACCACAAACTTAAAAGCCACATTGGCATTGGAAAGGGCCATCTGTTCCATAATACTGCTGATGTATCCGGCTTCCGTGGCCGGGGTCTTTAAAAACTTGGCTCTGGCCGGCGTATTATAGAAAAGATTTCGTATCATAAAAGTGGTGCCTTCCGGTGCCCCCACATCTTCCAGACTCTTCTCAAAACCGCCCTCTATGATGTATCTGGTTCCGGTCAGTTCGTCTCTGGTCTTTGTGATCAGCTCCACCTGTGATACCGCCGCGATACTGGAAAGTGCCTCGCCGCGGAACCCCAGCGATAAAATATGCATCAGATCTTCCGCACTGGTGATCTTGCTGGTGGCATGACGCAAAAATGCAAGCGGTACCTGCTCCTGCTCGATACCACTTCCATTATCGGTAATGCGAAGGAATGTGATCCCTCCGTCTCTTATTTCCACTGTCACTGCATCGGCTCCCGCATCGATGGCATTTTCCACCAGCTCTTTGGCTACGGATGCAGGCCGCTCCACCACCTCACCGGCGGCGATCTTGTCAATCGTATTCTGATCTAAAACTGCTATTTTTTTCATGTTTACCACCGGTTCTTAATCTTATTCTGCAAACGGTAAATGGTGTTGAGGGCCTCGATCGGGGTAAGATTGGCCACATCCAGTTCACTGAGTTCCCGGATAATATCGTCATCCTGAACCGTATCAAACAGGGACATCTGGGTCAGATCCACCTGATCGTAATGTACTTTTTTCTTTTTCTGTTTCGGCGCGGTCAGATCCGCAACTGCTGCCGTAATGTCCGCATCCGAAAGCTCTTCCACCAGCTCTTTGGCACGGTTGATGACAGAATCCGGTACACCGGCCAGCTTCGCCACCTGAATACCATAGCTCTTATCGGCACCGCCCTGTACGATTTTACGCAAAAAGACGATGTCATCGCCGCGCTCTTTGACCGCGATACAATAGTTGTTGACGCCCGGAATTTTACCTTCCAGTTCGGTCAGTTCATGATAATGGGTCGCAAAAAGGGTTTTTGCCCCAAGAAGCTTGGTGCTGCTGATATGTTCCACAACTGCCCACGCAATACTCAGACCGTCAAAGGTGCTGGTACCGCGGCCGATTTCATCCAGAATCAGCAGACTGCGGCTTGTTGCATTTCTCAGAATATTGGCCACCTCGGTCATCTCCACCATAAAGGTACTCTGACCGCTTGCAAGGTCATCGGAAGCACCGACACGGGTAAAAATACGGTCCACAATACCGATCTTTGCCGAATCTGCCGGCACAAAGGAACCGATCTGCGCCATCAGCACAATCAGTGCAGCCTGTCTCATATAAGTAGACTTACCTGCCATGTTCGGTCCGGTAATGATGGATACCCGTTTGTCTCCGTTGTCCAGATAGGTGTCATTGGGAATAAACATATCATTATCCACCATTTTTTCCACCACCGGATGACGGCCGTTTTTGATATCGATGACACCTTTTGTATTCATGGCCGGACGCACAAAATGATTGCGTTCTGCCACCAGAGAAAGGGATGCGATCACATCCACCATGGCAACCGCCTGGGCGGTTTTCTGAATACGCATCATTTCTTTTGCTATTTTGTTCCGCACCTGAACAAAAAGTTCATATTCCAGAGCGTACAGTTTATCTTCCGCTCCCAGAATCGTATCTTCCAGTTCTTTAAGCCGCGGTGTAATATAGCGCTCCGCATTGGTCAGCGTCTGTTTTCTCATATAATAATCCGGCACCAAATCTTTGAAGGAATTGGTCACTTCCAGATAATAACCGAACACTTTATTGTATTTAATTTTCAGGTTGCGGATTCCTGTCTTTTCCCGTTCCTCCGCTTCCAGCTGTGCCAGCCAGGATTTTCCCTCGGTCTTGGCATGGCGGTAATTGTCCACATCTTCGTTGTATCCGTCTTTTATGATGCCGCCTTCTTTCATGGCCAGAGGCGGTTCCTCGATGATTGCTGCGTCAATGATTTCATAGAGATCAGCAAGATCATCCAGTTCCTCATACAGACGGTTCAGCAGATCTGACTTTTTAAAACTCTTCAGCTGGGTCTTTATGTGCGGCAGCATGCGCATGGATGTTTTCAGTGCGATCAGATCCCTGGGATTGGCCGACTGGTAGCTGATACGGCTCACCAGACGCTCCAGATCGTAGACCGGCTGAAGATATTCCCGGATCTCTTCTCTGGTAATTACGTCATTATTCATGGACTGAATGGCATCGAGACGCTCTTCGATCTGCTCCTTATCAATCAGGGGCTGTTCCACCATGGAACGCATTTTTCTCGCACCCATGGCTGTTTTTGTTTTATCCAGCACCCATAAAAGGGTTCCTCTTTTCTGCTTTTCACGCAGGGTCTCCACCAGTTCCAGATTTCGTCTGGTGGAACTGTCCAGCATCATAAATCGATCCGTCACATAAGGTGTGATGGTGGTCATATGGTCCATGGATGTTTTCTGGGTTTCAAACAGGTACTGGAACAGTGCGCCGGCAGCGATCATACCGCCCTCATAATCCTTAAGTCCCAGACCTTCCATAGAACTTACTTTAAAGTGATCCTTTAAAGTGCGGATGCACAGTTCATCATCGAAATACCATGCATCCAGAGAATATATCATGATGCCCAGCCGATGATGAAGGTCATCCATATCCACACCGCTCATATAAAAGGCTTCGTTGCAGATAATCTCCGAAGGAGCATATTTGTTGATCTCGTCCAGAAGCTTGCGCTCTTTGTCCACCTCTGTCACAAGACAGATTCCGGTGGAAATATCCGAAATGGCAATTCCGTAATTATTTTCCAGATAAACAATGGACATGAGATAATTGTTTTTTGATTCATCCAGAGACTGGGCGTTCATATTCGTACCCGGAGTCACCACGCGCACGACTTCACGCTTTACCAGTCCTTTCGTTGTTTTCGGGTCACTGACCTGTTCGCAGATGGCCACTTTGTAGCCCCGGTCGATGAGCCGGTTCACATATGTCTCTGCCGCATGATAAGGAACACCGCACATGGGCGCCCGTTCCTCCAGTCCGCAGTCTTTTCCTGTCAGCGTAATTTCAAGTTCTTTTGTTACGGTAAGAGCATCCTCGAAGAACATCTCGTAAAAATCTCCGAGACGGTAAAAGAGAATACAGTCTTTGTATTCCTCTTTTGTCTTCATATACTCCTGCATCATTGGTGATAAAGCCACGTTGTTTCTACCTTCCTGTTCTGCCTTTTCTCACAGGGCAGCGAAATTATTCCGCCCTGCGTCCAAGGTAATAAAATCCTTTGCATTCTTCCAGATAAACCGGAACGATCTTTCCGATCAGACTGGCATCCCCCGGAAAATGGACCAGCAGATTGCTGCCCAGACGGCCGGTTACCAGCTGTTTTTCTTCATTATATTCTTCCACAAGTGCATCCAGTGTCTGCCCCTCAAATCTTGCACAGACGGTACGGGCGATATCCTGTACCCTTGCAAGCAGACGGTCAAAACGATCTTTTACCACTTCTTCCGGTACCTGATTTTCCATGGCGGCAGCCGGTGTTCCCGTACGCTTGGAGTAAATAAAGGTAAATGCACTGTCATATTTTACTTCTTCCACCAGAGAAAGGGTATCCTGGAAATCTTCCTCTGTCTCACCCGGGAAACCGACGATGATATCGGTGGTCAGAGAAATATCCGGTATGGCTTTTCGGATTCTTTCAACCAGCGCCAGATACTGTTCCCTTGTGTAGCGGCGGTTCATGTCTTTTAAAATCTTACTGCTTCCCGCCTGTACCGGCAAATGCAGATGGGGACAGATCTTTTTGCTCTCTGCCATCACCCCAATCAATTCATCGGACAGATCTTTCGGATGAGAAGTCATAAAGCGGATTCTCTGCAGGCCCTCAATCCCTTCAATCTGTTTTAAGAGCTGGGCAAATGTGATCGGATGCTCCAGCGTTTTTCCATAGGAATTTACATTCTGGCCAAGCAGCATGACTTCCACTACGCCATCTGCCACCAGACGCCTGATCTCTGCCACGATCTGCTCCGGATCACGGCTTCGTTCCCGGCCCCTTACATAAGGTACGATACAGTAGCTGCAGAAATTGTTGCAGCCAAACATAATATTGACGCCGGATTTGAAGGAATATTTCCGGTCATTTGGCAGATTTTCCACAATTTTGTCGGTATCTTTCCAGATATCGATTACCATTTTTCCCGTCTCAAAGCGTGTGGCAAGCAGTTCGGCGAATTTGTAAATATTATGGGTTCCAAATATAACATCCACAAAGCGATAGCTCTTCTTTAATTTTTCTACTACGTGTGCCTCCTGCATCATACATCCGCACAGTGCGATCATCATATGGGGATTTTTCTTTTTCAGATTATGCAGATAGCCAAGTCTTCCGTAAACACGAAGGTTCGCATTTTCCCGTACTGTACAGGTGTTGTAGATAACAAAATCCGCATGTTCATCTTCCTGCTCCACATATCCGATTTCCCGCAGGATTCCGGCCAGTTTTTCCGAATCTCTGGAATTCATCTGGCATCCGAAGGTCTGCACACAAAAAGTAAGCGGCCGCCCAAGCTGTCCGGCTATACGCGCCACTTCTTCCTTTGCTTTTTCTATAAAATAATATTGTCTTTCTGGTTCTCTTACTGGTATTTCCATAACGTCTCCTTTTCTTATGCAATTATACCAACCTGCTACTTTTCTTTCAAGCCATTTTCAAAATTCCCAGCGGTATACTCTTTATTTCCTCCAGCGTCTCATGGAGATACCGGTAATCCAGCGGAAATTCGGCCTCGTCCGCCACCGTTTCAATGGTAAGGGCGGGCCGCCCTGTGTACTCGGAATAGTAATGCACCGAATGTCCGCCGCTCATACCGGTGCTGATTTCCTCATTCTTTTTTGCAAGTTCATAGTCAGACAGTTTCTGAAGGCCCTTTGCCAGCTTATGACTGTTCTGATTGTACCGCCACGACATGGTATGACGGTAATAATATATGATTTTTCCCCGGGAATGAAAGTCCACATAGGCAATGGACTCATATTCCTGAAAAATCCGCATGACTGCCTGTGTCTCATTTTCACTGGCAGGATATTCGTAAAACTGCTGCTGAATGTAGGTCTTGCTGGGAAAATTGCGGTTCAGGTCCACCGCCCGGGCATTGAACTTCCATTCTTTTGCAGGAATTGCCTTCATTTTGCACATATGGCGGAGCATCGGATTATGTATGGCCCCGTATCCCCGCAGTGCGATCTCATATCCGTCCGGATTCACCAGCGGTATCATGCATATGGAATACTGATTCAAAAGATCATAGACGGAATAGCCTTCCACATAATCCTTGTATCGGTACGCGTGGCAGTATATTTCCGCTATTTTAAGCAAAAGAACGGGATTCACAGACTCTCTTCCGTGAATCCCGGCCGTACATATCAGAGTTTCTGTCCCGGTTCCAATCCGGATCATGGGTATCAGACGATCGTCGTGACTTTGTCCAATGATCCGGAATATGACACATTCCGGATATTTTTTCGCAAGTGTTTCACTCTCTGAGAGAATCTCTTCATACGTAGGATATTGATTTCGTTCTTCCAGCATAAAATACCCCCATCCCCTGGTCTGCTGCTCCATACACATATTCTGGCATTTTGTGAATGGAGCCTTCTGAGTCGTTACATTCTGGTTAGCATTATATGCAGGATTTCATGATTTTATAACACGCTCTTACGGACGGATCTGACCATCTCCGTAAATGATAAACTTGGTCGTTGTCAATGCGGTAAGCCCCATCGGCCCCCTTGCATGCAGTTTCTGGGTACTGATGCCGATCTCCGCACCAAATCCAAATTCAAATCCATCGGTAAATCTGGTGGATGCATTGACATATACGGCAGCAGCATCCACTTCATTCAGAAACTTCTGCGCATTGGCGTAGTCTTTCGTAATGATCGCTTCGGAGTGTTTCGTATTGTAGCGATTGATATGGGCAATTGCCTGGTCAATGGAATCAACCGTTTTAATGGAGAGAATATAATCCAGATATTCTTTTCCCCAGTCTTCTTCAGTGGCTTTTACCGCATCCGGCAAAATACCGCACACCAGCTCATCACCGCGCAGCTCCACGTTTTTCTCCTTCAGCCGTTTTTCCAGTGCCGGGAGCAGTGCTTCCATCACGTTTTTATGTACGACAAGGGATTCGCAGGCATTGCACACGCCGATTCTCTGGGTTTTTGCGTTAAAAATAATATCAATTGCCATATCCAGATCCGCAGATTCATCCACGTAAATATGACAGTTACCGGTTCCGGTCTCGATGACCGGAATGGTGCTGTTGTTTACCACCGCACGGATCAGTCCTGCTCCGCCGCGGGGAATCAGAACGTCGATATACTGATTCATTTTCATAAATGCCGTTGTGGTTTCTCTGGATGTATCTTCGATCAGCTGAACGGCATCCTCGCAGGCACCAAATTCTTTTAATACCTGACGGATGGATTTTACGATCGCCATGTTGGAATGAATGGCATCACTTCCGCCTTTCAGCACAACCACATTTCCGGTTTTAAAGCAGAGGCCAAACGCATCTGCAGTCACATTCGGGCGCGCTTCATAAATAATGCCGATTACGCCAAGCGGCACTCTCTGCTGCCCGATCAGAAGTCCGTTGGGACGGCGTTTCATACCCGCGATCTCGCCGATCGGGTCATCCAGATCTGCAATCTGATTCAGCCCTTCTGTCATACCGGCGATACGTGCCTCATTCAGCATCAGTCGGTCCAGCAGACCGGATGGCATATTATTTTTTCTTCCGTTTTCCATATCCAGCTCATTTGCAGCGATAATCTCTGCCGCATCCTTCACCAGCTGTTCTCCGACTGCCTTTAAGATTTTGTTCTTGTCGACCGTTTTCATATTTCTCATAAAAGGTTCCGCCCCACGGGCTTTTTTCCCAATTGTCTCTAACATAGCATCCTCCCGTTATTTCAATTAAAATCGTCTTTTCGCTGCTCTGATATTCAGAAAACCGGCTCACTCAGCCAGATTTTCTGAATTATTCCATATATATTTCAGACTCCGTAATTACCATCTGGGGACAGATATCCGTCGGCTCACTTGGCACCTCATCCACAATCTGAAAATCAAAGGCTACTGCCACTGTTTTGTGATGGGGATGTTTTTCCAGATACCGGTCATAGAATCCCTGACCATAACCGGCACGATGACGATTGCGGTCAAAGGCAACACCCGGAACGATCAGAATCGCCTCTTCATCCTCTGCCGGTACACCGGTGGTTGGTTCCGGAATCTCAAAATATCCCGGCTCCAGCTGATCCATCCGCTGGATCAGGTAAAAACACATATCTCTGCCTTCCACCCGGGGAGCCGCCACCTTTTTTCCCATGCTCCAGGCCGTCTCTATGATTTTCTTCGTCTCCACTTCACGTTTAAAATCAACGTACACAAAAACAGTATCACTGTTCTGAAACGCATCCAGTCCCATAACCTTATCACAGATGATCTCACTTTTTTCTGTCAGTTTTTCCGGGTCTGCTTCTTTTCTTCTTTTAAAAATCTCTTTTCTAATGCTTTTTTTGTCTGTCATATTTTTCACCCAGATTCACAATGGAACCATCCGGTTCTACAACATCGATCCGATTCAGCTGTGTACGCATGTTCATACGAAATGCAGCAATGTATTCCTGACGCAGTTTCTGCTGTTCTTCCTTCTCCTCGGGAGTCAGCCCTTCTGCTTTTGACTTGCGTGCCAGTTCGTTGATTCTTCCGATTTTCATCTCATCCATTTTTGTTCTCCAATACTTACTTTTTTCTTAATTTTGTCTGCCGTCAGGAAATCTGCACGTCATCTGCATACGTATCCTGCACAACACAGATCCAGGTTTTTCCTGTATTTAAAGTGATCTCATTTCCCTCGGAGTCATAATATTTTTCCGGACCCCATTCATAGAGGCGTTTCCAGGTTCCGTCGATCACTTTTCCGTTTGTGATAAATTTGCAGGCACCGCCTTCACCGGCATACAGGTTCAGATAGCCGTTTTCATCATAGTTTTCCCAACCTGTGTACTGAATAATGATATTTTTCACTTTCAGCTGCTCCCCGGTGGTCTCATCAATATGCGGTTCCTCATACTGATAGCGGTAGTAGACACCTTCTGCTTCGTTATATTCAAACCATGGTGCGTTGAACATATATCCCGGTCTGATCAGATTTGCATCACTTCCGTTTTCCAGATATACCTCTTCGCCGACCCAGGCAAATGTGAACTGGGGCTGATAATCCTCCGGATATTCCTGACTGTAACCGCAGATGTCGATTGCCTCTTCGATCAATTCCGCACCTGTATAGGCATTGTGGGGGGAAGGTCTGTCATTGGTCCGATAAAATACCTGATCACCATAATACGCCAGACCACTGATATTATTGATCTGAGGCAGTTCAAAATAGGGAAGTGCATATGCCGCCTGTCCGTAATGCACGTAAATCGCATCAAACCCCATGGCATAATCCAGAAAATAGTCACGGCAGCTGCGCACCGAACCAATTTTTTCAAGGCCATCATAATTTTCAAAAATGGCCATCACTCTGGTCAGCGCACCTTCCACCGGTGCCTCGTAAAACACATCCGCCTGTGAAATTCCCGCAGACGGCAAAGCGGCTTCCACATTGTTGATCATAACCGCTACCGGCCGCCGTCTTCCCACTTCCGCAGTTACATATTCACCACTCAGATAGCTCTTTACCATTCCCTCCGGAATCGGTTCTTCCTGAACCACTTCCGCTTCAACGATTTCTTCCGGTGTGGGTGTGGGCGTCCCAGTCTCCGTCGGAACAGGCGTTTCCGTCACAGTCGGTTCCTGCGTCACTTCATCCTTTTTCCGACATCCCACAAACAGCATACCGCACACCGCAAAAAGCAAAAGTGTCGTAATCGTTTTCTTCATTTATGCCTCTCCTTCGCGGTATATTTTCAGCGCATCCAGAATTTCCGTCTGCTTTCTTTCCATCAGAGCCGCCTCTTCCGGCTCCATATGGTCATATCCCAGCAGATGAAGCATACTATGGGCAATCAGAAATGCATATTCCCGCTTTCTGCTGTGGCCATATTCCTGTGCCTGAGCCACAATACGCGGCACCGATAACACCATATCGCCGAGCAAGAGCTCACCGCTGTCCGGATCAAAGTAAAAATCAGAGGATTCCTCTTCCAGAAAATCATATGCAGCCGGCGTTTCAAAATCAATCATCGGAAAAGACAACACATCCGTAGGACGGTCGATTCCTCTGTGTTCCATGTTCAGGCGATGTATTTCCTCATCCGAAGTAATCAGAATCTCCACACTTGCCTCGTAAGGACATTTTTCCTGATCAAGCGCCTGAACCACAACCGCTTCCGCCACTTTCTCATAATCAAAGTCAAAAATTTCCGACAGAGATGATTCTTCGTATTCATTTTCTAAATGTATGGTCATGTCGTACCTCTTGTTTTTCGATTTTTTGTTGTTTTCGCCTGCTTTTCATAGGCATCATAAGCCTGTACAATCTTCTGAACCAGCGGATGCCGCACCACATCCTTGCTGGTCAGCTCACAAAAAGACAGCTCACTGACATTTTTCAGAACCTGCATTGCCACATCCAGACCTGATTTTGCGCCTCCCGGCAAATCTTTCTGGGAAAGGTCACCGGTAATAATGACTTTGGAGCCGAACCCGATACGGGTCAAAAACATTTTCATCTGGGCAGGCGTCGTATTCTGCGCCTCATCCAGAATGATAAAGGCATTGTCCAGTGTACGTCCTCTCATATAGGCAAGCGGTGCCACCTCGATCAGTCCCTTTTCCATATTTTTCATAAAAGCTTCCGCACCCATGATCTGATGCAGCGCATCATACAAAGGCCGCAGATAGGGATCTACTTTGCTCTGCAGATCACCGGGCAGAAAGCCCAGTTTCTCTCCGGCTTCGATGGCCGGCCTGGTCAGAATGATCCGGCTCACATCGCCGTCTTTAAAAGCCTTGATGGCCATGGCCATGGCCAGATAGGTCTTTCCCGTACCGGCAGGACCGATTCCGAATACGATCATTTTTCTTCGAATCTGATCCACATAATTTTTCTGACCCAGAGTCTTTGGCTTGATCGGTCTTCCGTTTATGGTGTGACAGATCAGATCCCGGTCAATCTCCCCGATTGCATCTTCTTTTTCTTCTTCCGCCAGCGCCAGCGCATAATTCACATTCTGCATGCTGATGGTATTTCCCCGTTTTGCCAGCAGAATCAGCTGTTCCACGATATTTTTGGCCTTCCGGGCAGCTGCCGGACTTCCCAGTATTTTTAAAACGCCGTCCCTTTCGATCAGGGTGACATTCAGTGTCCGTTCAATTTTTTTCATGTGTTCGTCAAATTGACCAAACACATTACCGGCATACTCTGCCGGCACATCAAGTATTGCTTCTACGATACTGCTCATTTATTCCTCCTGAAGCTGTGCTGTGAGATATGCACCCGGCGAAAAAGGTTCTTTCCGAAATGCGCGCTCCACCACAAGTATTTCTCCTTTTATGATACATTTTGCATCAGACATTACTATTTTAACATTATTTTCATATATTTGAACCCCTTTTTTCTCCAAATCGGAAAGAAAGCGGTTCAGCCGGGCATTTGCCAGATCTTCACACTCTTCTTCCGTATAGACGGCATCACGGATCTGATAAATCCGTTCTTCTTCCGTTCCATAATACACCGGGAGCAAAAAAGTGTCGGTCAGCGTCAATTGATGGTACTCCCCAAGCTCCATTTTTGATAAATTTTCATCTTCCGCCGCTTTTTCGGCAGATTTTCCGATCTTCCATTTTCCCACCTGCAGAAAGTAACGAAACTCGGAATGGTCATAAACCGCATTTTCATAATTCCGGTCAAATTCATCATAATAGGCGTATGTGGTCTGAATCGAAATATCCGCATCTGCTTCCACATATTCATAACGTACCACTTCTTTGCTGTCGTTATAGATCGGAACAACGCCTTCTACCAGCACATCACCTTTTTTGCATTCCGTACCCGGTGTCACCAGGGGCACACCGCTTCTTGTGATCATCTGAACAATCACTCCGTCCTTCTCGGCGACCAGATTGCTTGGCACCTCTGCTGCATCCGTCTGCGCATCTGGATCCCCGTCGTCCTCGGAAACCTGGCTCTGCGCCTGATTTCCGCTTTCATCCGCAGATTCTGTTTCCGAAGAAAGCCGATCCGAATCCAGTATATTTTCCTTCATCTCCACCACCAGATTCGTCCCTTGGATCTTGACTGTGACCCAGGTGATATTTGGAAAATACTCACGAAGAGATGCCGCCAGTTCCGAACAGGCCACTTTTTGTTTCCACATACCATGGGCCACATTCCGGGTCTTCATAAAACGAAGAAGCTCCTCATCTCCGTACCCCGTATTTCCCACAATCTGTATGCTCCAGATAAACTGGGACAAACCGATCATCAGCCCCAGCGCAGCCCCAATTCCCAAAAAAAAAGTAATATTTTTCCGGAAACGTTCCAGCAGATACGGAAATCCGTGTTCTGACACCAGCTCGTATTTCACATCTGTTTTTTTGACCAGTTCGGTAAAAACACCAAGATTTTTCTTTGATATGGATAAAAAATAGGATTCTTCCCTGAATTCAAGATTCCAGATATCGACGCCGTGATAGGCACACATATTCCATAATCTCTTGTTGTCCATCCCACAGGTTCTTATGCGATAATAGCCCATGAAAAAATTGCGTACACGGTTATAAACAGGATCACCCCCATTATTCTCCGAAGCAGATTTTTGAGATTGTCCCCTCTATTTTCATATCTTCAACTGTGTAGTAGGAAATGGACAGATTCTGTCCGTAGATGTGAACAGGCCCCGCTTTCGTGAGGAGCGCCACGTGCTCACAGGTGTATTCCGTAATTTTACGGTAATTCTCTATATAAACACTGCGACGTCCCCTCAGTTTGAAAGTAGCCTCTTTGAAATCGTATGACACGGGCAATTCCAACATATACCTCGCGTATTTTATTGATTGATTATATGTTTAAGAAATAAATAGTATGCTAAACCAAAGCACCTGTTTTTCACTGATGGCGTAATCCATACCCAGTTTTTCCAAAAGGGGCGCCACCACAATTCCATAACTCTCAATACAGGGATGCATATGGTGCGGAAAACGGCACGTTCCATTTGGATAGTTGCAGTCATGGCAGAGCGCACAGGAATTGCTGGACAGCGCCAGTACCTGATTTCCGTCTTTTTCAATGCGATCCACGATCCTTAACGTAATATCCTCATGTTCTGCGTTCGTGTGCAGAACAGAATCAAAATCGTAAGCATCACCGGTTTCCGCAACCGTTGAAAAAACAAGTGCCAGTTTGTACTGCATGCAGCGTTCCCTGCATTCCTCTACCGTACCCACAGCCGGCGGGCAGGACCAGCTTTTTCCATAACGGTTACACTCATTTTTACATATTTCTCTAACATTTTCGGAAAATGGAATTTCAGATACCGGAACAATACTGTACTGATAGATCGGATGTTTCGCCACAAAGGATTCAATCCGGTCGATTTCCATAGGTTTTCCCTCCATTGTCAGACCAAGTTCTTTCATAATATCTCCTCATTCATCCAGCACAGACCATTTATGTCTTTTCTGTTGGCTCTGTCTCTTAATCTTCCTCAAATAATGGTGTTGAAAAATAGCGTTCTGCCGTATCCGGAAGGATGGTTACCACCGTTTTGCCTTTTCCAAGCTTTTTCGCCATTTTGAGCGCAGCCGCAACATTGGTGCCGCTGGAGATACCGCACATGAGACCTTCCAGACGGGCCAGATCCTTTGCTGTCTGAAGGGCCTCTTCATCTGTAACGATGTAAATATCATCGTAAATCTGCTGATTCAGGACATCCGGCACAACCCCGTCGCCAATCCCCATCTGAATATGTGTGCCAATGGTTCCACCAGCCAGAATTGCTGCATTTTCCGGTTCAACAGCCCAGATTTCCATATCCGGATTCAGCGCTTTCAGGGTCTCACCGATTCCGGTAATACTTCCGCCGGTTCCGATGCCGGAACAGAATCCGTCGATTGGTCCCGCAACCTGTTCCAGGATCTCAAGTCCGGTATGGTGGCGGTGCACCATGGGATTCGCCTGGTTTTCGAACTGCTGCGGTACAAATACGCGTGGATTTTCAGCCGCCATACGCTTTGCAGTCTGCAGACATTCCTCGATGCAGTCACCGATGTTTCCCGCATCGTGGATCAGAATCACTTTTGCACCGTAGTGTTCCACCAGCATCTTACGTTCTCTGCTTACAGAATCCGGCATAATAATGATGGTCTCATATCCTTTGACCGCACCCACAAGAGCAAGACCGATTCCCTGGTTTCCGCTGGTCGGCTCTACGATAATGGAATCCGGTTTGAGAATGCCGTCTTCCTCCGCTTTCAAGATCATGTTGTAAGCGGTTCTTGTTTTAATGGAACCACCCACATTCAGTCCCTCAAACTTGACCAGTACGCGCGCAGCCTCCGGATCATTCATTCGATTCAGCTGAATAATAGGCGTATGTCCCATAGCCTCAAGAACATTGTTGTAAATCATATTAAAACTCTCCCTAATGTTTTTTTCTTTAAACTGTATTTCTCCGGGGCAATATTTTTGCATCATCTGCAAAAGATATGGCCCCGGAGCTGATTTTTTGCTTAAAATTTTACTTCTCTTCCCTCTTTGATCCACTCCCTGTATTCCGCAGTTGCCGCGAACAGAACGTCACCGGAAGAATTGATCGCTGTCTCAAGTGAATCCTGAATAACTCCAATGATAAATCCTACTCCTACAACCTGCATTGCAATATCGTTGCTGATGCCGAACAGAGAGCAGGCCATCGGAATCAGAAGCAGGGAACCGCCAGCCACACCGGATGCACCGCACGCACCCAGTGTTGCCAGGAAGCTCAGGACAATTGCAGACGGGAAATCAACCGCAATTCCCATCGTATGTGCTGCAGCCAGTGACATTACCGTAATGGTGATCGCAGCGCCGTCCATGTTGATGGTTGCCCCAAGGGGAATGGATACGGAATACATATCCTTGTCAAGACCCAGCTTTTCACAGAGTGCCATGTTAACCGGAATGTTCGCTGCAGAACTTCTGGTAAAGAACGCGGTCAGACCACTCTCTTTAAAACAGCGGAACACAAGCGGGTATGGATTCCTCTTCAATGCAATTCCCGCGATCATCGGATCCACGATCAATGCAACTGCCAGCATACATCCAACCAGAACCAGCAGCAATTTTCCATAGTCCGAAAAAATAGCAAGACCATTTTCTGAGACAGAATCAAATACCAGCCCCATGATACCAAAGGGAGCAAGATTGATGATCCAGCGGACTGCCGTGGAAACTGCATCGGAAAATTCCGTCAACAGATTTTTTGTATTTTCAGAAGCAATGTTTTTTAATGCGATTCCGAAAATAACAGCCCATGTCAAAATACCCACATAATTCGCATTCATAAGTGCACTTACCGGGTTGGAAACCATGTTGTTCAGAAGATTGCCAAGAACCTCACCGATACCGCTTGGCGGTGCGGCATCATTTACAGCCTCCGTCAGTTTCAGGGTAACCGGGAACAGGAAACTTCCGATTACCGCCACAACGGCAGCCAGAAAAGTACTCAGCATATAAAGAAAAATAACGGTACGGAATTTTTTACCGATGCCTTTTCCGGTTTTGGCCAGTGAACTGATAACGAGAATAAATACCAGAATCGGTGCAATTGCTTTCAGCGCACCTACAAAGAGTTCTCCGAAAAGAGAAACAACGGCAGCCTGCGGCAGAAAAACGCCAAGCAGAGTACCGATGATAAGTCCAATTACAATACGAAGAATCAGACTGGTTTCATTGTACTTCTTTACGATTGTTTTCATTTGAACGCCCCCTTGCATAGAATACTTATAATTATAGCTCATAATTTTAATCTTGTACAGCAAAAAAGCCATTGATACCGTTGCATTATTTATGATAAGGGCTGTTCGTATTGATCCGGTATCCGCGATAAATCTGCTCCAGCAAAACCATCCGCATCAGCTGATGGGGGAATGTCATTTTTGAAAAACTCAGTTTATAATCCGCACGTTTCAGCACCTCATCCGAAAGTCCAAGTGAACCGCCAATGACAAAGACCACATGACTGACTCCCTGAACCCCAAGAGTATCCATTTTTTTTGCAAACTCCACGGAATCCAGCATCTTCCCGTCAATGGCCAGTGCAATTACATAATCCCCGTCCTTCATGTGTTTCAGCAGCTTTTCTCCCTCAGTCTTCTTGATCTGAAGTTCCACAGTCCCGGAAGCTCCATCCGGAGTCTTTTCATCCGGCACTTCCACAAATTCCAGCTTACAGTATCTTCCGAGACGCTTTGCATATTCTCCGATTCCGTCTCTGAGATATTTTTCTTTAATTTTTCCCACACACAAAACTGTAATTTTCATAAATCCCCTATTATTTACCTTTTACAGCATCAGGTATACATAATATTCTTATGTACATCTGTACTTTTTACTTTTAAAAAGCGCCGATTTCAGACCATAAGAAGACGGCGCTTTGATTTTCATTTACAGATAAAAGCAACGCAATAGGGGATGCCGCATCTTAACGGCACCCCCATCCATTTACTTTTTATTCATAATCAAGACATGCACGTTCGCATACATATGGTCTCACATATGTATCTGCCACATGTACATGCGCAGGATGTTTTGCATATACCGCAATATCTTCTGCTTTTTCCAGTGTGGTCACCAAAGCCATGTCATGGGTACTGGATGAAATCGGCTGTGATACAAATTCAGCGGTCAAAAGACCCGGAACCTGTCCCACCAGACTTTTCAGATTTTCTTCCATGGCAGCTTTTAATGCGGGTTTCTGCTCGTCCCCAATCTCCGGTTTGAATTTCCACATTACAATATGATGTACCATGTTGCCTCTCCTGAATTATTTATTTGACAGATATTCGTGAATACCTTTTGCGCCTGCTTTTCCTGCACCCATAGCAAGGATTACGGTTGCTGCGCCTGTTACCGCATCACCGCCGGCAAATACACCCTCTTTGGATGTCTGACCGAACTCTTCATCTGCAACGATACATTTTCTCTTGTTTGTGTCAAGACCGATGGTCGTTGAGGAGATCAACGGGTTCGGTGATGTACCAAGAGACATGATTACGGTATCAACTTCGATCTCATATTCAGAACCCGGAACTTCAACCGGTCTTCTTCTTCCGGAAGCATCCGGTTCGCCAAGTTCCATCTTAACCAGCTTGATGCCTTTTACCCATTCGTTTTCATCGGTAAGGATTTCAACCGGGTTGGTCAGAAGGTCAAAGATTACGCCTTCTTCTTTTGCATGATGTACTTCTTCTGCCCGGGCCGGAAGTTCTGCTTCACTGCGTCGGTAGATGATATGTACTTCTGCACCGAGACGCAGTGCTGTTCTTGCAGCATCCATAGCTACGTTACCGCCGCCGACAACAGCAACTTTTTTGCCGCGGAAGATCGGTGTATCGTAATCGTCGCGGAATGCTTTCATCAGGTTGTTACGGGTCAGATATTCGTTTGCGGAGAATACACCGTTTGCATTTTCACCCGGGATTCCCATGAACATGGGAAGACCTGCACCGGAACCGATAAATACCGCTTCGAAACCTTCTTCTTTCATCAGTGCATCGATAGTTGTGGATTTACCGATGATAACGTCTGTCTCGATTTTTACGCCAAGTGCTTTTACGTTTTCCACTTCAGCTGCTACGACTTTGTCTTTCGGAAGACGGAATTCCGGAATACCATATACAAGTACACCGCCGGTTTTATGTAATGCTTCAAAAATAGTTACTTCATAGCCAAGTTTTGCCAGATCACCGGCACAGGTCAGACCTGCAGGGCCGGAACCGATAACAGCTACTTTGTGTCCGTTGGTTTTTTCCGGAGCAACCGGTTTGATACCGTTTTCTTTTGCCCAGTCCGCCACGAAACGTTCCAGTTTACCGATGGAGATTGCTTCGCCTTTGACGCCGCGGATACATTTTCCTTCACACTGGCTTTCCTGCGGACATACACGACCGCATACAGCCGGAAGGGCACTGGATTCACCGATGATCTTGAACGCTTCTTCAAATTCACCTTCTTTTACTTTCTGAATGAATCCCGGGATATTGATATTAACCGGACATCCGGTTACACATTTTGCATTTTTACAGTTGATACAGCGGGAAGCTTCTTCCATCGCCTCTTCTTTGTTATATCCAAGACAAACTTCATCAAAGTTTGTTGCACGTACTTTCGGATCCTGCTCTCTTACAGGAACTTTCTTTAATACATCTGCCATTATTCGTCACCTCCGCAGTTTCCGCATCCGCCGTGATGGGTATCGCCTTCACGCAGTTTCAGGATTGCTCTTCCTTCTTCTGTCTTATACATCTGCTGTCTCTTCATTGCTTCATCAAAATTGATCAGATGTCCGTCAAATTCCGGACCATCCACACATGCAAATTTGATTTCATCGCCTACGGTCAGACGACATGCACCACACATACCGGTTCCGTCTACCATGATCGGGTTCATGCTGACGATGGTCGGAAGACCCAGTTTCTTTGTGGTCAGACATGCAAATTTCATCATGATCATCGGACCGATCGCAACTACGAGGTCATATTTTTTGCCCTGATTTTCTACCAGATCTACAATTACATCGGTTACAAGACCTTTTCTCACATAAGAACCGTCGTCGGTTGTGATGTACAGATTTTCAGCAACTGCTTTCATCTCATCTTCCAGGATCAGAAGGTCTTTTGTCTTTGCACCAACGATAACATCAGCGCCAATGCCGTGCTCGTGCAGCCATTTTACCTGCGGATATACCGGTGCGGTACCGACACCACCGGCAACGAAAAGAACTTTTTTATTTTTTACTTCTTCAAAATCGTCCGTTACCAGCTCAGACGGTTTGCCCAGCGGTCCAACGAAATCTTCAAAAGAATCACCGGTCTGAAGCGCTTTCATACGCTCTGTGGAAGCACCGATCGGCTGGAACACGATCGTAACGGTTCCTTCCTCGCGGTCGTAGTCACAGATTGTAAGCGGAATTCTCTCGCCAACCTCATCAATTTTCACAATAACGAACTGACCAGGTTCGCAATGTTTTGCCACTCTCGGAGCCTCAACGACCATCTTGTAGATGATATCGTTAAGTTTCTCTGCTTTTTTAATTTTGTACATAATGTCCTCCTCTGCTTTTTTTATCCGCTCTATTCAGCCACATAGGTTACCGTAGTCGGATAACTCTGTTTACCATTTTCATTCACAAGCACAACACTGAATATATGTTCACCATTTAACATGGAAACAGGTTCTGTATACAAATTGCAGTTTTTATCTGCAGCTTTATCAAACACATAATATGCAGTACATCCCGCCGGAACGGTTACGGTGATCTTACTGCCCTTTTCATAAACGCCCGAATCCGGACTGACCGCCGGCGGATCCGGTGTCTCCAGGGTAAGGGTATAACTGCATGAGATTACATTGCTGGCAATTCCCTTTTCGTTGTATGCCACGGCACGCACCGTGGTCCTTCCTTCCGGAAGAGCAAAGGGGCCGCTGTATACTTGACTCTGCTGATCCGGTATGGTTCCGTCTGTTGTATAATATACCGTTCCTTCCTCTGCCTGAATCTCAATCTCCGTCAGGGATGTGTAATTGCCCTCTCCGGTAACAAACACGGGGTCCGCGCAAATGTATTCCGAAAATGCCTCTTTTACGGATTCGTTTTCACATTTTTCCATAAGAGCCTGTATGGACGCTGTATCCTGTCTTTTTTCATATAAAGTGATCAGTTTTGCATATGCCGCTTCACTGTCCGGATGATTGTAGACAACTGCCTTCAGGGATTCGATCGCCAGACTTTCGTCGCCGGAAGCAAGTATGATCTCTACCGACAAAAGTTCTGCCTCAACATGATCCGGATTCAGATAAATGGCGCGCTCCACATATCCGGATGCACGCTCATAATCCTGATTCTGAAACGCCTCAACAGCCTTTTCGTATTGATACTCAAAAGAATTATGATTTTTATCCCAGATCAGATAGGCAATCAGAAGCCCAAGAACTGCAGTCATGGACAGAATTCCCATCCCGATCAGAACCGGATGTTTTTTCTTCTTTTTCTTTTTATACTTTTTGCGCATCTTGCGGTCAACTGTTTTCTCGTACTCTTTTTCCTTCTCTTCCTGATTATCACGACATTGCATCATATACTCTATGGAATTGTAATCCGGAACAAGCTGTACTTCCGCGCCGCATTCTACGCATATAAGTTCACCATCAGGAATGTCTTTGCCGCATTTCTGACATTTCATAACTTACCTCTTTCTATGGACAGGGACCAAATTACAGTAATTCTTCAATCACCTGTTCAAACTGCTCCATTGACATCAGCACTTTTCTTGGTTTTGTGCCCTCTTCCTCACCGACCACGCCGGCTTCGCACAGCTGATCCATGATTCTGGCTGCACGGTTAAAACCAATCTTGAACATGCGCTGAAGCATGCCGATGGAAGCCTTGTCTTTTTCAATAATGAACCGGCCCGCATCTGCAAAATAAGCATCCCGCTCATTTCCTGTACCGGCGGCTCCGGCTGAAGCGCCTGAATTGGCGCTGTTTATCCTGCTTTCTATCTCAGTATTATACACTACTTCGTCCGATTGTGAAGATAAAAATTTAACAACTTCGGAAACTTCTTTGTCGGTCACAAGGGCACCCTGCAGTCTGACCGGTTTCGAATAGCCCTGCGGGAAGAAAAGCATATCTCCTTTTCCCAGCAGTTTTTCCGCTCCGTTCATATCCAGGATCGTTCGTGAATCCACACCGGATGACACGGCAAATGCGATTCGGGACGGCATATTTGCCTTGATCAGGCCCGTAATAACATTTACGGACGGTCTCTGGGTCGCAATGACCAGATGGAGACCTGCTGCCCTTGCCAGCTGGGCCAGACGGCAGATGGCATCTTCCACTTCGCCCGGAGCGACCATCATAAGGTCCGCAAGCTCGTCCACAATGATCACGATCTGGGGCATCTTTTTCGGTTTGTTCTCTTCCGGTATCTGAGGATCGTCAATCATCATCTGGGCTTTTTCATTGTAGCTTACAATATCACGCACATTAAAATCGGCAAATGTATTGTAACGCTCCATCATTTCCGCAACTGCCCAGTTCAGCGCTCCTGCCGCTTTCTTCGGATCAGTAACAACCGGAATCAGAAGGTGAGGAATGCCGTTATAAACGCTCAGTTCCACCACTTTCGGATCAATCATGATCAGTTTCACATCATCCGGATGTGATTTATAAAGCAGACTTACGATCAGCGTATTGATGCAGACCGATTTTCCCGAACCGGTAGCGCCTGCGATCAGAACATGCGGCATCTTTGCAATATCCGCCACAATTGCTTTTCCTGCAATATCTTTACCCACAGCAAAGGGAAGTGCCGCTTTGGAATGGGCAAAGGCATCCGACTGCAGCAGTTCACGCAGCATAACAGCAGAATTTTCCTCGTTGGGCACCTCAATGCCAACTGCTGCTTTTCCCGGAATCGGAGCTTCGATTCGAATATCGGCGGCGGCCAGATTCAGTTTGATATCGTCGGACAGACTGACGATTTTACTTACCTTCACACCCTGCTCCGGCTGAAGTTCATATCTGGTTACCGTAGGTCCGCAGCTGGCATTTGTCACCGTAACATTGACGCCAAAACTGCGGAATGTATCCTGAAGCTTTGCGGCTGTCTTACGAAGATGCGCATCGGAATCACCTTTCTGGCGGGTTCCGGCTTTCAGCAGAGACAGCGGCGGAAACTTGTATGTCTTTTTCGGTTTTTTCGTTTTTGTATGAATTTCTTTTTTTATGTCGTGAATATTATTTTCAATTTCTTCTTTGGAAGATTTTGGATTTTTCAGACTGTGTCCGGGAACAGCCGCAGTCTCCGTGCCGGCCTGCTGTTCCAGCTCCGCAGCCGATTCCACCGGCTTTAATTCACCAACCTGAGATGACTCATTTTCTGAAGCACTGCCCCTTTTCTCATCTCCGGTCACTGCTTTTTCCGGAACATTTTCTTCAAAAGAAGCCCGTTCAATCACGATTTCCGGAGTTTTTGTCTCTGTATCCGCTTTCATTTCTGAAGCAGCCGCCCCATTCTTTTCTGCCTCATTTTTTTCATTGCGCTCCCCGCGGCTGATCATAAACTCCGGCAGCACACTTTTTGATTCACGCGCCGGTTTTTCCAGTTCCAGATTGCTCAGCTTCATCTGTCTTGGATTCTTCGCTTTGATCTGACGTTCTTTTTTCGGTGCCTGTTTGCGTTCTTCTTTCCATTTTTTCTGTTCATTTTTTGCCTCACGATAAATCGAGGCACTCTTATCTTTGAACTGAGAAATAAGCGGACGCTGTGTCATAACAATGGCACCGATGATCATTCCAATAACAGAGATCACATACGCTCCCACTGTACCAAAAGCATAACCGGCCGCCGACACCAGAATACCGCCCAGAATACCGCCTCCATTCTTAGCCTGGGAAGACAGAATATAAAAATCTGCCAGCGGTGTTCCTTTCTCATATCCGCCCATGAGCAGCTGAATAAAAGCACTCAGAAAAACGAAGAAAAGTGCGCATCCCACCAGTTTGCGCACAACAGACGGATTATCCTTGTTTGCGATCTTAAAAGCAGCTCCAAGAAAAAGCAGCACAGGAAATATGTACGCCAGGAAACCAAACATGCCAAAGAAAAAACTGCTGATTCCATTGCCTATAACTCCGCCGATTCCAAAGTTGCTGATGCAAAGTAAAATCGATGCCGCAAAGATAATGCATACTGTTATCTCTCTGTTTAATCCGTTATCCTGCTTTTCCTTTTTCTTTTTCCTATTTCTGGCTCCTGCCATAAAATGACTCCCCCTAAATCCTACAAAAGGAAACTGCCCACAATAGCAGCAATTCCTACAATAAAACAATAATATGCAAAAACGCGCAGTTTCTTTTTCTGCACCATGGACAGCATGGTCTTAATGGCCAAAAAGCCCACAACGCCGGCCACAATCATGCCTGCCATACTGCATAATACAAACGAACCGGTTACTGCCGTACTTCCCACTGCACCTTTTATTTCCAGAATCATCGCACCAATAATAGCCGGGATGGACATGATAAACGAAAACTTTACTGCGAACTTGCGGTTAAACCCACAAAGCAGACATGCCGTGATCGTTGTCCCGGAACGGGATATACCAGGAAACGCCGCAATACCCTGACAGGCTCCAATGATAAAAGCATTCCAGATGGGAACATCCTTCGGAATCTTTTTCCCGGTTTCCACATAATCGACTACCAGCAGCAGAACCCCTGTAATCAGAAGCCCCAGTGCCGGAAAAAGAAGCGTTGCGGAAACTGCAGCAGCGACGCCGCGCATCAGATACCCGATCACGGCAGTCGGAAGGGTCGCAGCAAGGATCATTACGACAAATTTCCGATAATTATTGTCAATGATTTTCCGATAACGGCGTTCTTCTCCGTCCCGCAGATTATGGAACAATGTGACCAGATTATACCACAGATCGTGAATAATCCGGATTGTCTCAAGTACAAGACGAACTAAATCTTTCCGGAACACCAGGACAACAGCCCCAAGCGTTCCGAAATGAAGCAATACATCAAATAAAATACCACCACTTGTGTCTACACCGAGAAGCTGCTCGAAGATGGCAAGATGACCGGAACTGCTCACCGGCAGAAATTCGGTCAGACCCTGTACGATACCAAGCAATATAGCTTCTAAAACAGACATTTACGCTTCCTCATCCTCGGACCAGTTGTGATATACGTTCTGAACATCGTCATCATCATCCAGCAGATCCAGTGTTTTTCTGATATTTTTAATATCATCTTCCGATGTCAGTTCCACATAAGTCTGCGGAATCATGGTTACTTCTGCACTTGCCATAACAATGCCTTCTGCTTCCAGTGCATCGTAAACAGCCTGAAAATCATCCGGATCTGTCACGATTTCAAAACTGTCCTCTTCTTCTGCAAAATCTTCTGCGCCCGCATCCAGAGCCATCATCATAAGTTCGTCCGCATCCATCTCACACTCTTCTTTGTCGATGATGATCTGGCCTTTTTTGTCAAACATAAAAGATACGCAGCCCTGTGTTCCGATGTTTCCGTTTCCTTTTGTGAACGCACTTCTCACATTGGCAGCCGTACGGTTTCTGTTGTCGGTCAGGGTATCCACGATAATTGCGATGCCATTCGGACCATATCCCTCATAAGTAATATATTCGTAATTTGCAGCATTTGCATCGCCGGTTGCTTTTTTGATTCCACGGTCAATGGTATCATTGGGCATGTTGTTTGCTTTTGCTTTTGCAATTACATCACGGAGTTTACGGTTGTTTGCCGGATCCGGACCGCCCTCTTTTACCGCAACTGCGATTTCACGTCCGATGATGGTAAAGATCTTACCTTTTTTTGCATCGTTTTTCTCTTTCTTGTGTTTTATGTTTGCGAATTTTGAATGTCCTGACATAATTCTTCTCCCTTTTCCTCATCCGTTAACTTTTCTACCCGGACTTTTTTAATAATATGTTTTTCTACCTTCAGTATCTGGAATGAAAATCCCTTTGCACAGACCTCCTGGTCTTCTTCATTGGGGACATGATCCAGCAGATACGTTAAATAACCATTCAGTGTTTCACATTCCTCATTTTCAAAATCAACGTGAAGCACCTCGCCGACCAGCTCCAGCGGCGTCAGCCCGTCCATCAGAATGCTGTCGTCAAACTGATGCACAATAAATTCTTCCTCATCGTCATATTCATCCTGAATATTGCCGACGATTTCTTCCAGTATATCTTCCATGGCCACCAGACCGGCCGTCTGGCCGTATTCGTCCACAACGATAACCATGTGGGCTTTTTTCGTCTGCATGTACTGAAAAACACTGTCAATATTTCTGGTTTCCGGAATGACCTCCACTTTGCGGACCAGATCCGGAACATCACAGACGGCAATATGTCCCATCTGTTTAAAAGTCATCTGTTTCATGGCATCTTTCAGATGTATGATACCGATAATATTATCAATATCCCCCTGATATACCGGATATCTGGAATAACTTTCTTCCAGCATGATCTTCAGAGCATCTTCCAGAAACAGATCACCATCCAAGGCAACGATATTTTTTCGATGGGTCATAATATCCCGTGCTACTGTCTCACCAAATTCAAAGATATTCTGAATCATCTCCGCTTCGTTTTCCTGGATCACACCCTGCTCATGCGCCTCATCCACCATCGATATGATCTCTTCTTCCGTAACTTCATCCTCTTTCCGATGGGGATCGATGCCAAAGATACGGATCACCAGATTCGAGAGAAGGCGGATCAGCCATAACACGGGTGCAAAAAGCACCATAATTATTTTTACTATCCCATAATAGCGGAATACTGTTTTTTCCGGATGGTGTTTTCCCAGCTTTTTCGGCACCAGATAGCCGAATGCCAGAAGTATCACGATCGTACCGATCAGTACTGCCACCACAAGTACAGCCCGTAAAACATATAAAGGAATACCAATCTGTCCGGACCATTCCAGAAGCAGATTCATCACATACTTTACAACAACGCCAATTCCTATGTATCCGGTTATAATTCCAAGCAGTGTTGATACCGCATGCGCGGAATCCTGAAATCTGCCGGGATGATCAAGCAGTTCCAGAAGTTCTTTTGCCTTTTTGTTTCCTTCCTCTGCCTGTTTTTCAACTTCGCTCTCCCGGACATTTGACAGTGCGCTGCCAAATGCATGGAAAATCGCGTTCAGCATTACGAACAGCATAAAAATCATACAGCCCCATAAAGGACTACAGCCATCGTCCATACAGTTTTCTCCTTAAAAAAATCGTTTTTTCACCCATTACCATAAGAAATATACCATTTTCGCGCCTGTTCGTCAAGAATATGTAGGCAGTTCCAGACTGATGCTCAGCGCTTTATTTACCTTTTGCAGCACTTCTCCATCCAGATGACACACTTTATCTTTCAGTCTGCGCTTGTCAATGGTGCGCAGCTGTTCCAGCAAAATTACGGAATCCTTCACAATATCGCACTGAGATGCATTCAGTTCGATATGGGTCGGCAGTTTCGCCTTGTTCATCTTGGAGGTTATGGCTGCACAGATCACCGTCGGACTGTGGCGGTTTCCCACATCATTCTGAATGATCAGCACCGGTCGTATTCCACCCTGTTCACTTCCCACAACAGGTCTAAGATCCGCGTAAAAGATATCCCCTCTTTTTATTACCAAACTATTCACACTCCGATTTCATACAAAGATATAACCTTAGTATTTCCAGATCTATCGGGTGTATTCGGATTCAGTCCAATATTCTTCTGAAATATGCTGTGATATTTCATTTCTGTCCCGGCATATCAGCGCCGCCTGCTTCCCATATGTTGATACCAGGGTCAAAAGGTCACATGTTTCATGCTTTAATCCGCAGGTATCAAGGGGGCAAAATACCTTTTGACCCCAACATCATATGTTTTCTACATCATAAAATAGTCCCGCTGCTCAATCAGAGACCCTTCATAATAGTAATTCCGCGGTACCCGTTTTGAGATATCGCAGACAAATTCATAGTTGAATCTGCCGGAAAGTTCGCCAAGTTCCTCCACTGTGATCGTCTCCCCCTGGTTTTTGCCCACAAGTGTGACTTCATCCAGTTCTTTCGCCTGAGGAATGTCTGTCACATCCACCATAAACTGATCCATACAGACACGGCCCAGTATCGGCGCTTTTTTTCCGTGAATCAGCACATACCCCCTGTTAGAAAGCTGACGGGGGTAGCCGTCTGCATAGCCCACCGGAATGGTGGCTACGGTCATGGTATGCTCGGTTTTAAAAGTACCTCCATAACTGATTTCAACACCAGGTTCTACTTCTTTAATATATGCAATATGGCTCTTAATGCTCATGACCGGTTTCAAATCCACCGGTTGGCGCTCCACTTCGTCCGAAGGATACATTCCATAAATGCTGATTCCCGCACGAACCATATCCAGGTTGCCCTCTTTAAAACGCATCAGACCCGCACTGTTGCTGCAGTGACAGATGGGAATCTGAAGTCCTGCCGCCTTCAGTATTTCCACAAAATGATTATACCGCTCAAGCTGCACATAAGCAGGCGAAAGATCCGTCTCATCCGCCCGTGCAAAATGGGTAAAAAGGCCTTCCGCCTCAATTCCCGGAAGGGCAGCAATCCGAAGCATGGCCTGTACACTTTCTTCATTGGGTTTAAAACCGATCCTGGTCATTCCCGTATCAAGTGCAAAATGTATCTTTATCTCTTTTCCGGTCTTTCTGGCCGCCTCAGACAGTTCCCGGGCCGTATCCTCCTTGAAAACACAGGCACGGATTTCCTGCCTTGCAATGGTCTCGTAATGTTCCGCAAAAGCATATCCAAGCAGCATCACCGGTTTTTTTATGCCGCTATTGCGAAGGCTGACCGCCTCTTCCACGGTAGCCGCTGCAAATCCCCAGATATAATCTTTCGGTTCCATCAGACGGGCAATGGGTACGGCACCGTGACCATATCCGTCCGCTTTGATGACAGCCGCCATTTTTGTTCCTTTTTTCAGATTGGCATACATCTGTTCAAAATTGTATTCTACTGCCGATAAATCAATATCTGCACATATGCGACTATACTTTTTCATTTCGTTCTCCTTTTGTATCTCCGATACGAAAATATTTTAGTTCATCCACCAGATCACCGGCCATCACAAAACCCGGTCCTGTCCTGCTGCTGCATCGGTCTCCCAGTTTTCCGTGCAGCCAGACGCCGATGGCTCCTGCGTATGCATATGGCGTTTTCTGGGCAAGCAGGCCAAGAATGATTCCGCAAAGTACATCCCCGGAGCCGGCTGTGGCCATTCCGCTGTTTCCGGTACGATTGATATACGCCGTGCCGTCCGGCAGCGCCACACATGTTCTGGAATCCTTTAAAACACACTGCAGTTTGTGATCTGCGGCAAATGTTCTGGCTGTGGCCAGCACAGACGATTTTATATGGGAAACTTTGCAGTTCATGAGCCGCGCCATTTCCCCCAGATGAGGTGTGATAACAGCCGGACATTTCAGATCATCCAGCCATTCCTTGTGGGCACTGATCAGATTCAGCGCATCCGCATCCACCACAAGGGGATGGTCACAGTTTTTCAAAATCGTCCGAATCATGGTCTCTGCCCTTTTATCCTGCCCAAGTCCCGGTCCGATTCCTGCCGTGTCGGCCCACTTCAGCCCTTCCAAAATACATTGTTCGGCTTCCTGTTCTGTCTCATAGACAGACAGCATAGCTTCCGGAATCCGTTTCTGTAATATGTCCCGGTTTTCGGCAGGTGTCACGATCTTTACCATGCCGCATCCGGTGCGCATGGCCGCAAGCCCGCAAAGATATGCCGCCCCGGCCATACCGGTGCTTCCGGCTGCCAGAAGTATTTTGCCGAAACTGCCTTTGTTTCCGTCTTCTCTGCGCAGCGGTATCTGTTCCATATCTTTTTCTTCTATAAAAAAGGTATCTTCCTTTTCCAGATGTTCCGAATCATAGATACCGATATCGCAGATTTTCAGTCTTCCGCAATACCCATATCCGGGCTCCAGCAGCTGTCCCGCTTTTGCAAAAGCGAAAGTAACCGTCTCCCTGGCCCGGACCGCACAGCCCAGAATCTGCCCGGTGTCCGAATCAATTCCAGAAGGCACGTCCACCGCCATGACCGGTACGCCGGACTCATTGATTTTCTGAATAGTCTCTGCAAAAATCCCCTCAATATTCCTGGACAGACCAACACCGAAAATCGCATCCACTATAGTAGTATATTCAGACCAGTTCGGGTTATTAACCCATGTTACATCGTATGACCGCGCAATTTCCTCCTGGCGGACACAATCCGCGGATTTTCGCCGGTCTGCACCTGGCTGACAGATATGAACGGAATATCCCTTTCCTTTTAAAATCCTTGCAGCCGCAATGCCGTCACCGCCATTGTTGCCGTTTCCACACACCACAAGCACTTTTTCCAGATTCCAGCCGGACAGTGCATCCACCACAGCCAGTGCCGCACGCTCCATCAGTACCATAGACGGAACCCTGTGCCGCTCAATCGTATTCCCATCCAGTGCTTTCATAAGTGATGCCGTAACCACTCGTTTCACTGCCAAAACCTCCGTTTCACACAATTGAGGGGACAGTGCTGAAGCCAGCCTCTGTCCCCATCGATCCGGTTTTTTCTTTTACTTTTTATTATCACGCTCATAAGCAGTCAGATTGTAAGATAAACGCATCAGGCTCTCGGACAGGTGTACATTTTCCACCATGACCCCTTTGGGAACCCGCAGATTCAAATCCGTATGCGCATAATTCCAAAGTGCACGTATGCCGTTTTCCACCAGCATATCCGCCATCTGTTCCACTTCTCTTTTCGGAACCGTCAATGTGGCAATCTCAACTTTGTGTTCTTTTAAAAAGGCCGGAATCTCATCCACCGAACAGATGGGAATGCCGCGGACCTCTTTTCCCAACAATGCTTCGCTTTTATCAAAAATACCGACCAGTTTGAATCCTCTTTTCTCAAAATCCACAGAATTTGCAAGGGCCTGTCCCAGATTTCCCGCACCCACGATGATCATGTTGTGCACTTCATCCAGCCCCAGAATCTTGCCGATCTCATCATAAAGGTATTTTACGTTGTATCCATAACCCTGCTGGCCAAAGCCCCCAAAATTATTCAGATCCTGCCGGATCTGGGATGCAGTCACCCGCATTTTCTCACTTAATTCATTGGAAGAAATGCGCTCGACGCCTTCCTCCATCAGTTCCCCGAGATATCTATAGTAACGCGGTAATCGCTTAATTACAGCCTTTGAAATACCTTTCTGTTCCATACAAGTATTTCCTCCTTTTCCCAATGATTAATTATACCGAAGTGTTAAAGCATTGTCAAACATATTACGTCTTTTCAACTCTGCCAAATCAGAGTTTTCTTTTCTTAAATTTCCCGGGTTTTCTTTTCCCTCTTTTATTTTTTACTTTCTTTTCCTGCCGCCGGCGGTTATAATGGTAACGAATTACTTTTGGAGGAAATTTCATGATACTGAATTGCTATAACATATCAAAGGCGTTTGGCACCAACGAAATATTAAAAAACGCATCTTTTCATATAGAAGAAAGAGAAAAGGCCGCCCTGATCGGACCGAACGGTGCCGGTAAATCCACTTTTTTAAAAATTATCATGAACCAGATGTCCCCGGACGAAGGTGAGATCACCCTTTCCAGAGACAAGACCATCGGCTATCTGGCCCAGCATCAGGAACTGGATGTGGACGGTACGATTTTTGACGAACTTATGAAAGCCAAAGCCGGCATTCTGGAAATGGAACAGAAGATCCGAAAACTGGAACTGGACATGAAAGTTCTGGAGGGAAACGCGCTGGAGTCCGCTATGGCATCCTACAGCCGTCTGACCCATGAATTTGACCTGCAGAACGGTTATGCATATAAGAGTGAAGTCACAGGCGTCCTAAAGGGTCTCGGTTTTGATGAAAGTGAATTTGACAAGGCCATCAACACCCTCTCCGGCGGCCAGAAGACCCGCGTTGCACTGGGTAAACTGCTTCTGACCAATCCGGATATCATTCTTCTGGACGAGCCGACCAACCATCTGGATATGGATTCCATCGCGTGGCTGGAGACCTATCTGATGAATTATAAGGGAGCTGTTCTGATCGTTTCCCATGACCGGTACTTTCTGGACAAAGTGGTGACAAAGATCATCGAGATCGACCAGGGCCATGTGCGCATGTTTGCCGGCAATTACTCCGACTACAGCCAGAAAAAAGCGGCGCTCCGTCAGGCTGCATACAGTGCATATCTCAACCAGCAAAAAGAGATCCGGCATCAGGAAGAAGTCATCGCAAAACTGAAATCTTTTAACCGGGAAAAATCCATCAAGCGCGCGGAAAGCCGAGAAAAAATGCTGGATAAAATCGAGGTGCTGGAAAAGCCCGCCGAACAGGATACAAAAATGCACCTTCATCTGGAACCACAGGTGATCAGCGGAAATGATGTTCTGACCGTGGAGGGACTGAGCAAATCCTACCCGGATCTTCCGCTTTTTGAAGATCTGAATTTTGAGATCAGGCGCGGGGAACGGGTTGCCATTATCGGAAATAACGGAACGGGCAAAACCACCATTCTTAAAATCCTGAACCAGGTACTTCCGCCGGACAGCGGCACTTTCACCCTTGGTTCAAAGGTACACATCGGTTATTACGACCAGGAGCATCACGTACTCCATATGGAAAAAACTATTTTTGAGGAAATTTCCGATGCTTATCCCAATCTGACCAATACGGAGATCCGAAATGTGCTGGCCGCCTTCCTGTTCACGGGAGATGATGTATTTGCACCGATCAGCACTTTGAGCGGCGGTGAGCGCGGACGTGTCTCTCTGGCAAAACTGATGCTCTCCGAGGCAAACTTCCTGATTCTGGACGAGCCGACCAACCATTTGGATATTGATTCAAAAGAGATTCTGGAAAACGCCCTGCGCAATTACACGGGTACGGTACTGTATGTGTCCCACGACCGTTATTTTATCAATCAGACCGCAACCAGAATCCTGGATCTGAAAAACCAGAAACTGGTCAACTATATCGGAAATTACGACTACTATCTCGAGAAAAAAGAGGAACTGACCGCTATTTACGCTCCCTCTGCCACGGAAACTGCGGTCCAGGAAACGGTTTCAGAAAGCAAACTTTCCTGGCAGCAGCAAAAGGAAGAACAGGCCCGGGAACGCAAGCGTCAGAATGATCTGGCAAAAACAGAAAAAGCCATCGCCAGACTGGAAGACAGAGACCGGGAGATCGACGATCTTATGAGCCAGCCGGAAATCGGCACCAACGTGGCAAAATGTACGGAACTTTCCAAAGAGAAAGCCGAAATCGCCGAAAAACTGGAAGAACTTTATGAAAAATGGGAAGAACTGGCTGAGTAAGCCGGTCCTTCCCATTTTTTTCGTAACGATTTAAAAGGTGCGAACACTTATATTCTATGATTCTGTGCATGGCACTTTTTTTGAATAGCTGTTATTTTTCCAGTTCAGCACGGATTGCTTTGATGAAATCTGCACTGTTCAATACGGTTACGTTTTCCAGGCTTGTAATCAGAGCCAGGTCTTTTGTCATCTTTCCGCTTTCGATGGTATCGATGGTTGCTTTTTCCAGCTTGTCTGCAAATGCCATCAGTTCTTTATTTCCATCCAGCTCGCCGCGTTTGCGAAGTGCTCCGCTCCATGCAAAGATCGTTGCCACAGAGTTTGTAGAGGTTTCTTCCCCTTTCAGATGTTTGTAGTAATGACGCTGTACGGTTCCGTGAGCAGCTTCATACTCATAGTAGCCATGCGGAGATACCAGTACGGATGTCATCATTGCCAGAGAGCCAAACGCAGAGGAAACCATATCAGAGAATACGTCGCCGTCATAGTTTTTGCATGCCCAGATGAATCCGCCCTCTGCTTTCATTACACGGGCTACTGCATCATCGATCAGTGTATAGAAGTATGTAATACCTGTTTCCTGGAATTTTTCTTTGAATTCTTTCTCAAAGATCTCCTGGAAGATATCTTTGAATGTATGGTCATACTTTTTGGAAATGGTGTCTTTTGTTGCAAACCAGAGATCCTGTTTCAGATCCAACGCATAGCTGAAGCAGCTTCTTGCAAAGCTTTCGATGGAATCATCCAGGTTATGCATACCCTGAGCAACACCTGCGCCTTTGAACTCCATTACCTTTTCTTTTGTCACAGTTCCGTCTGCTGCTGTGTATACCAGTTCTACTGTACCCGGTCCCGGAATGATCATTTCACTGTTTTTATATACATCGCCATATGCATGTCTTGCGATGGTGATCGGTTTTTTCCAGTTTTTCACACACGGCTCAATGCCTTTTACAATGATCGGGGTACGGAATACGGTTCCGTCCAGCATGGCACGGATGGTTCCGTTGGGGCTCTTCCACATTTCTTTCAGATCATATTCTGTCATACGTGCCGCATTCGGGGTGATAGTGGCACATTTTACCGCAACGCCGTATTTTTTTGTGGCATTGGCAGAATCTACGGTTACCTGATCATTGGTCTCATTTCTGTGTTCCAGACCAAGGTCATAATACTCTGTATTTAATTCCACGAAGGGCTCCAGAAGTTCCTCTTTGATCATCTTCCAGAGGATTCGGGTCATTTCATCTCCATCCATCTCAACTAATGGTGTCGTCATTTTGATTTTGCTCATAATTTTTTCTATCATATCTGTTTTTCTGATATGATATACTCCTTTCCTGCTTTCTTGCTGTCGTACTATATTCTATCTGATTTGCTGTCCTTTTTCCATCTTTGTTTTCACGATTTTATATCACTAATTTCAGCATTTTCAGTCAAAACTTCCATATGACCTGCTGTTCCGGAACAATTCTGCCTACTGCTTTTCCATCTCCAGCATGGTCTCGATATCATAGTGGCTGATATTTTCCATGGTATTCAGGATATGCTGAGTTGCCAGCTGTTCCGCCCGATCCTGATCTCTGGCCCGAAGCGCTTCCACAATGTTCTGATGCTCTTCATTTGATTTTCTGGAACGGATCCGATCCGTAATGGAGATTTTGCGCACCATCTGGACGTACTGATGAAAATCAGACAGTTCGTGTGCCAGAATGCGGCTGTGGGATGCCTCATATAAAAGTTCATGGAAACGTCCGTCCAGTTCAAATACCTGGTCATAATGTTCCTTCTGTGCATGATACTGGGACAGATACATGATTTCCTCCATATCTTCCAGCTGTTTCTCCGTGATATGTTCTGCCGCCCATCTGGCACAGAGGCCTTCCAGTTTGGAGCGAATCATATAGATATCTTTTACATCCTTCGCGGAAATGCCTGTCACAAAAGCGCCCTTATTTGGAACCAGCTCAACCAGTCCCTCCAGCGCCAGCTGTCTTAAGGCCTCCCGCACCGGCGTTCTTGATACCCCAAGTTCCGCACCCAGTGCGGCCTCGGTCAATTCATCTCCACGGTGATATTTTCCACACAGAATATCCTGACGAATTCTTGCAAACACCTGGGATCGCAGGGAATTATTCTGAATCGTCATTGTTTTTCCTCCTTATGCCAGCGTAATATTCAATGTTTTGCAGGCATCATTCACAACTGCTTCCAGTTCTTCATCGGTCAGCACGGTCACACGGCCGTCTTCGTATTCTTTGTCCACCCATGCCTTGACCATCACAGCCAGTTCACCGTTCTTTTCAATCTGTTTATCACCGGTCAGACGATAATGGGTATTTACCCAGTGTGCAATACCTGCCAGACCGGAAGTATTGGAAACTGCCACCTGAACCGGACGATTCAGGAATTTTTCCGTATCAAAAATATTGTAGATCTCTTCGTTCTTCAAAAGTCCATCTGCGTGAATACCGGCTCTTGTAATATTAAAGCTTCTTCCCACAAACGGGGTTCTGGACGGAACGCGGTATCCGATCTCTTTTTCATAATACTCAGCCAGTTCTGTGATAACGGTGGTATCCATGCCGTCCAGGCTGCCTCGAAGCTGTGCATACTCAAATACCATGGCCTCAAGCGGCGTATTTCCGGTTCTCTCACCGATACCGAACAGGGAACAGTTAACGCCAGATGCGCCGTACAGCCATGCAGTTGTGGAGTTGCTGACTGCTTTGTAAAAATCATTGTGTCCATGCCACTCGATCAGTTCAGACGGGAAGCCCGCATGGGTCATAATACCGTAAATGATACCCTGTACGGAACGCGGGATCACTGCACCGGCATAATTGACGCCATAACCCATGGTATCACAGCAGCGAACTTTGATCGGAATCTTGTACTCTTCCATCAGTTTTGTCAGTTCCAGACAGAACGGAATGACATAGCCATAAATATCCGCTCTCGTGATATCCTCCAGATGGCATCTGGGGCTGACACCGGTTTCCAGACATTCGCGGATCACACTTAAGTAATGCTCCATTGCCTGTTTTCTTGTCATTTTCATTTTGTAGAAAATATGATAATCGGAACAGCTTACCAGAATACCGGTTTCTTTCAGGCCAATCTCACGCACCAGTTCAAAATCTTTCTTGCTGGCACGGATCCAGCTGGTCACTTCCGGGAATTTATAGCCGCGCTCCATACATTTGTATACGGCGTCCCGGTCTTTTTTGCTGTATAAGAAAAACTCACTCTGACGGATTTTTCCGTTTGGTCCGCCCAGCTTGTGCAGATAATCATAAAGCGTTACGATCTGTTCTGTTGTATAAGGCGCTCTGGACTGCTGACCATCACGGAATGTGGTGTCGGTGATCCAGATCTCATCCGGCATATGATGTGGTACAATACGGTCATTGAACGCAATTTTCGGAATTTCATCATAAGGGAAAAGATTCCGGAATACATTCGGTTTTTTCACATCAACCAAAGGATACATATGCTCCTCCAACTGAAGCAGATTTGTGTGCTCATTCATTTTAACAGCTCTGTTTTCCATAATAGTCCTCCTCGTACTGACATTGCGTGATTGTATACAACCATGCAATTTGTTTTATTGTATACAATCACACAATCCTTGTCAAGACTTTCACAAAAAAGAGAGTAATTTTTTTATATTCAGCTGTCCGCATCCCTGAATATTGCGGCTCAGATACAAATTATCCGAGGTCTGACAGAGGCGGTATTTGATTTCTTCGTTTGTCAGTTCGGGTTCTTTTTCCACCAAAAGGGCGATTGCCCCCGCCACCCGGGGCGTGGACATGGAAGTGCCGCTCTTTTCCATATAACTGTTCCTGCCGCTGCAGGAAATGATCCGGTTCCCCGGCGCAACAATATCCGGCTTGAACAGGCAGTTTCCCACCGGCCCCCGTCCGGATGCACCTTTTTTCTCGTAAATCATATCACTGGAACCCACCGTGATAACTTTGCAGCTGCTGCCGGGAGCTGTGATCGTGGCCGAATCGGGGCCTCCATTTCCTGCTGCCGCCACCACGACCACGCCTTCCTCCCACAGCCGGTCCGCGTACGCATTGATCGCTTTTTGATTATTCTCCTCGCTGTTGATACCGCCGACTGAAATGTTGACGATGCGTATCCCATATTTTCTGTGATTTTCGATCAGCCACTGGATGGATTTGATCAGATTTTCACTGTTGCCCAGCCCTTTCTGGTCCAGAATCTTTAAGGCTACAATATTGCATCCGGGCGCAACACCTTTGTATTTTCCAAGAGAAGCCGCGCCGCTGCCCGCCAGTATCCCGGCCACATGGGTGCCGTGTCCATTGTCATCATAAGGGGATTTCTGCCCCTTCAGAAAATCTTTGAAATATACAATTCTATGATCAAAATCCATATGCGGATTGATTCCGGTATCCAGAACGGCTGCCGTCACACCTTTTCCCGAATAGATCATGATAATCACCAGATACATTTTCATAATTATAATATTCGACTGGGCTTTAAATGGATATGTCTCTTCCCCATTCTCACAATCCGGTTCTATCTGCCGGAATCTGACCATATGATTTTTTAAACAGAAAAAGGAGTAACGATTCGGAAAGTGCCCTTCAAAAAATACCAAAATAGCGGTGTTGGCACCTTCTGAGCAGTTACATAAAACGGTATGATTCAATGGCAAGTCTGACAGAACAGATTCTATCGGAAGATTATCATGACTTTATCCTGCCCTATAACCTGCCCGGGGTTCTGGAACAGTTCCGGGACTACGGCGCTCAGTTTCTGGACAGCAGATATATGCTGGTACATTCCAGATCCAGCTATCCTCCTTTTATCGCGCCCAATGTGGGGGAAGTATTTAATACGTACCCTTTTATTCCAAAACTTTTCACCACCCTAAGCACCGTAAGCCTGGAAAATTCAGGCATCATCCAGGTCCAGACCCAGCCCAACCTGAATCTGAGCGGAAAAGGTATGCTGATCGGATTTCTGGATACGGGAATTGATTACACCCATCCGGCTTTTCTGGATGCATCGGGCCGAACCCGGATTGCCGGTATCTGGGATCAGACCATACAGGACGGCGCAGAAACCAATCCCTTTCACTATGGTACCTTCTACACGGAAGAACAGATAAACGAAGCCCTTCGTTCCCCGGATCCCAAATCAGTCGTTCCCAGCACGGATACAGACGGCCACGGTACTTTTCTGGCCGGTGCTGCCGCCGGCACCCCCGATCCGGAATCCGATTTCACGGGAGTCGCATATGATGCGCGCATATGTATGGTCAAACTGAAACCCGCCAAACAGTACCTGCTCGACTATTATTTTGCTTCCCGTGATGCTGTCGTATTTCAGGAAAATGATCTGATGATGGCGCTGAATTATTTAATGCTGCAGGCGGACCAGCTTCAGCTTCCTCTGACCATCTGCATCGGACTTGGCACAAATCAGGGCGATCATGCCGGAAACAGTCCTTTATCCGGAATGATTTCCTATCTTTCCTACATCAGTTACACTATTTTTGCAGTTGCAGGGGGCAACGAGGGCGGACGGGGACATCATTACTATCACATGTTGGAAAATGGAAACAGCGATTCAGTTGAAATACTGATTCCGGAAAACACGACCGGATTTGTTGCCGAACTGTGGGGCTCCGGTTTTTCTTTGCTCTCTGTGGGCTTTCAAAGCCCGATCGGCACCCAGATCGCACCGATTACTTCAAGACCCGGAAAAACAGAAACGGTCTCTTTTATACTGGAGCAGACCGTTATCACCATTTCCTTTTCCGTGGTCTCGGAAAGCGGAGGGGATCCGCTGATCGTGTTCCGTTTTCAAAATCCAACTCCGGGCAGCTGGATCATTCGCGTAAACAACAAAATTGATAATCCGGCATCCTTTCATATGTGGCTGCCCATAACCGGTATACTGGAACAGGATGTACGGTTTTTAAATCCCAATCCGAATACAACACTGACCGTGCCGGCAAACACAGAAGATGCCATCACGACCGCCGCCTATAACGCAGAAAATCAAAGCCTGTATATCCACTCCGGAAGAGGTTATGCAAGAAACGGCGAAATAAAGCCCAACCTGACTTCCCCCGGTGTCAACATTACCGGCCCCGCACTTGGGGGCGGTTATCACAATCAGACCGGTTCCAGTGCTGCAGCGGCCATTTTGGCAGGCAGCATCGCCCTGATTCAGCAATGGAGCATGGAACTTCCGAATCCTCACCCGCTCAACAATCTGAATATGAATTCCTATCTGATACGCGGCGCCACCCGTGATCCCGGAATCGAATATCCCAACCGGGAATGGGGGTATGGAAAATTAAATGTCTATAATATTTTTACTACGCTGATCAGTTAGTAGCAAATCTCATGATTCCCACATATGATGAAGTGTAAAGCAAAACAATTGGAGGATTTAATCATGAGTGATATTACTGCTACAAACTGTGGCTGTGGCTGCGACAACGAATGTAATGAAAGAAGTAACTGGGGACTTTTTGGCGGCAACGGTGACTGCTGTTCCTTAATCTGGCTGATTATCCTGTTCTCCTGCTGTGGATGCGGCAGCGGATTCGGTTTAAGAAACGGTTCCTGCGGCGACAACAGCTGTATCTGGATCATCCTGCTTCTGTTCTTCTGCGGCGGATGGGGTGGAAACTGCGGCTGCTAAATCATCCCACAACAGTCCCGATGTTCACAAAAGAATATTCTGAGCCATTCTTTCCGATAAATATCTGAGCATAGAAAAGGGGCAGACCTGGTCTGCCCCGATCATAAAAGAAAGCAGGGGGATTTTTATGGATCAGTCATGGATGAACAATCCAAACCTTCAGGGTATCGACCGCGCAAAGCTGGAAATGCTCTCCCAATTTGCTTCCCAGGGACAGCAGCAGACAAAAAGCCAGTCGGATCTGATGCCTTTTCTTATGATGGCCGCAAACCGTTCCAAAGAAAAAGGCATGCAGTTTTCTTCCAATGAAATGGAAATGATCATTGAAGTATTAAAAATGGGCAAGTCCCAGGAGGAAATTGCCCAAATGGATAAAATGATCATGCTTATGAAAATGATGAAGCGTTAAGCCAGTATACATTCCCTTAACAGGGTCAATGCCTTGACTGTGGCCTGTTCACGGATCTTCATGCGGTTTCCGTTGAGATGAAGTTCCTGAACATGTACTTTCTTTTTATAACAGCAGGCAATGTACACAAGCCCTACCGGTTTTTCTTCCGTACCGCCATCCGGACCGGCAAGTCCGGTCACCGCAATACTTACATCGGCCCCCGTATTGAGGCAGCATCCCTTTGCCATCTCTTTTGCCGTTTTCCTGCTGACTGCACTGTACGCTTTCAGGGTCGATTTTTTCACCATCAGATACTTGTGCTTTGCCTTATCTGAATAGGTGATAAAGCCCTCTTTGTACACATCGGACGCGCCCGGAACATTGATAAGTCTGGATGAGAGCATGCCGCCTGTGCAGGATTCCGCCGTGGAAAGGATCAGTCCTTTTTTCCGCAGCAGTTTGATCACTGCTTCTTCCAGAGTCTCTTTCTCGTCTGTTGTATATATGCTGGTACCGAAGCGCTGTTTCAATTCCTTTACAACCGGTTTGATCAGTTTCCGGGCCTCTTTTTCATCTTTTGCCTTTGCCGTAATACGAAGATGGACTTCTCCGGTTTTTGCATAGGTGGCAATGGTGGGATTGGTCTGGGCGTCAATCATGTCTTTGATTCTGGTCTCTGCCATACTCTCGCCCACGCCGCAGATTTTGATCATTTTGGAATAAATCACTTCCGGCTGTTTTTCGCGCAGGTACGGATATACCTGATTTTCAAACATGGGAATCAGCTCATTTGGCGGACCAGGAAGCAGCACAACTGTTTTCTGGCCTTCTTCTATGATAATGCCGGGAGCTGTGCCGTTGGCGTTGTCCAGTACGATGGCTCCTTCCGGAATCATGGCCTGTTTCCAGTTGTTTTCTGTAAGTGTCATCTTTGGATTTGTCTTCAGGTAGTTATTCATATAAGCCTGAATCCGTTCTCTGGAATGAGCATCTTCGATCAGTTTTTTTCCCATTACCTCGGATGCGATCTCTTTTGTCAGGTCATCCTCTGTGGGGCCCAGACCTCCGCAGAGAATCACAATGTCAGAACGGTCAACCGCTGTCTTTATGGTGGTCCTCATCCGCTCTTCGTTATCTCCGACCACCGTCTGGTAAAAACAGGACAGCCCCAGACGGGCGCACATTTCCGCCAGATATGCCCCATTGGTATTTACAATATTGCCAAGCAGCAGTTCTGTTCCAACACATACTAATTCAACTACCATGTCCAACCTTCTTCCTGTCTGCTAAATCCAGACTGTTAATCCTGCATACTTAAAACCTGTCTGTTCTTCCAGATATAATCAACCAGTGAAATAATGGTAAGTGCGGTACTGATCACAATCAGAATCCAGCTGATCGTATCAAAAATGCCGCCAAAATCAGCGATCAATACAATAATCATGATCATCTGAGATATGGTTTTCAGTTTGCCCCAGATGCCGGCAGCAATAACAATGCCATTGTCAGCTGCAACCAGACGGAAACCGCTGATTGCGAATTCGCGGGCAATGATGATGATACATACAACGGTCGGCAGCTGCTCTGTGGAAACAAGACAAACCAGAGCAGAGCATACCAGCAGTTTATCCGCCAGCGGATCCATAAATTTTCCAAAGTTTGTTACCAGATTATGTTTTCTGGCAATCTGTCCGTCCAGCATGTCTGTAAGGCTGGCGATCACAAATACTGCAAGAGCAGCCCATTTTGCCCATGAACCCAGATCCATCAGCATAAATGCAACAAAAGGTACAATCAAAATCACTCTTAAAATGGTTAACTTATTCGGTAAATTCATCTGTTAATTCTCCTATCAAATCGTATTCCAGTGCACCGGTGATATGTACCTGTGCAAAATCACCTGACATCAGTTCCGTATCTGTATTGACAAATACATAGCCGTCAATACCCGGGGCATCTCCGTAAGTGCGCCCCACATAGGCATTTTCATCTGCCACTTTTCCTTCTATCATGACCCACAGATCCTGTCCAATGCGCTGCTGACCCAGATCAATGGAAATCTCCTGCTGCAGCTCCATCAGTTCTGCCTGACGGTCCAGCTTCACTTCCTCATCAATCTGATCTGCCATACCTGCGGCCGGCGTATCTTCTTCCGGTGAGTAGGTAAATACCCCCAGCCGGTCAAATTCCATTTCGTCCACAAAAGCCATCAGTTCTTCGTGCTGTTCCTGTGTTTCCCCCGGGAAGCCGGTGATCAGCGTGGTTCTCAGCACAATATCCGGTATTTTTTCACGCAGTGTATTTACGATCTCCATCAGCTGTGCCTTGGAAGTTCTTCTTCCCATACGCTTTAAAACCCCATCGCTGGCGTGCTGAATCGGAAGATCCAGATAATGACAGATTTTTTCCTCTTCTGCCATGGTGTCGATCAGTTCCGGATAAATCTCTTCCGGATAACAGTAAAGCACGCGGATCCACCGAATACCGTTAATTTTACAAAGTTCTTTTAACAGCTTGTGCAGACATTTTTCTCCGTAAAGATCGGTTCCGTAAATGGTCGTCTCCTGAGCCACCAGAATCAGCTCTTTTACCCCCGATTCTGCAAGGTATTTTGCCTGAGCAAGCAGTTTTTCCATGGGAACGCTGCGGTAATTGCCCCTGATTTTCGGAATGATACAGTAGGTGCAATGTTTGTTGCACCCTTCCGCGATCTTCAGATATCCGTAGTGACCTCCTGTGGTGACAACTCTGTTCTCCTTCACATCCGGAAGATAGTCAATATCCTTGTATTCTGTATATTTCCGGCCTTCCAGTGCCTTTTCTATGGCCTCTGCAATATCGTCGTAGCTGGTGGTTCCAAGCACCGCATCCACTTCCGGAATCTCTGTGATGATCTCTTCCTTATAGCGCTGGGCCAGACATCCGGTCACAAGCAGACACTTACAGGATCCTGAAGTGCGGTACTCGGCCATCTGCAAAATATTCTGGATACTCTCTTCTTTTGCATCGTGAATAAAACAGCAGGTATTTACTACGATGATATCCGCCTCAGTCTCATCATCTGTGATCTCATAGCCTTTTGCCGTAAGAATCCCCAGCATTTCCTCCGAATCTACCAGGTTTTTATCACAGCCCAATGATATAAACAATACTTTCATATTTACCTCATTTCATGTGAAAACAGGGACAGACATGCAAAACTGAATGTCGTCCCCGCTTCCATATTCTTATTCCTCGATTTCTTTTTCTTCATCTGCCGGAAGAATCTTTACTTTGCCTTCGTAAACTTCTTCAACAGCTACAGACAGCGGCTTTTTCCCATTCGCACGTGCAATCAGCGGGTCTTCACCGGCGATAATCTGTCTGGCACGTTTGCTGGTTGCCAGAACCACGGAATAACGGCTGCTTACTACCGGCACGTCATCCTGTTCCTGGTCTTTATTAATTACTTCCATTAATTCTGAATAAGAAGGATGTATCATCATATTTCTTCTCCTTTCATGATCCCTTTTAATTCTTCCGTAACTTTATTGATAAATGCTTCTTTACGACCGGCTGCATTGTGCTCACCCACAATAATTGCGTGAAGTTCATCCACGCATTCATCCAGATCGTCATTGATCAATACATAGTCATAACCGTTCATGCCTTCCGCTTCTTCACTGGCACGGCGCAGCCTGGACTTGATCACGTCCATAGTCTCCGTACCGCGGCCGATCAGACGGTTTTTCAGTTCTTCTGCCGATGGCGGCGTCACAAAGATCAGAACCGTATCCGGTCTCTTTGCCTTTACTTTCAGAGCACCCTGGATCTCGATCTCCAGGATCACATCTTTTCCGGATTCCAGCTGGCTTTCTACATATGCCTTCGGGGTACCGTAATAATTGTCCACGTATTTTGCATACTCGATCAATTCGTCGTTATCGATCAGCTGTTCAAATTCTTCCACGGTTTTGAAAAAATATTCACGGCCGTCTTCTTCCCCTTCACGGGGCTGTCTCGTGGTAGCAGAAATGGACAATGCATAGTTGTCATATTTTGCCAGCAGCGCTTTCATAAGTGTGCCCTTGCCGGCACCGGAAAAACCGGATACTACTACTAAAATTCCCTGTTGTTTCATAAAATCCTCCGTCAAAAATCCAAAAATTTATTATTTTCTGATTCACAGACTCCATCCGTTCCCGGCTGGCAGCTGCATCTGTTTACTCGATGTTCTGAATCTGTTCACGGATTTTTTCAATCTCGGTTTTTAATTCAATGGCAATGTTGGATGTCTCCAGATCATTTGCCTTGGACAGGATCGTGTTGGCCTCCCGGTTCATCTCCTGGGCGATAAAATCCAGTTTCCGACCGATATTGGTGCCATCCTGCAGAGCAGTTTCCATGCTATGTATATGACTGCGAAGACGAACGGTCTCCTCATCCGTGCACATTTTGTCTGCAAAAATAACCATCTCTGCCGCGATCCGGTTTTCATCGATCTGTGTGGCTTCCAGAAGCTCTTTCATCTTGTTTTCCAGCTTCTGTCTGTATTCCTGCATAATCTGCGGGGAGCGCTGGATCACCAGTTCCACCTGACTGTCAAGGTAAACAAGTTTTGCCAGGATATCTTTTTTCAGAGACTCGCCTTCCAGACTCCGTGCATCTGCAAACTGAGCCGCCGCTTCCCGAAGGGCCTGCTCCAGAAGATTCCAGAGTTCCTCTTCATTCTCATCCACTTCCTCCATGGTGAAAACCTCCGGATAACGGGAAAGTGTCGAGACACGAATATCGTTATCAAGACCGAACTGCTCACTCATCTGCTTCAGATATTCCAGATACTGAGCCGCAATCTCCTGATTATAGCGCAAAGCCACCCGGCTCTGTGTCAAATCTTCATAAGTAATAAATACATCCACTTTTCCGCGCTGCATATATTCTTTCAGCGTGCTGCGGATCGCACTTTCAAAAAAGCAGAATTTTTTCGGCATACGGATATTAAAGTCCAGATATCTGTGATTGACAGACTTGATCTCGACAATAAACTTGCGGTCGGCATCTGCTACTTCCGCCCGTCCGAAACCGGTCATACTTTTAATCATGGTTGTTCTCCTTTGATCACATACAGATTCATTTTACATCATATTTACGAACGAGTCAACGTTTGAAAAAGCATGACCGAAAAAAATAATTCTATGTCTGAGAAGTTACTCTTTTCAGCATAGAATCATTTTCTGCAGCGGTTCAGAAGATGCGAACAGGATGGCACCTTCTGAATCATTGCTGTTTTTTCTTTTATAAAAGCGATTTATTCCGGACAGAATATGATCAGGAAAGTCCTGCCAGTTTTCCGATGGTATAAACAAGAAACGCACATACCCAGGCGATCGCGCACTGTCCAAAAGCCACAGCAACCGCCCATTTTCCGCCAAGCTCACGCTTAACGGATGCAACAGCTGCCACACAGGGTGTATACAGCAGTGAGAACACAAGCATCGACATTGCCATCAGCGGTGTCATCGCAGCTTGAACGCCCTCGATACTGCCAAAGAGAATGGTGATGGTAGATACCACACTCTCTTTTGCCATAAAACCGCTGATCAGCGCTGTAGCATATTTCCAGTCGCCAAGGCCGATCGGAGCAAAAATCGGAGCAATCACACCGGCAAGCGAAGCCAGTATGCTGTCTTTCGAGTCACTGACCATACGAAGGTTCAGACTGAAATTCTGCAAAAACCAGATCAAAATGGTTGCTACAAAAATAACCGTAAATGCTCTCTGCAAAAAGTCTTTTGCTTTTTCCCAGAGAAGGTGCAGAACGTTTTTCACACCCGGCATACGATAATTTGGAAGTTCCATAACAAATGGAACTGCTTCTCCTTTGAACATGCTGTTTTTTAATACCAGCGCAGTGATAATGCCAACAAAAATTCCGACCACATAGAGCCCGATCGTCACCAGCGCAGCATGATCCGGGAAAAAAGCCTCTGCAAAGAACACATAAATCGGCAATTTTGCAGAACAGCTCATAAACGGAGTCAGCATAACGGTCATTCTTCTGTCACGTTCGGAAGGAAGTGTACGGCTGGCCATAACACCCGGCACAGTACATCCAAAGCCAATCAGCATCGGTACGATGCTTCGGCCGGAAAGACCGATTTTCCGGAGCAGTTTATCCATAACAAAGGCAACGCGGGCCATGTATCCCGTATCTTCCAGAAGAGACAGGAAGAAAAACAGAGTTACGATAATCGGAAGGAAACTCAGCACGCTGCCCACGCCGTTGAAGATACCGTCGATTACAAGAGAATGAATCGGCGAGCTCACATTCCATGTGGTCAATGCACCATCCACGATACCGGTCAGCCATTCAATGCCCATCTCCAGAATACTCTGCAGCCCGGCACCGATCACGTTAAATGTCAGATAAAATACGAGTCCCATGATTGCAATGAATGCAGGGATAGCTGTATATTTTCCGGTAAGAATCTTATCGATCTTACGGCTTCTTGCATGTTCTTTGCTCTCTTTTGGTTTTACAACTGTTTTTTCCACCATTTTTCCGATAAAAGAGAAACGCATATCAGCAATTGCCGCTGCTCTGTCCAGGCCGCGCTCTTCTTCCATCTGTCTGATAATATGTTCCAGCATCTGCTGTTCATTCTCTGAAAGGTTCAGAGCATCCAGAATCCGCTGATCTCCTTCCACCAGTTTTGTAGCGGCAAACCGAACCGGAATTCCCGCAGCCTGTGCATGATCCTCGATCAGATGCATAACGCCGTGCAGGCAGCGATGCACCGCACCGTTTTCCTCATCCTTATGGCAGAAATCTTTTCTGCCCGGGCGCTCCTGATACTGTGCAACGTGAAGTGCATGCTGAACCAGCTCTTCCACACCCTCATTTTTCGCTGCTGAAATGGGCACCACCGGTATTCCAAGCATTTCTTCCATCAGGTTGATTCGGATATGGCCGCCGTTTCCGCGAACCTCATCCATCATATTGAGCGCCAGAACCATAGGAACGTCCAGCTCCATCAGCTGCATGGTCAGGTAAAGATTTCGTTCAATATTCGTGGCATCTACGATATTAATAATGCCCTTTGGTTTTTCGTCAATAATAAATTTTCTGGTAACAATTTCCTCGCTGCTGTACGGAGACATGGAATAGATACCGGGAAGGTCTGTAATCTCGGTATTTGCGTGACCGCGTATGGAGCCGCTCTTTCGGTCTACGGTGACACCCGGGAAATTTCCCACATGCTGGTTGGCTCCGGTCAGCTGATTAAACAGGGTTGTTTTACCGCAGTTCTGGTTTCCGGCCAGTGCAAAAGTCAGTACCGTTCCATCCGGCAGAGGATTTTCATCGGCTTTTACATGGTATTTTCCGCCTTCTCCCAGACCGGGATGCTTCGTCTGTGTGCGCGGTTTCACATCTTTTGTCTTTCGTTCTTCTTTTTTCTCAGAATCTGACAGGGGGCTGATCTGAATTTTTTCCGCATCGGCCAGACGCAGGGTCAGTTCATATCCATGAATCCGAAACTCCACCGGATCCCCCATAGGAGCGAATTTCACAAGGGTAATCTCCGCCCCGGGTATTACCCCCATATCAAGAAAATGCTGTCTTAAGGCGCCTTCGCCGCCTACGACCGTGATAACACCCGATTTACCAACTTCCAAATCTTTTAATGTCATCGATCTATCCTTCTTTCCATATAATTTATCTTCTGTCAAAGTTATCTTATGCTAACTGAGAAATTTTGTCAATTAGTACACACTAATTTTTTTTATTTTTTTCTAATATTTAACAATTCGGAATTTTTGCAGACTCCTCCTGGAACTGTATTGAAATGCTTTCATAAAAAGCATAAAAAGCTTTCTTTTCGAAATACTTTTGCAATTATCAACTGCTATGTTATAATAGGAACATTCCGTGTTCCTAACAAAATCAAGAACACATTTGAAATTAAGGAGATTTTAAAAATGGCATTTGACGGAATCGTAATCGCCAGCCTTGTAAGCGAACTGCGCAGTACAATCCTTGGCGGCAAAATAAATAAAATTGCCCAGCCGGAAAACGACGAACTTCTGATCACCATAAAAAATCAGAAAAACCAGTATCGTCTGCTTTTATCGGCCAGTGCGTCACTCCCGCTGGTCTATCTGACCGGTACAAACAAACAGAGCCCCCTGACCGCGCCGAATTTCTGTATGCTGCTCAGAAAGCATATCGGAAACGGCAAAATAACAGACATCACGCAGCCATCCCTGGAACGCGTCATCTGTTTCCATATTGAACATCTCAATGAACTTGGCGACCTCTGCCGGAAAAAACTGATGGTGGAAATCATGGGCAAACACAGCAATATTATTTTCTGTGATGACAATCTACGGATCATCGACAGCATCAAACACGTTTCCGCACACATGAGTTCTGTGCGTGAAGTACTGCCTGGCCGGGATTATTTTATCCCGGAAACACAGGATAAACTGAATCCAAAAGAACTGACATCCGAACAGTTTATTTCCGCAGTCTGCAGCAAACCTGTGAATATCGCAAAAGCCATATCCTCTTCCATCACCGGCATCAGCTACGTTTCTGCCGAAGAAGCGGCTCACCGGGCCTCTCTGGACGGGGGCGCACCAACCGCCTCATTGAGCGAAATGGAAAAAATGCATCTAGCCGGAACATTTCTGCGCATGATGGAGGATATAAAAGACGGCTGTTTTTCACCGAATATCGTTTACAAAGAGAAGGAACCTGCGGAATTCGCCGCCATTCGTCTTACACAATATGAAGACTATGCAGATTCAAAAAATCAGGAAGATCACCTCTGTAACTCACCGGTGGCGAATCATACCTTTTCCTCTTCTGATGAATCCGACACATATCAGATTGAAAATTTCGACTCCATGTCAGCGGTGCTGGAAACTTATTACGCACAGAAAAATATTGTGAGCCGCATCCGCCAGAAGTCAACGGATCTGCGCAAAGTGGTTCAGACTGCTCTGGAGCGCAACATAAAAAAATACGATTTCCAGACCAGGCAGATGAAAGATACAGAGAAAAAGGACAAATACCGCATTTACGGCGAACTGATCAATACCTACGGTTACGGCCTGGAACCAGGTGCCAAATCCTTGGAGGCACTGAATTATTATACAAACGAAATGATCACGATCCCACTGGATCCGATGATCACCCCGGGGGAAAATGCGAAAAAATATTTTGACAAATACAACAAGCTGAAACGAACTGCCGATGCGCTGGAAACCTATCTTGTGGAAACCAAAAGCGAAATTGAGCATCTGGAATCCATCGCAACCTCCCTTGATATCGCCCTTGCCGAAGAAGATCTGGTTCAGATCAAAGAAGAAATGGTTCAGAGCGGTTACATCAAGCGAAAAAATACGGGCGGCAAGAAAGCCAAAATCACATCCAAGCCGTTCCATTACATTTCCAGTGACGGATACGATATGTATGTTGGGAAAAACAATTACCAGAACGAAGAGCTTACCTTCAAATTTGCCGACGGCAACGACTGGTGGTTCCACGCAAAAGGTCAGCCCGGTTCCCACGTTATCGTAAAAACCAGAGGGGACGAACTGCCGGACCGCACCTTCGAAGAGGCGGGACGGCTGGCGGCTTTTTACTCCAAAGGCCGCCAGGCTCCAAAAGTTGAAATTGATTACATTCAGAAAAAGCATGTGAAAAAGCCGGGCGGGGGCAAACCCGGATTTGTGGTTTACTATACAAATTATTCCCTGATGATTGAACCGGACATTTCCGGAATCCAGATGGTTCATTAAGATTTGTATACAGAAGTCTTTCTTAATAATTTGTCCATCTGTTGGTATTGCCACAATGGACATTATGCAACATCTAAAATACTCGAAAAGAAAGGTTTTAGCCGCCAGAATCTTCCACAATAGGCACTATTCAGCGGCTAAAATCCTTGAAACAGAAAGTTTTAGCTGCCAGTTTTCTCCACAATAGGCACTATCCAGCAGCTAAAATCCAAAAAACAGAAAGTTTTAGCTGCCAGTTTCTTCT
>JAXJSH010000060.1:0-2559 GCA_036310185.1 Lachnospiraceae bacterium | reverse complement strand
TGTTTTGCGGGTCTCAAAGTCACATTTTTTCATGCAGGCATGAAACATGTGACCTTTTGACCCTGGTACCACATTATTATAACAAAATCATACCCTTCCCGCAATCCGACCGGAAAAATCCTTAATAAACCGGTAAAAATTTTTAAATCACCGGATTTTTCCACTGTTTTGCTTTATTCCATATTACCCCATAAAAAACAGCTCCTTCACAGGGTGTACAGTCTTTCCTTTTAACTGTGCACCCCAAAGAAGGAGCCTGCCACAGCAGCAATTTTGCTGCTTTTCAATATACGTTTCTTTTACTCATAGCGGAGTGCATCAATCGGATTCAGGTTCGCCGCCTTATAAGAAGGAATCAGTCCAAACACGATTCCGATCAGCATAGAAAACAGAACGGATCCGATGATAGCCGGAATACTGATTGCCGTCGGCGCCTGGGATACCCGGGATATCACCTGCGATAAGGCAATACCGAAAATCACGCCCAAAACACCGCCGATGCTGGTGAGTACAGCCGCTTCCGTCAAAAACTGGATCAGTATCTTTCTCTTTCTTGCTCCGATGGCCTTTTTCAGACCGATCTCTCTGGTTCGTTCCGTTACGGATACCAGCATAATGTTCATAACGCCGATGCCACCAACGAGAAGGGATATACTCGCGATCCAGATCAGCTGACTATTTGTGCTGTCACTTAAGGACTGAAGATTGCGAACCGTTTCAAGCAGGTCGGTGGCACTGTACTCAAAATCCCCTGTCGGATCCGACAGCGCGGCGTTTAAGATACTGGCCGTATCTCTTCCCGCATCACTCATTGCTTCTGTCGATGTGGCTTTTACCACCACATTCTCCGGTTCATCATAATAATAGGAAATGGGCCAGGATGCGATCGGCATGAAAACCGCACCGGATTCCGTATCGTTGTAGGTCCAGTAATCAGACATATTATTGATGACCGGTTCAAACTGAACCATTTTCTCAATCACACCTACCACGATGTAAGGTTCGGATTTGATCTCTATGGTCCTGCCAATGGGATTTTCCCCGGAAAACAGTCCGTCTGCCGCCGTTTCATCCAGCAGTACCACTTTACTGAAATTTTCCGTATCCGCCGGAAGGAATCCCCGGCCTTCTTTTATCTGATATCCGCAGGTTTCCAGATATTCATCGTCGATACCGTAAACCTGACCGCCGCTTAAGGAAGTATTCATATAGTAAATGCCATCCGCATAGGTTCGCACCACATAGCGTGCAGCCGCTTCCACAGTCTCCAGCGCCCGGATTTCTTCCATCTGTTCTTCTGTAACCGTCGGAATGCCCTCCGGCAGTCCGTTCCACTCAACTTCATAGGGGTAATCACCCTGATTCAAAGTCACCTCCACCGCATTATTTCCGGAACCGATCAGGTTTTCCTTAATCTGCTCCTGGGTTCCCTTGATCGTGGAAATAATGGAAATAATGGAGGCAATCCCGATAATAATACCGAGCATGGTCAGAAAGGAGCGCATTTTATGTGACCAGATGCCCTGAAATGATAATCTGATATTTTCCAGCATATGCTTCTCCTTTCTACATGTAAAATGCGTCTACCGACGAATCTTTGACCTTTGCACCCTCTTTTACATTTTTCCCGTAGGGGAATGTGATCCGGTCATCCATCGTCAGCCCCGATGTGATCTGCATGGTGTAGCCATCCAGACTTTTTCCGGTTACATACTGCTTTTTCAGACGGTCATTTTCATCTGCAATATAAACATAATATTTTCCGTCTTCCTCACGGATAAACGCTTTTTCCAGATAAATGGCTTCCCCTGTCATATCTCCGCCCACTGTTGCGGTGAAGCCAACATATTCGTTGTTGCTCAGGCCCTCACCATCTTCTATGTAAGCGGTAAACGGATAATAGGACGCATTCGGACTTCCATAACCGTCATAATAGTTTGCATCCACCGGATATGGGGATATCTCCCGAATCTCCGCTTCAAACATCATACCTGTCTCATAGGAATTGCCCGTCAGGATCTGTCCTTCACAGATTTCTCCCAGCATCAGTTCACTGAGTGTTCCCTGTACATACAGACCTTCCGTACTTTCCACCACAATAAATGCCTGTCCGTTGACCTCTCCCTTTTCCGGATCGCCTACGGATTTTACAATCCCGGTCACCGTACTTCTCACTTCCTGATCATTCAGACTCTTCTCGATTTTTGCAATGGTAAGCTCGCTCTGCTTGATATCCAGATTAATGCTGCGCAGTTCCTTCTGTTTTTCGCTGATCATCTGATTCAGTTCTTCCTGGGTGTATCCGCCCTCAAAAGCCCCGATGTCATCTCCAATATCTCCGAAGTCCTCCATATCATCCGGATATTCTTCCGGAATCAACATCTCTTCGATCACATACAGACTCACAACATATGTTTTTGTATCATCAAACGCCCCAATTCTGGAACTGTCGATGTAGATGGCTGCCAGCAGTGTGCCATCCACCTGATTTCCCTCTCTCAGTTCCAGCCAGAAACAAAGCCCGCTGGCTTTTGCCTGATTCAGAAATGCACCGGTCAT
>JAXJSH010000059.1:0-2314 GCA_036310185.1 Lachnospiraceae bacterium | reverse complement strand
GCTCAAGCCGGAAGCGGAAGATGTGAGGAACAGGCAGGCGCAATATCCCGAAAATGCACCGCCGCAGATACGCAGTCCGGCGGATAGTATCGTTGCCAACCATGTCATAATCGGGCGTCCGGGACTGTATGCCAAGGAGGAAACCCGGTCCAAAGGATTGAAAATATAACCTAAGGAATTTTATCTGAAGTATTAATAAGGGCTATCCCAAAAGGTCTAAAAGTAAATTTTATCCTTTCTGCAAGTATCTATAGGATGGCAACTGCATTTTTTTCTTTTTGGGCAGCCCTTATTAAAATTTATTCTTATTTTAGGTTATATACATTCATGTCCATTTATGTAAAAAATTCCTGCTGACCTTGTTTATGTCTTGTCAGTCACCATTTGCAAAACCATATTTGACCCTCAAAGAGGCTGAATTTGATAAGTAACTTGCTACATACTCATAATAAGGAGCTAAATAGAACACGAATGGGAAATACACAAATGCTAAACTAAAGAAGATATTGGCCAAAATAAACGCTATACCGAGAGAGAAACTTGATTTTTCAACTTCCTAAAACGGTGTTGTTCAAACATTTCTACTTATTTGTACTTGCCAGTTGAACCTACGCTTCCCTAATAAAATGTCTATGGTAAAAAGTTAAAAAATCCTCCCACTTTTGTTAGATATATTTTTTTGTGTAATTTTGTAATCGTTATGCGGCAGTAATAATATACATATTAATACGAGTTAGTAATCCTGTAGTTCTCATATGCTACGAGGAGGTATTAAAAGGTGCGTTTCGACAATGCATCTACTGTAGTATATTATTGCTTAATCCAAATGAATATTATAAATTTAGGAATTCTTGCTCACATTGATGCAGGAAAAACTTCCGTAACCGAGAATCTGCTGTTTGCCAGTGGAGCAACGGAAAAGTGCGGCCGTGTGGATAATGGTGACACCATAACGGACTCTATGGATATAGAGAAACGTAGAGGAATTACTGTCCGGGCTTCTACGACATCTATTATCTGGAATGGAGTGAAATGCAATATCATTGACACTCCGGGACACATGGATTTTATTGCGGAAGTGGAGCGGACATTCAAAATGCTTGATGGAGCAGTCCTCATCTTATCCGCAAAGGAAGGCATACAAGCGCAGACAAAGTTGCTGTTCAGTACTTTACAAAAGCTGCAAATCCCGACAATTATATTTATCAATAAGATTGACCGTGCCGGTGTGAATTTGGAGCGTTTGTATATGGATATAAAAACAAATCTGTCGCAAGATGTCCTGTTTATGCAAACTGTTGTCGATGGATCGGTTTATCCGGTTTGCTCCCAAACATATATAAAGGAAGAATACAAAGAATTTGTATGCAACCATGACGACGATATATTAGAACGATATTTGGCGGATAGCGAAATTTCACCGGCTGATTATTGGAATACGATAATCGCTCTTGTGGCAAAAGCCAAAGTCTATCCGGTGCTACATGGATCAGCAATGTTCAATATCGGTATCAATGAGTTGTTGGACGCCATTTCTTCTTTTATACTTCCTCCGGCATCAGTCTCAAACAGACTTTCAGCTTATCTCTATAAGATAGAGCATGACCCCAAAGGGCATAAAAGAAGTTTTCTTAAAATAATTGACGGAAGTCTGAGACTTCGAGACGTTGTAAGAATCAACGATTCGGAAAAATTCATCAAGATTAAAAATCTAAAGACTATTTATCAGGGCAGAGAGATAAATGTTGATGAAGTGGGTGCCAATGATATCGCGATTGTAGAAGATATAGAAGATTTTCGAATCGGAGATTATTTAGGTGCTAAACCTTGTTTGATTCAAGGATTATCTCATCAGCATCCCGCTCTCAAATCCTCCGTCCGGCCAAATAAGCCCGAAGAGAGAAGCAAGGTGATATCCGCTCTGAATACATTGTGGATTGAAGACCCGTCTTTGTCCTTTTCCATAAACTCATATAGTGATGAATTGGAAATCTCGTTATATGGTTTGACCCAAAAGGAAATCATACAGACATTGCTGGAAGAACGATTTTCCGTAAAGGTCCATTTTGATGAGATCAAGACTATCTACAAAGAACGACCTATAAAAAAGGTCAATAAGATTATTCAGATCGAAGTACCACCCAACCCTTACTGGGCCACAATAGGGCTGACTCTTGAACCCTTACCGTTAGGGGCAGGGTTGCAAATCGAAAGTGACATCTCCTATGGTTATCTGAACCATTCTTTTCAAAATGCCGTTTTTGAAGGGATTCGTATGTCTTGCCAATCTGGTTTACATGGATGGGAAGTGACT
>JAXJSH010000058.1:0-5360 GCA_036310185.1 Lachnospiraceae bacterium | reverse complement strand
TTCTGCGAAAGGCACCGATGGGGTTATGAAACCCGTTGGCGAACTTTCGCTTTTTAATCTATCTTCCTTCTGATATTATCTTTTTGATAGGACTGACACACTACAGAACACGTGGAGGTGAGTGGCGGGGCTGTATAGCGGCGACCTCGTATACTTATATGTTGTCGGTCATCCGTTAAGGCATCAATGAATGGCGCATAACAGTAGCCCGTAAACTTATCTCTTCCAAAGTCGACTCGATTTTGCCGGATGACCAGTCACTGTCAGTTTTATTACTACAAAATCAGGAGGTTATTTTATTGTCTTTTAAAATCTTTCGCAAAAATTGCTGTGGGCTTGATGTCCACAAAACCTGGATTTATGCCTGCATTGGGATTACCGATACAAACGGCAGAACTGATTATAAGCAAACTCGTTTCTCGTCTTTTTCTAAAGGACTGAAGGAACTGTCTGACTGGCTTGCGAAATATCACTGTACTGAAGTTTGTATGGAATCTACCGGCAAGTACTGGATCCCTGTATTTAATGTTCTTGAGAAAGCAAATGTTTCTGTTATTCTTTCTCACCCTAAATATACCAAACCACAAAAAGGAAATAAGACCGATCGTAAGGATGCTAAATGGATATGCGATCTATTCATGTGTGATATGGTGAAACCTTCCTTTATCCCACCTGCTGACATCCGCCACTTAAGAGATTTAGTAAGATACCGTTTCAAACTCACCTGTATGATTACCGGTGAAAAGAATCGTGCGCAAAACTGTCTTACTGTATCCAACCTTAAGCTTGACGATGTATTCAGTGATGTGTTTGGAAAATCTTCCAGATCTATTACCGAATATATTCTTGAACATCCCGGGGATTTGTTTGATGTGACTCCTTTTGTAGACAGACGTTGTAAGACTCCAATTGAAGAAATTCAGGCTGCTGTTGATGGAGCTATTTCTCCTGAACAGGCTGTAAAACTTCGCCAGTGTCTTAACCACATTGATGAATTAGAAAAGCATCTTGAAGAAATAGAACAGGAAATTCTTCGTCTCTCTGATAAATATCAGGCTGCTCTTGATCTGATCCGTACCGTTCCTGGATTTGATAAAAATCCTATGACTGCTATCCAAGTCCTTTCTGAAATCGGTGGTGATATGTCTGTTTTCCCCTCAGCAAAACACCTCGTTTCATGGGCAGGATGTTGTCCGCGCAATGACCAAAGCAACAAAAAAATCAAATCAACTCGAATTTCCCGTGCTGGTTCTTATTTTAAACCAGTTCTGGTACAAGTTGCAAATGGTTTATTGCGTTCTAAAAAACATCCGGAAATAACCGACCGCTATAAACGTATAAAAGCACGCCGTGGTCACAAGAAAGCCATCATTGCAATCTGCCGTATGCTCCTGACCGCTATCTGGCACATACTCTCAGATTTAAAACCTTATACAGCGGAAGGTTTTCGTGAATCACGTCCTGTGAACGAATCAAAAGTACTGACCACTTCACAAGCTCTTAATTTATTAAAACAACGTGGTTACATCATCAAAGATGATCTCGTGTCTGCCATGAATTAAGTGTCATATCTATATTTACTTTTTGAAGCCACCCAAAAGGATGGTTTGTTTGCTATGCAATTCTATTCTTCTCTAACCACTACCTCTTTGTTTCAAACTTACTCCTCATTTGCTCCACTTATCTGTCAGTTACCAAAAATGAAACAAGAAGGTCAGCCCTTTTTCGGGCTGCCTTCTTTTCAACCTACTCTTAACTTGAACTTCTGAATCTCTTTCTCGTTTGTGACTTTCTCTATCTCAGCACCAAGGCTCTGCAGCTTCTGTTCGAAGTCCTCATATCCTCTCTGAATATAGACGATATCGTCCACAATGGTAATACCTTCTGCTGCCAGACCAGCCACCACAAGTGCAGCCCCTGCCCGAAGATCCGGCGAGCTGATACGGGCACCGGTAAAGCCTTCTACGCCATCGATAATAGCTGTATTTCCTTCTACCTTAATGTTGGCACCCATTCTGGAAAGCTCATCCACATATTTAAAGCGGTTTTCAAAAATACTTTCGGTCACAATACTTGTACCATTTGCAAGTGCCAGAACCACTGCGATCTGCGGCTGCATATCGGTCGGGTATCCCGGATACGGCTGTGTATTGACATGTGTTCTCATAAGACGTTTGGATGCCACAACACGAATCGCATCGTCAAATTCTTCTACTTCACAGCCAACCTCTTCCAGCTTTGCCGTAACAGCTTCCAGGTGTTTCGGGATAACGTTCTTCACCATAACATCTCCCTTGGTTGCGGCTGCTGCCATCATATAGGTTCCCGCCTCAATCATATCCGGAACGATCGAATAGGTGGTCTTATGAAGTTTTTCCACACCACGGATACGAATCACTTCTGTACCGGCACCTTTGATATCAGCACCCATACTGTTCAGGAAGTTCGCCACATCGACAACATGGGGCTCTCTTGCTGCATTTTCAATGGTCGTACGGCCATTTGCCATAGACGCGGCCATCATAATATTAATGGTTGCACCTACAGATACCTTGTCCAGAAAGATATGTGCACCGTGCATGTTTTCTGCTTTCGCAATAATTGCACCATGGCGAATCTCCACCCTGGCACCAATCGCGCGAAATCCTTTCAGATGCAGGTCGATGGGACGGCTGCCGATATTACATCCGCCCGGAAGCGGAACCTCCGCATTCTTATATTTGCCAAGCATTGCACCAAGCAGATAATAAGACGCCCGAATCTTTTTAATATAATCATAATCAACGCTGTAATCACGAATGGTGGAACCATTGATCTTAACCGTATGACGATCCACACGTTCTACCTGTGCGCCGATCTTTCCAATTGCCTCTAATAATACATTTATATCGTTAACATCCGGAAGATTTTCCAGTGTAACGGTTTCATCCGTCATAATTGCAGCTGAAATAATCGGAAGTGCCGCATTCTTTGCTCCGCCAATCTCCACTTCCCCTACCAGTGGATTGCCGCCTTTGACAATATATTGCTCCATCCTTCACCTCTATACTAATGACGCCATATTCTCCCCTGGGCGATCATTCATATTTCATTGCATAAAAATAATTACACACAATTAATGTTATAACAGAATCGGGAATTTGTAAACAGATATTAAGATTTTCTTGAGTTTTTGTTAAATTCCGCAAAATAATTGTTCATTTATTCTTCAATTTTTCCTGAATTATCTGCAAAGTTTCCCTGATTGTTCTATTTTCCTCGTCAATAATCAGATCCGCATACTGTTCGTATAAGGGGGTTCTCTCCTCATACAGCATGCGGAATGTCTGCCCTTTGCGCAGCACAACGCCGCGTTTTTTCAGACTTCCCAGTCTTCGGCGCAGCGGTTTATAGGCAAGCCTCAGGTAAATCACCGTGCCGGTTTCTTTCAGATGTTCCATGGCTTCTTTTCCGTATACCGCACTTCCGCCGGTGGCAATCACCGTCCTCTCCACATCCAGACTTTTATTCACATCATTTTCTATTTTCAGGAATCCATCCACACCTTCCTGCTCAATGATCTCGCTGAGCAGACGGTTCTCTCTTTTCTGAATCACCAGATCCGAATCCAGAAATTCGTATCCCAGTACTTTTGCAAGTACAACACCTATGGTACTTTTCCCGGAACCCGGCATTCCGATCAACACAATATTTTTCATTTGCCTTCTCCCTGGTCTAAAATGCACTTTTCTTTTGTTCTTCTCACATACTACCATAAATGATATAATAGTCGCAAGCAGCGATTATACCCGGAAAATTGCCCGGCACGCTTTTATACCCGGATTAGATTATTACTTTCATATATATAACCGCAGAAAAACGCAAAACACCTGAAAGGAGCATGCAAAATGGACCGGATTATTTTTCATATTGATGTGAATTCAGCCTTTCTGAGCTGGAGTGCCGTGGAAAAATGCAGACTTGATCCCACCGCTGTGGATCTGCGCACAATCCCATCCATCATCGGTGGCGATCAGGAGAGCCGACACGGCGTCGTTCTGGCAAAATCCACGCCGGCAAAAAAATTTAAGATCCAGACCGGTGAGCCCATATCCCAGGCATTAAAAAAATGCCCCTTTCTGACCATCGAACCGGCCAATCATGGATTATACCATCAGTTCAGTGACAAATTCATCGGTTTTCTAAAAAGCATGACAGACCAGATTGAACAGGTCAGTATCGATGAGTGTTATCTTGATTTTACGACGATCGCGGAAAAATACGAATCTCCCATCGCTGCCGCGGATTATATTCGGAAAAGTATTCTGCATCAGTTTGGTTTTACCGTCAATGTAGGCATCTCTTCCAATAAACTTCTGGCAAAAATGGCTTCCGACTTTGAAAAACCGGACAGAACTCACACCCTTTTTCCGGGAGAAATTCAAAAAAAGATGTGGCCCCTTCCGGTTTCCGAACTTTTTATGGCCGGACGTGCTTCCGTTGAAATCCTGCAGAAACTGGAGATCATGACCATCGGCGATCTGGCAAAGGCCAACCCCGATATGATCGCCCTTCATTTAAAAAGTCACGGCAGGCTGCTCTGGGAATACGCCAACGGCATTGACGATTCCCCTGTGGAAAACGAGCCGGCGCAGGCAAAAGGAATTGGCAATTCCACCACCCTGCCAAAGGATCTTACCACCTCCGCCGAGGCAAAAGCCGTGTTAAGACAGCTCGCCGACAAAGTCTCATTCCGGCTTCAAAAATCAGAACAATGTGCATCCAGCATCTGCGTGGAGATCAAATATCATACCTTTGTTAGTGTCTCTCATCAGATGGCAATTCATACGCCCACTTTCTCGGGTGATATTATTTACCAGCACGCCTGCACCCTCTTTGACGCTCTGTGGGATCAGACCCCGATTCGGCTGCTCGGCATACGCACCACAAAACTGAGTTCCTCCAGTGAGCCTGTTCAGATGAACCTTTTTGACATAGATATGAAAGAAATTGAAAAAGGGCAAAAAAGAAAAAAACTGGAAGATGCACTGGTCAAAGTACGCGGAAAATATGGTAATGACATTATCCGCAGAGGTTCCGATTTTTAATTTTCTCAAAAGATGGTCACACTGCTCTTTGCCCGTTCCCTTTTCCATATAGTACAAAAAACGTATGCCATTGGATCATTTTCCTGAAGACATACGTTTTTCTGCTTTATCGTTGTACTTTGTATTTTTGCTGTTTTATTTTTCTGATGTCTGTGCTTTTCTTCCGTGTTTCTTTTTTCCGCTTTGCTTTTTCCGGGGTGATCCTGATCGGTTCGATTCACCCGTTTCTTTTGCGACTGCCTTTTTCTTCTGCACGGAGTATCCGAACTTGCC
>JAXJSH010000057.1:0-8558 GCA_036310185.1 Lachnospiraceae bacterium | reverse complement strand
TATGCAGTGCCTTGTATTGGGAACTGTACTGGGGATACTGGTTGTTTTATATCAGATGGCTGCCCCATCAGACGAAGGAAAATATATTGTATCAGATGCACATCGATGAATAATAAAAAAACCGCAGCTTTTTGCCTGCGGTTTTTTTGATTATAGAAGTTCTGGATCAATGGAGGCGTACTTTTTATGATCATCCAGCTGTTCCAGTACATCTGTATAGAAATAAGTGAAAGTCATTGAACTGTAAGGCGCTACCCATAAAAGTCCGATTCCACAGCTGAGTGCTGCCAGCAGAATCCATCCGAGGAATGAGAGGGAAATGTAAAAATAACGTCCTTTGTTGCCGCGCATCAGTTTTGCACTGAGTTTCAGGGAGGCAACAGCGCCCATTTCCGGAAAATCCAGAAGCAGATATGTGCTCAGTGCAAAATGCAGTGATAAAATTATGGATACAATGCTGGCGGCGATTGTACAGATGCTGCTGATTATGGTAAAATATAAAAAATTTTCATCGGTTACTGTGAAAGAAAGTATCAATACGGGAATTTCAAAGATATATTGAATTCCTGTAAGAATCAATGAAACAATCAGAAATCGGTCCGGATGCATCTTAAATGCTGCAAACAGATCACCGAGTCCATATTCACGTCCGCGGCAGATATTCAGGTAAAAGTAGCAGCTGCCGGCGGAGAGCAGCCCGATGAGCAGTCCCACAATCAGTGATATCACAAAATAAATGATGATTCCTGCTTGTGTATAAGTGCTGGAAAAAGGAACCGTGATAATAGACAGGACTATTGTGAGCAGAAGTTCCAAAACAGTGAACCCTACTGCAATACCCCATTTGCCGGAAAGGTTGTTTCTTGCCATTTGTTTCAGTTCAGCGCTGCTGTGTTTCATTATATAAATCACTCCAATCATTAAAAATAATTAAGAAAGGTTTTCTATGCGTCCAGGATTGTCAAAAAAAGAAGAAAAAGTATTATATTGGATCGGAATCGCAATACTTTTTGTGACAATGATCCTTGTAATTCTGGTAAAAATGCTGGACATTCATCTGTCGGAGTTTTTGCCGGGATGTCTGTTATTGCGTTTTACCGGTTTTTACTGTCCGGGATGCGGCGGAACCAGAGCAGTTATCGCTCTTTTCCAGGGACAGTTTGTGAAATCATTTTTCTATCATCCGCTTGTGATATATGTTGCGGCGGTTGGCGGCTGGTATTTGATCAGCCATACCATAGAATTGATTTCAAAAGGAAAATATTCCATTGGAATGCGCTACCGGGATATCTATCTGTATCTGGCAGCTGCGTTGATTCTGATCAACTGGATTGTAAAAAATCTGTTGATTTTCTTGCTGGGTCTGCGTTTGTTATAGAATATGCGCAGTTTTAGATAAAGTCATCTGTGGAAAGGTCATAATCCTCCATATAAGGACCGGCATTCTCCGGAAATAAGCTGTTTTGGGAAATATCTTCCGGGAAAGTTCCTTCATACAGATAATCTTCCCAGTCTTCTAAAAACTCTTCCATGCCGGATTCTGTGCTCATATCGTACCGGTTCATCATATCCGTCATCGTAGAGTACATATCGGAACCTAACAGAATGATCATACTTAAGGCAAAAGCCACAACAGCCAGAGCGATACCGCCTATGGATAATCCCAGACCCACTTTTGCCTGTGTATTCATGTGGCGGCCGCGCCGGGATAGCAGTGCCAAAATGATACCAAGGGCAGCAAGGGGAAGTCCGAATCCGCCGCTGCAGCAGGTAAGTACAAGGGAAGCAATACCCAGGACAAGGGATGCGGCGGACATTCCATTGCTGTCGGAAACCTGGGAACCGTTCGAATTGCCTGGATTATTATAATTATAGTTGTTGGAACCGGAATTGCTGTAATTCTGATTATTATAATTGGAGCTGCCGGAATCAGAATAGTTGTAATTCTGGTTATTATAATTGGGATTGCTGAAACCGGAATTGTTGTAATTCTGATTATTATAATTGGAGCTGCCGGAATCAGAATAGTTGTAATTCTGGTTATTATAATTGGGATTGCTGGAACCGGAATAGTTGTAATTCTGATTATCATAATTGGAGTTGCCGTAACCGGAGTGATTGTAATTCTGGTCATCATAATTCCGGTTATTCTGGTCGGAACTGTTTGACGCAGAATTGTCATAATCCGGTTCACGATCTGGGTTTTGCTTTGGGTAGTAATCGTTTGGATCCATAAAATGCCTCGTTTCTTTTAAATTTGTAACCATTCAGAGGGTTCTTTCTGAACGGATTACCTAAATTTAATGAAAAGTATAGCACAATTTTCATTGACTCACAAGGGCTTGACAAAAGGGGTGAGGGATTGTTAAGGTTTATAAAGATGACTTCCGGAAAACGGAGCACAGGCATTTGACGGCTCAGCATCAGGAAAAGAATTTTAAGTAAACGGATTTCATATGGAAGTCTGATCAACAGGAGGAATTATGGATATTTTACAGAAAATAACAGAAGAATTACAGGTAAAAAAGTGGCAGGTGGAAGCTGCGGTGGAGCTGATTGATGAGGGAAATACCATTCCTTTTATCTCCCGTTACCGCAAAGAGGTGACCGGTTCGCTGAACGATGAACAGCTTCGTAATCTCCATGAGCGGCTTACGTATCTTCGCAATCTGGAAGAGAAAAAAGCCAGTGTCCTGGCAAGTATAGAGGAACAGGGAAAACTGACGGAAGAGCTGCGCGCCCAGATTGAGGCGGCACAGACACTGGTTGTAGTGGAGGATCTGTATCGTCCTTATCGTCCGAAACGCCGTACGAGAGCGACCATTGCAAAAGAAAAAGGTCTGGAACCGCTGGCAAACATCATTGCCCTTCAGATGACAAACAAACCCATCGAGACAGAGGCGGAAGCTTTTCTTAATGAAGAAAAAGAAGTAAAGACGGTGGCTGATGCCATAAACGGAGCAAAAGATATTCTGGCAGAGCGGGTTTCGGATGAGGCAGATTATCGTATTTATATCCGAAAACTGACTGCAAAATCAGGCCGGATCCTTTCTTCTGCAAAAGATGAAAAAACCCAGTCCGTATATGAGATGTATTACAATTTTGAAGAGCCGGTCAGCAAGGTTGCAGGGCACCGTACGCTGGCTCTGAACCGGGGCGAAAAAGAAAAAATTTTGACTGTGAAGATTGAAGCTCCGGAAGAAGACATATTGCGTTATCTGTGCAAACAGGTGATTACAAAAGAAAATCCGTATACCGCACCGATTCTGAGGGAAGTGGTAGAGGACAGCTACAAACGTCTGATCGCACCGGCTATTGAGCGTGAGATTCGAAATGATATGACCGAGAAGGCAGAAGAAGGCGCAATCAAAGTTTTTGGAAAAAATCTGGAACAGCTTCTGATGCAGCCGCCAATCAGCGGTCAGGTGGTTCTGGGCTGGGACCCGGCGTTCCGTACCGGCTGTAAGCTGGCGGTTGTGGATCAGACCGGGAAAGTGCTGGATACAACGGTTATTTATCCGACAGCACCGACTACACCGGCAAAAATCGCAGCGGCAAAAGATACGCTGAAAAAACTGATTAAAAAATATCATATCACATTGATCTCAGTTGGAAACGGAACTGCATCCCGTGAATCAGAACAGATTATTGTGGAACTTCTGAAAGAAATCAAAGAGCCGGTTCAGTATATTATTACAAATGAAGCAGGTGCATCGGTATATTCCGCAAGCAAGCTGGCAACGGAAGAATTTCCGAATTTTGACGTGGGACAGAGAAGTGCCGCATCCATCGCCCGCCGTGTACAGGACCCGTTGGCGGAACTGGTAAAAATCGATCCGAAATCCATCGGTGTCGGTCAGTACCAGCATGATATGAACCAGAAACGTCTGGGAGAAGCTCTGGGCGGCGTAGTGGAAGACAGCGTAAATAAGGTTGGTGTAGATCTGAATACAGCATCCGCATCTCTTTTGGAATATATTTCCGGTATCAGCAAGACAATCGCGAAAAATATTGTGGCATACCGTGAGGCCAACGGAACCTTCCACAGCAGAAGAGATCTTCTGAAAGTGGAAAAACTGGGACCGAAAGCCTTTGAACAGTGTGCCGGTTTCACCCGTATCATGGGCGGTGAAAATCCGCTGGATGCCACCAGTGTACATCCGGAAAGCTATGAAGCAGCGGAAAAACTGCTGAAGAAACTGGGTTATAACAAAAAAGATCTGACAGCAAAGGGTCTGACCGGTCTGTCACTGATGATAAAAGATTATAAAAAGATGGCAGCGGAGCTGGAAATCGGCGAACCGACCCTTCGTGACATCGTAAAAGAGCTGGAAAAACCGGGAAGAGACCCCCGTGATGAGATGCCAAAACCGATTCTTCGTACAGATGTACTGGAAATGAAAGATCTGAAGGAAGGCATGATCTTAAAGGGAACTGTCCGAAATGTAATTGATTTTGGTGCATTTGTGGATATCGGCGTGCATCAGGACGGACTTGTGCATATTTCTCAGATTACAAATAAAAAATTCATTAAGCATCCATTGGAAGCAGTAAGTGTTGGGGATATTGTGGAAGTGAAAGTCATCGGGGTAGATGTACAGAAGAAGAGAATTTCACTATCCATGATTTTATAATACAAAAGATACCAGGATCAAAAGGTCATATGTTTCATGCTTGCATGAAAAACTGCTTCTAACCAGAATATAGAAGCAGAACAGGCGGTGGGATATGGTGAAAGGGGCTGTAAAATATGGGACGAATCTACAAGCAGGCTCTGGCATGTTTTGAATCGGAAGAAGATTTCGTGATGGTGACCATTCTGGCCCGCAGCGGGTCTGCACCGCGCGGTGTGGGAGCCAAAATGCTGGTGCGCGGTGATGGGACGATCACCGGGACGATAGGCGGCGGAAGCGTGGAGTACAAAGCACAGCAGGTGGCACTGGAAGTATTAAAGAACGGTGAAAAAAGGATTCAGGAGTTTGACCTTGGCGCAGCGGAAGCGGCGGAGCTGGGGATGGTCTGCGGCGGTCGTGTTACCCTTGAGTTTTGCAGGATTCAGGGGAACGATGGAGCGGTCAGAAAGCAGATGGAGCAGGAATACCGCCAATATCGGAAGGAAATACCAGTGGTATATATATTTGGCGGCGGTCATGTTTCCCAGGCAACCGTGCCGATTCTGACATCTGTGGGATTCCGCTGTGTGGTAGCGGATGACAGGGCTGAATTTGCGGATCCCGGGTTGTTCCCCCAGGCAGAGGCAGTGTATCAGATTAATTTTGATCGAATTGATGAAAAAATCAGAATTTTGCCTCAGGATTATGTGATTGTCATGACCCGTGGACATGAATACGACTATGAGGTTCAGGCACATGCCCTTTCGAAAAGGCCTTTTTATATTGGTGTTATGGGCAGCCGTCATAAAATCGCATTTGTGACAAAGCGTCTGCTGGCAGATGGTTTTTCTCAGGAAGAGATTGAAAAATGCCATATGCCTATTGGCCTTGCAATTAAAGCAGAGACACCGGAAGAAATTGCAGTCAGCATCGCCGGTGAACTGATTCAGCTGCGGGCCATTAAAGCTGGAAGTAAAAAATAAAAATTCCCGGAACAGAGATCTGATGCCAAATAAGGAGGCATCACATTCCTGTTTCGGGAATTTTTTGTATGGTAAAATCAGATTAAAGCCAGTGTTTTTAAAAGATACAGCCATCCGGTCAGCGTAAAGGCACAGAAGAGTGTGGTGATCATAACAACATTTGACGTGAGCGAACCGTCGTGGCCCATATTTTTTGCCATGACAAAACAGCTGACGGTGGTTGCAGAGCCTAACATGATCAAAATGGCAATCAGCTGGCTTTCACGAAAACCGAGAGCAATAGCCAAAGGTAAAAACAGGGCGGCATAGCCGACCAGCTTCATGGCGCTGCAGACGATCGCCGGAAACAGGCTTCCTGTGGATTTTTTTGGATTAAAGGAAGCGCCCATGGCGATCAGACCAAGTGGGGTTGCCAGATTTGAGATATAGGTGATGGTTTTGCTCATAATGGCCGGCTGCGGTATTTTCAAAAGAGACCAGAGAATTCCGGCAGCAATACCCAGGATGATCGGGTTTGTAATGATTCCTTTCAGGGCTTTCAGAATCAATGCGCCATTGATTTTTCCGTGTTCCGGTTTGAAAAATTCCAGTACCACAACGGCCATAATATTGTAAAGCGGAACAGAACCGATGATCATAAGCGGGCCCCTACCCATATCGCCGTAAATATTTGTGATCAGAGCCACCCCCAGAAGTGCGGCACTGCTCCGGTACGATGCCTGAATAAATTCACCCTGACTGACTTTTTTGCGAAACAGCAAAGACAAAACAAAGGCAATTCCGATGCTGGCCAAAGTTACGAGAAAACAGAATGCTACAAATTTGCCGTCCCAGGTAGCCCGGAAATCAGAGTTTGACAGATCTTTGAAGACCAGAAGGGGAAGCGGGACTGCAAAAACGAATTTGTTGGCCTGAGCCACAAAATGATCATCAATCAGATGAATTCTGCGGAACATATATCCGAGCACCATCAGAAGAAAGATTGGCATCGTAGCGTTCAGACAAAAAAGAAAATTTTCCATAATAAATAATATCCTCCTCATGCGCAAAAACAGGTATTGGGCAGAAGTGTTGTTCCGCGAAGAACAAATTTCTTTCACAATACCTGTTCTTTTTTCTTTTAATAAGTAGTAATTGAGACAATCTCACGGATTGTATACGGGAACAGGAACTTTGAGCTGCTTCCGCTGTAAGTGTTGACCGCAACCCGGAAGGTCTGATCCGAATGAACAACGTATGTACCTTCATCGGAATGGGTACGAAGTGAAGTGTTGACCAGATATGTTCCGCCGTTTTCCGGTGTGATTCCGGTTACGGTTGTAAAACTGGCGCCCCGGTCACTGGAAACAAACTGATAAGAGTCTTTTTCTTTCAGATAGACCACACTCTGACTCAGGGAGTCCGGAACTGCCGGGAGTGTACTCATACCGGAAAACATACCGGATGCGTATTCGAGAACGACGGAAGCCGGTACGATTTTATGCATGTAGTCTTCCGTGTAATAAACACCGTTTGTGCCTTCCTCTGCATAATTGACGATTGCCAGAGAAAGAGCAGTCCAGATGAAATCCGGTGAGGAAGGATCGTAACTTTCCATGCCGTATTCACTGGCAGCAATTATTATGGAATCAAAAAGCGGAATCATGTTATCGGCTGTTTCGGTATCCAGATCACCGGTCTCTGTTTCCAGTTCCGGTTCTGTGGCCGGATCGACCACCGGCTTTGAGGTTGTGGCCTGGTTTGATGCTGTGTTTGAACTGGATTCAGAATCTTTTTTTGATTCCTCGTTTTCGTCCGGATCATGAACCGTGTTTGGCGCGATGACCGTGTCGGAGTCTTCTTCCTCTTTTTCAATCGCTGAAATTTCAGTAGGAGTTTCCTTCGATGTCAGATCGTCGGTATCCTCCTGACTTTCCATTTCCTTTGTTTTGGTTTTGTCCTTTGTCTTTGAAGCACAGCCGGAAAAAGTTCCTGCCGCGAGAAGTGCTGCAATGAAAAGAAGTGCAAGAAAACGCTTCTTTTGTAATGTGCGCGGCAGATAAGGTTTCAGGTTCATAAACGGTACCTCCTGGGGAAAATCTTGTTTCAATAATACCTGGATACCAGGGTCAAAATATCTTTTGATCCCAACATCGTACCTATATAGTAACTGAAAATCCCGGAAATACCAATGATTTTTTTGAAAAATAATGGTGGAAATTTATTGAGATAAGCAAAACTGGAATGTCATAAGAAAAATTGTATTTTGAACTCCTTTCTGTTTGAAATATTTTCCGGAGAACATATGCATGGAACGGGCACATATTCATGGAACAAAGTATCAGGACAGGTCCAGCGGGAAAACGTTGATTTCCACGTCCTTATGAGAATAGTTATCCCATGTTATTTTCCGGTTGTAAAAAGTAACTTCACCATCTGAGTCGGTCAGATCTGCCGTTACCAGTGCGGTAATCGGATTGATTCCTTCATAAGAACTTCCGGTTTGCTTTTTGGTGACAGAGATGTTATCGGTTTGTGCGGTTACATCAGTCAGGGCGAAACGTGATACCTGCTGTTCCGTAAGCTGATAAGTACCGTCTGGAATGTCCTCAATAGTTGTGGAAAGTTTGATGGTACCGTCTGCATCTGTATGAGATTCCACGTATTCTCTGGTATAGGTGAGTGCACGATGATAGGTATGAGTCTGTCCATCTGTGCCGGTACCGGTTACTTCGAATAGAAAGGTTGGCTCTCCGTGAGCCCACCAGATGTCACTTTCATGGATTACTTTGTGAATCGTCAGATCATGTTCCGGTTCGGGTGTTGGCTCAGGGGTTGGTTCGGGCTCGGGTTCCGGGACCGGGGTGACCTGTGGGATATGCAAAGTTATGGTTTTGGTAAAAGTAACAGTATCGGATTTGGATATTGGCGTGATCAGTGTAACCGATTGATAGGATGTGTCGGAGGGCAGATATATACCGGC
>JAXJSH010000056.1:0-1926 GCA_036310185.1 Lachnospiraceae bacterium | reverse complement strand
GTATAATTATATGCCACAATTGAATTTTCAAGCTGGCAAAGAACATACATATGCTTTCCATCTTTGCTGAACTGTACCACACGCGGACCGGACTCTCTGCGCATACGCACAATTTCTGCTTTTCTCAGCTTGTTCTGTTCGGAATCTATTCGGTAAACAATCACCTGGTCAATGCCGTTATCTACCGCACACAGGTATTTGTTATCCGGTGTCGGTCGCACACAGCATACATGGGGACGGAAGTTACGTTCTGCAACACTTCCGGTTCCTTTGTGGAAAATGCCGTCTTCCACATGTCCCAGCCTTCCATCTGAATGTGTGTGGACCATAGTCACCTTTCCGTCATGGTATCCGCCTACAAAAAGATGTTTTCCGGAATGATCCGTAGCAAGATGGGTTCCCCGCATACCTTTTATATCCACCTGATTGATCGGTTTCAGATCACCATCCGGCTGAATTTCAAATACTTCTACGCCCTCGTCTGCAATGGAGTACAGATATTTTCCATTTTTTGATAAAGCCAGATGAGAACAGTTATTCACTTTTACCACTTTCCAGAAATCTAACGTTCCTTCTTCTATATCTGCATGATAGAGATGAATGCCTTCGCTGGCGCTGGTACCGTCCGTATAAGTTCCTACATATGCTACATACTTCTTCTTGTCCATTCCGGGTCACGTCCTTTCAACATATATCTTCCGGATACCATATTGCCCTCTGTATAACAAAATATGGTATCTTTCCATTGATTTCATAAACTATATTGATTTTAACACATTTTAGAAAATTCTACAACAATATCAGCCACATGAATTTACCTTGTTTTTGCAGAGATACAAATTACTGTTTTTTAACACAGAATCAGGAATAAAACTATTGCATTATCAAAACATCTATGTATAATGTATGTTGTTCGCTTATTTTTAAAAAAAAGTTTAATATTAGGTAACAGGGAGGTGTGGTTTTGGATATAGGAAAAAAACTGAAAGAACTTCGCCTGCAGAATGATCTGACACTTGGCGATCTGGCTTCCAGAAGCGAGCTGACAAAAGGATTTTTGTCACAGGTGGAGCGCAATCTGACCACCCCCAGTATTGCAACACTGGAGGATATTCTGGAGGCGCTGGGCACGAATCTGTCCGAATTTTTTCACGAGGAAGAAGAAAAACAGGTTGTTTTTTCAACCCAGGATTTTTTCGTGGACGAACAGGAAGACTACACAATTGAATGGGTAATTCCAAATGCACAGAAAAATGAGATGGAACCGATTCTTCTGACCCTGCATCCCCACAAAAAGAGTCACGGGATGGAGGCACATCACGGAGAGGAATTCGGCTATGTCCTCAAGGGAACCGTCACTTTGGTGCGGGGCAGCAAGAAATACAAACTGAAAGCCCAGGAAACCTTTTACCTGGACGGCTCAAAGGGCCACTATTTATACAATCACGGCAACAGTGACGCTAAAATACTTTGGATCACTACACCGCCTATGTTTTGAGGGAGGAGATGCAAAATGGAACAGAAGAAACTGATCGAGTTTCGCAACATTGTAAAAAATTTCGACGGCCAGATTGTTTTAAAAGGCGTCAATCTTGATATCTATGAAAATGAATTTGTCACACTGCTGGGGCCAAGCGGATGCGGTAAGACCACCCTGCTTCGCATTCTCGGCGGATTTCTGGAAGCAGATGAGGGAAAAGTTATTTTTGACGGCGAGGAAATCAGTCAGAAACCGCCTTATGAGCGCGAACTGAATACGGTTTTCCAGAAATATGCCCTCTTTCCCCACCTGAGCGTATATGAAAATATTGCTTTCGGTCTGAAAATCAAAAAAATGAGTAAGGACGTCATCGATCAGAAAGTTATGAAAATGCTCAAACTGATCGGTCTGGAGGGTTATGAAAACAAAAATACCACGCTCCTGTC
>JAXJSH010000055.1:0-25279 GCA_036310185.1 Lachnospiraceae bacterium | reverse complement strand
GCACATTTAATTTGAAGAATTAATATCAAATAAAGTGACACCGATTCCTGATTCTATGCTGAAACAGCTCCATTTAATGTGAAAAACGGAACATCATTTAATGTGCTAAACAACAATATGTGAACTTTCCTGTAATGCTTCACAAAATAACGGATGCCAATTTTTATCCTCCATTTTCGGTGCGTACAATTCTTTCCCACTTCTAAGCAAACGACGATAATCCAACAATACTCGAATACATCTTGTTTTAGCCTGCTCATATCTTTGTTCAAAAGACAATTTCGGAACTGTTCTTTTAGCTGGCACTGTTACTTTCTTGTGCCATTCCTCATCATAATCAACTCCAAAATCCTGCACTAATTTAACTGCCGCATCCTTTTTTCCTAAATTGTGAAATGAAGCAACAAAATCAATTACATCACCAGTTGCCCCACATCCAAAACAATAATAACGTTCATCCACTTTCATACTGGGCGTCCTGTCTTTATGGAACGGACAACACGCCATTCCCTTTCTGCTCACCTTGATTTCATAATGCTCTGCAGCCTGACGGGTAGTAATAGATTTCTTCACAGCTTCAAATATGTTCAATGTAAATCACCTCCCACTTTCTTTATGGGGACGTAAAATTGTAAAACCAACGACATTTTTTGAAAGTTTTTTAAAATTGTCTGTTCACTGTATATTGGTGACAACACTCCTTCGTAAATGACGGAACATTTTAAAAGTCCTCGTAGTTTGGTTATGGGGTCAAAACACTTCAAAACTGCCGACACTTTTTGAATTATTTTTTTAATTTCCCCTTCATATATCTGTAGGGGACGGAAAATACCGGTTTCAACGACAGATTTTGAAAGATTTTTTCTCAAATTATTTCATTACATCATTTACAAACATCCCTCTACTTTTCAGGTGGGGACGGATTTGTCCCGTTTCGGCGTGATTTTTTGCAAACTTTTTTATTTTCATTAAAATTGCACAAAAAGAAAAGGCTCAAATCAGCCATATTTACAACAGCCAATCTAAACCTTTTTCATCTTTTCTGTATATATTCAGTTGTAAGTAACCCAGAGCAAGTTCCACCATGTTAGACAAAAATGATTTTTCATCATTTTGCACCATTGTCACTTGCTGGGGATTCCGCTTCCCCACGCCCACCGAATACAGTTCTTTTTCTCGTTAGAGCAAGTTCATCTCCTGACACAAGAAAAACTTCTCTATTTTTCATTAGTTCCTCACGTCACAGTCTCTCAAGCGAGGGAAAGGTTCTTCTAAAAATCATGTTCTCGATCATATATCTTTCGATTGTCCAATATTATTTTTAAAGAAAATATTTTTACTGCAAACAATAACAAATTACAATATTTTGTTGGTCTTTATACAATTCGCAACAATTGTCCAATCGTCTTCTACTGTCTTTTGCATATGATTCTTATGAAAAAATCTTGTTCGATTTGCTTTTCCCAAACCACCCATATGTGCCAGTGCAAACATTTGGGCTTGAGTTCCATTACCTAAATTCAATATGACTGGTTTTAGCTCATTCGCATACAGTTCTTCTTGTAAGAACACATTAAAATTATCAGCCTCCGCAATTGTACTTTCTTCTCCGTTATATAATTTATCAATACTTTCACTTACAAGTCTTCCAAGAGAAATAACAAATTCCGGCTGAAGGATTTCAAGAAGCTGCTTAAAATCACTCAAAATATCTTCCGTTATCTCCTTTTGTACATCTGCACTTTTCCCGGTACTGGATGTATCATTCCGAAATCCGGGAATCAAATTGGTAAAATAAAGTTCGTTATATGAACAGCTGCAAATTTCCGGATAATCAAGATACTTCTCAAAGAACTTTTGCAATTCACTGTCAGTCGTAAATTCTTTTTTCTTCATTTTCGGATTCGCTTCTTTTACTTGCACATAACTGACAATCTTTGCCTCTGGATGGGTTTTTATGTATTCAAAATATTTCTTCGACTGTTCTACAGAACCCCAATCCTGTCCTACTACCACGATCTTCGGATGTCTCACACCTCTCCCTTGCCAATATGTCCATAAATTATGCTCTTCCAATCGGGCAAACTCCTGATTATTGACAAAGAAATCCCGATCCGTTTTTCTATCCAATTTGTCATATACTGCTGTAATCAACTGCTGATATTCTATCATCATAAAATCCTCTTATGCTTCTTCGACAAAGACTACACCGTAAGCCACATTTCCTCTTTCTGATATATAAGTTTTCACTTTTTCTATCACGTCCTCTTCATCTTCTATGAGCCACGGAAGTGTGGTTTTATTGTCGTTCAGAAATCTTATAATTTCTTCCGGATTACATTTCCATGCAAAACTGCCCCAATCAACCTGTATCCTATCATGGAAATATTTATTTCCAACGTCCAAAAGTCTGTGTCCTTTACGTTCTAAGGAAATAGGAGAAACCAAAACGCTATAAGGATTTTCTTCCTTATGATTCCAATTTGCTTTTCTCTCTTCACTCAATTCTCCAAAATAAGCTGAACACATCATGGTTATTGTCCTCCCGTTGGTTTTTAATCTTCTTCAAATACACAACCATCTACAAGATAATATTCGTCGCCTTCCATTTCCTTTATAATGTCATCAGCATCTTCTTCGCTGATTTCTTCAAGCTCTTCCGTATCAAGCTCATAAAGAACCGCATTCCACAGGCAATTACCTATATATTCCTCAAAACTACCTTCGTAGCCAGATTTATATAAAATGCAATTTTCTTCAGCAAAATAGTATTTGTACATGAATGTCTCCTTCTGAATCTCTTTTATTCGTGCATATCTCCATATCTCATCAATATTTCTTCAATGAAACCAGCCACTTTTTCGCGGCCATAATATTCAAAAGGATTCACAGAACACTCCGGATCGTCATGAAAACTCCACGGTATTCCTTTATAGTGAACATCTACATTTATCCATGGATCTACAATAATTTTGCGTTTATGAGTAAAATGCACATAGTCATTGATATTATAATATCCATTGCTGTGACGAATGGAATCCAGCTGTTGCCAAGCCAACTGCTCCGCTTTCTGCATACGCTCCTTTAATTTAGTATCTATTAACTCCTCATCAATCGGACATATAAAATCTATTTGTTTTTGGAGCATTCTTGCATAACAAATTTCAGACCATGTACTTGTTCCGATGTACCCGCCTGGATTAACTACATAAATACTTTCGGCAAGGCGAATCTTTTCTTTATGCATATCATCCAGCATGAACTTTGTTTTCGTCATGCTGTTTTCATCCATACCTTCCCATACTTCTGTATCACCGGCATGCCCGAACAAACCAACAGATATTACAATATATCCTTTTAGCGTTAATTCCTTTTGAATTTTTATAAATTCATTTTTGAATCTTGTACTTCCACACAATGTAACAACCGGATATTTCCTTTTCATTTCATCTGCCTCACTTTTGTATATTGTATTTTTCTGCCATATTATTTACTGCTTCTTTTACACGTTCCCTCAAATGCTCAGGTTCTAATACTTCAACATCCGGACCATATTGTAATGCCCAGTATTTCATGGCTTCTTCATTACATTTCACAAGAATTTTAATAGTATCATCATTCTTTTCTAAAATACGAAAATCCTTACCGAACCAGTCTATCAATTCATTCATAATCGTTTTGTCTGCCAGAAGTTTTACTGTAACGCTTTCTCCGCTATACATATAAATATGCTCTGCCATGTGTCTTGGCAAAGAGAATCCTTTTTCCATTTCCTTTACCTTAGAGACTGGTTTACTTTTCTCCTGCATAATCTCTATTTTTGTAATCTTATCAATTCGGTAATGAGAAATATCATCATATTTATCATAATTTGCAACCAGATAATACCATCCATTATTAGCAACCAGCTGATAAGGATTTACCACATAACGGTTTTTTCTTTTCGGATGCAATTTAAAATCAGCGCCATAACCGTTATATATAAAACTCACCTTTTTATTTTCGGCGATTGCTGTATTCAGCACATCCAGATTATACATAACCTGCGTATTGTCCGCATAACGCATTTCAGGCAAGTTATGGATATGAGGTACTTTTGCACGGAAATAACGATTCCCCTGTTCTTTTAATCTGCTGATTAATGACTGTGCAACTGACTGGCTGATATTCTTAGAAAATAAAACACTATCAATCAAAAGACGTAATTCTGATTCGTCAAAATCTCTTTCCAGCAGACAATATCCATCTTCCATATCAATATCATAGCCAAACGCTTTCAGAGCTTCCACGTTGCTTTTTACAGATCTACGGTCGCACTCAACATCATATTTCAGCTTCAACAATCTTAAAATTTCCTGCTGAGTCAGATGGTGGTCTTCATCAGAATATTCTTTCAAAATATCAAGGATGAGAAAATTCAGCATCCTTTTTGCTAATTCCTTGTCGTACATATTGCTCTCTCCATTCACGGAAATTATCCACAGAAACAGCCCTATCATCAATATAATAATCACAGCTTATTTTTCGACTGTCTGTACCATACTCAGCAATCTTCTCTGGTAGATTATTGTTTATAGCATCAAATGCCAATCCATGATTTCTGCACCAGCTAACCGCATTTTCCAGGCATTCATTTTCTCTGCACGTCCACAGTATTATTTTATCTCCCTTTTTCTGAATTTGTTTTAAGAAACAAAATAATTCTTCATTTGCCGGACCTACGTCTGGCCACTGACCATAACTCAGAGTACCATCAAAATCTACTGCAACTATTCTCCAATTTCTGTTTTCCATCTTATATCTCATTCTACCATATGTACATTTGTTTGTACATACTGAGCACTCAAATCACTTGAACATGTTTATTTTTCTTATCTCTAAGCTGATTATATATCATTGAATGCACATTCGTTTGTACATAAAAAGAGACCCATGAATACCATGAATCTCTAACATACTGTGTAAATATAAATTAACCAAAATAGAAGCCCCAAATTTGTTCGGTCATCCACCCTTTTTTATTTTCAAACAGCTGCTGGTAGGTGTAAAAATTTTCAAGGATATAGATGTCCGATCCATTTTGCACCGCATCAGCTGATACCTGTTTCATCAAGTTATCATATAAAATACTATACTCCTGTAGTTCCCTATGTTTTTCATCCTTGTCATATACATCAAACACTATCGAACCAAGTGCAATTATGGTATCTCCTTTTAAAGCATAATTTCTCAATTTTTCCTGTACGGATTGCTTCGCCGCATTATTTTGAACATCATACAGGTCTTTACCAGCACTCTGCCCTTGTTTTAGTTTCAGAATCCCTCTTTCGAATTTTCGAACACCTACATAATGAGAGATCATCTGCTTTAAGCCACCCAAATATGTAGGCGAATCTTGAATAGATACTGAAAATTCCTTTCCGTTCAAATCATCTGCCCTATCCCACAACCAGTTCTCATACAAAGGCTTACTTATTTCTTCTTTTAGGTATGCTCCGTTGATATTTAAACGCTTCTGTACACCGATAATATATTCTGAAAATTTTGATTCCAAAAACAGAACAACCTGCTTATCACCACATTTTCCCAAAAGTGTAACATCTATATTGGAAGGGTTGGCATCCTCTATAACAGAATTTTGGTACTCGAAAATGACATCAAAAAAATCAACTGCACCAATACCAGCTATTTCTATTTTCAGCGGATGTTCTTTCGTGACATTGTAGAAAAACAGTAATGCACAAAGAGATGATGAATGTAATGTAGCAATTCGCCTTTCTTCCTGTCCAGAACCACTACAAGCCTCTTGAAATTTCTCATCAAAAACCTTTTCTTTAATATGAAATATACGCTTCAAAGCAGCCAGAGTATCTTCCCCCGGCAATGCACAAAACATTCTCGAATCCTTTGTATTTTCCGATACCAGCCTAATCATTCCAGAATATTTTTCAACATCCCAGTTCATTGCTCTATATATTGATTCTAATTTTCTCATTTAAAATCAGACCTCCCATCCTCTGCTATTTCCAATTATAACTACTTTCGAAATTTCAATCAACGTGCTTTATGAGAAAAATATCACACGGCACGCAGACTCAAACTAATCATGGTCATTATCACTATTACCTTTGTTTTTCTCCTTAATATCCAGCGGAATTTTATTCTGGATGCGATAATATTTGTTTACATAGTCGGCAACATGAAATCCATTTAAAATATTAGTAGCTTCCAACTGTGTCACTCCAAATTCTTCCATTAGTTCTAACATAATCTCATACTTTTTCCCAATCATCTCATTGGATGAAATATCCAAGAATCGAACCTTTGCCTGATATTTTTCTGCATCCTCCATAGTAAGCCATTTTCCTTTATGCCTCCTGTACTGTTCATTTACCAAATCAATCGCATCCTGCTTTGTTTTTAATCGTTTCATGTTCATCTCTATCACACCTCTGATGATAGATTACAAAAACCCAAGTGCAAAAGAATGTACATAAAAATGGCCAGCATTTCTGCCAGCCATCCAGAGTATCCACTCTTATTTTAACTATATTGTTACTTCGACCCATACAAAATATAGACCTGGAATTCTCTTTTACATTTTACAGAGTAAATACTCCATTTCTTCTATTTTACCATCCACACAAATCGCTCTATATTGTTACATCTACATGTACGGTCGACTTGCTGACACGGAACTCCCGTGCCGTCTGTCTCACGGTTGCATTTTTTTCGATAATATAATTGGCAATATCTACTGCTCTTTCTTCGATATAACTTTTCAAAAAATCCCTCACATACCGTGTTTTTACAGTGTATGCGGGGGATTTTTCTAATATACTCACCGAAACGCTCCCATGCAACAATATCTTTGTTGCCCAGAAAATGTAGATTTAAATTTATTATTTTTCCGTATAATACCTCATACACAGATCATTTAATTCATCAATCAACTTTCTGTTTTCAAGTTTTCTTGCCAATGGCATAAAGAGCTCTATCGTCTCTTTCGCCTTTTCCTTTTTTCTTTCTTCATCAATAAATTCTATTGTGCGCATATTATGAAGCCGTTCTGCAGCCTTTATAAGAACTGCCTCATCTGTTTTAACAGCTAACGCATTTTCAGATTCCACTACATCATGAACAATCTCAAAAACAGTCGTAACATATTCCCTCCTTTAGTTGTTATGCAGCAATTTTACGCCTGTTTTTTGCGCTGTGCCAGAATGGCACAGTTTTCTTCCACTTTTTTCTTGCCCAGCGGATAAATAAATGCCAGTGCAAGTACTACAACCACAAATCCAACAATCGGAATAATACAGGACAGATCAAAAACCTTCGAAGTAACTTCCGGATCAAATGCCGTTGTCTGTGAGTATCCGATCATGGACAGCAGGCCGCCGGTCATACCGGAAGTCACAGCCTGCCCCAGTTTTCTTGCAAATGAATATACGGAGTAAATCGTACCATCTTCGCGGACACCGTTTTTCACTTCAGCATCATCAATTACATCCGTAATCATAGCCCAGATAATGGTGTTGAAAAAACCAAGTCCGATGTAAGCTATAACATAGAATATCAGATATACATACACATTCTGCGGTTTGAGAATGAGACAGACTGCAAAGGAAACGGCAGCTATGCCACAGGAAACTATGGATATTTCTTTTTTGCCGAATTTTGCTGACAGTCTTGCTGCAAAGGGTGCGCAGATCAAAAGCATGGCCAGACTGGAAAGGAGATTCGACAGCGACTGGGCGGATGCAGAGCCATAATAATTGGGGAACACATATCCTGCCATACCGGACATACCCAGCATACCGATCAGCAGTGCAATTGCAGCCGCAATAATGCCCAGAAGAGATCTGTTTGTAACAATGCTCTTCAGCATTTGCCCCACATTCAGTTTCCGGTTGTTTGCCGGTACTTCCACACGTTCTCTCACCAGACTGAAGCAGACCAGATAGCAGATGATTGCCAGCACACTGAATACACCTGCAATGATTGTCATACGGCTTCCGGAAAGTACTGTATTGCCATTTACCACTATATACGCAAACATTGGTGTTCCTACACCGATAAACAGGTTTGCCAATGTACCGCCGATGGATCTCCATACAGATAACTGTGCCCGTTCATTGGGGTCTGCAGTAATTGCCGAGGCCATTGAGCCATACGGAATATTTACAGCTGTATAGAAGACAGAACCCCAAAGCAGATAAGTAATGGCCATCCAGGCAATCTTAAATCCCATCGCCATATCGGCAAAACCTGACAGATAGATCAGAAAGGATGCGATGGCAACCGGTCCGCACATACGCTTCAGCCATGGACGGAACTTGCCGTCTTTGGTTGGTTTTGAGCGGTCAACGATCTGACCCATTGTTACATCCGTAACGGCATCAACAAAACGCGCAGCCATCATCAGTACACCTACGACTGCAGCGGAGACTCCCATTACATCTGTGTAAAATTTGAGCATAAAACTGGAAGACAGAAGAAATGTAAAATCATTACCGAAGTCACCAAACATGTAGCCCACCTTATCTTTCATTCCAAATGCCGGAACGGAAGATTTTGTTGAATTCTTTTCCATATGTTTTCTCCTTTTTTAAAATTATAACCTTATCCTGCTTTTACTCTCCGTTCTTTCTTTTCCTCCAGCTTACTTACAATCAGTGTGCAGGCCCCATCACCGGTAATATTTACAACCGTTCTTCCCATATCAAAAATACGGTCAACACCGGCAACAAGGGCGATACCTTCCAACGGAAGCACAAAGCTGGCAACATCTCTTTTTGCACCCAGTTTTTCCGTACACTCCAGATTCAGAGGAAGTGTCCCCATGGAAGATGCACTGGAAAAAGCCATGATCACAGCCGGAGCCATGCCTTTGAAAAACTGAATGGGACTTAGGCCGCCCAGGACTTTTACCGTCAGAGAATATACCACAATTTTTTTCTTTTGCTTCATAGAAAGCCCCCTTCAGGTAATTTTGCACGGTATGAACATTCATACGAATACAACACTGTTTTGCTGTCATCTTAAGTATTTGTCATGTGATATAAAATTATCAAAAAATATAGCAAGATAACGCCCTAAAATTATACGATTGTTGAATATTCCTGTAAAAAAAGCTGCCCATTTTGGACAGCTTTCCTTTAAAACACACTTTTTTGTTTTACTACACGCCCTTCTTATATTGTTCGGGCGTCATATCATAATATTTTTTAAATGTCTGAATAAAGTAGGAAACATCATTATAGCCTACGCAGACCGCCACATCACTTACTTTCAGATTACTGTCCTCCAGCATCTGCGCTGCTTTTTTCATGCGCAGATCGATCAGATACCTGGAAAAAGGCTGCCCTGTCTCTGCTTTGAACAGACGGCTCAGATAACTAGGGTTCACAAAATATTTGTGCATGGCCAGATCATGAACGGTAATATCATACTGATAATTCCATTCCAGATACTTGAGCAGATCGGCAATGATGGAAGATTTCTGTTCTTCCTCACCGCACACGTCATGCAGAATCTGTCCGATATATTCCCGGATCTCATCCAGTGTGCGGTAACCGTACAAATCCGCTTTAAAGGAAAACAACAGTGCCGATTCTTTTTCCTGCTGAACGCCCGCCTGCCTGCGATTGTATACCCGATTCATCACATTGATAATCTGAACAATGGAGATAAACAGGGAATACGCATTTACCCGATCCGTCTCCCTGCATTTCCGGAAAAATCCGTCAATCAGCTGTTCTGCTTCTTTTACCCTTCCTTCTATAAGATACTGTTCCAGATTGCGTTCCTCTGCCTGCGTAAAGCAGCACTTAATATTGACTTCCGGGTCATAAAAATACAGCTGTCTGCCCGGATTCAGCAGACGCTGGTTCATGGCATACACCGCCTCCCGGTAAGCAGCCGCTGCATCTTTCATCGGATTCTGACTTTCCGGCTGCATTCGGCTTATGCCTGCTTCCACTTCCAGTCCCAGAAAATTGATACAGGCCATCTCTTTTTTGTGCATGCACATGGAGATGCTCTCCCGGTCTGCCTCTGTGGCATTAAAAACAATGATAAACTCTTCCTTGGGATAGAAAAAACCTGCGTGAACCTCAATATCGCCATCCTGACGTTCCAGAAGTTCCAGAATGGACTGTATCTGTGCTTCTGCAAGTTGCCGGCTGCAGCACTGCACCACTCCAATATACCAGCTTTTTTCCTGCATCTTTGCAAAAAATTCTCCAAGTATCTGCTCACTCAGTTCCTTATTTTCAAGAACATGCGTAAAATCCATGTACTGCGTTCTTCTCAGTTCCAGCTTCGTTTTCAGGCGCTCTGTACTCTTTTTGCTGCTGTCCACAATCCGCCGGATTGCCTGATGCAGTTCATCTTTTTTGATGGGCTTGAGCAGATAATCACTTACCCCATACCGGATGGCACGGGTCGCATAGTCAAATTCCGCAAAACCGGTCTCAATGATCACCTTGATATTCTCATGATTTTCAGATAATTCTTTTGCCAGATCCAGTCCATCCATATCCGGCATATGAATATCCGTAATTACAATATCCGCCCGATTTTCCGCCAGAATGGCAAGCACTTCCAGTCCATTCTCCGCCTCACCGATTATTTCTATCTCTTCATCCAGTTCCTGCAGCATTTTCACCAGTACTTTTCTTGCAAAGTATTCATCTTCCGCCACTATTATCTTTATCATGTTCTTCTTCCTCGCACATTTCTGCTTCATACCGAATCATCAGACTGACTCTTGTAAAACTTTCCGGCTCGCTCTCCAGATATATGCCGTAGGCATCACCATAGTAATTCCGCAGCCGGAAATTAACATTATGAAGCCCGATGCCGCTGTTCCCTCCAATCTTTTCTCCGCTGGCCAGAGATTCATTCAGCGCCACCAGTTTTTCCGGATCGATTCCGATTCCGTTATCTTCAATTGATATTATTACATTATCACATTGACGGTGTGCTTTGATATGGATGATATTCTGTTTTTTTCTCCTTTTAAACCCATATTTGTAGGAATTTTCCACAATCGGCTGCAAAATAAACTTCAAAATCCGACATTTCCTTAATTCCTCCTCTATTTCCACCTTAATTTGAAAACAATTTGGAAAACGAATCATCTGAATATTCATGTAATTTAAAGTATGATCCAGTTCTTCCTGAATGGTCACAATATCCCTTTCGCTGATATTATATCGGAACATATCGGACAGATTTGATGCAATTTCAGGTATATAATTCACATTTTCCAGCTTCGCAATAGCACTTATTGTATTTAGTGCATTGTACAGGAAATGGGGATTGATCTGAAACTGCAGCATTTTCAATTCCGCCTGTTTCTGCCGCAGCTTATATGTATAGGTCTTAATAATATTGTCGTTGATGCGTTTTGCCATGGCATTGTAACTCTGAATGATTTTTCCGATCTCATCTTCCCGGTTGACATCCAGAGTCTCAAAAAGCGGTATTTCCTGTTCTTCATCCGCGTTTTCCAGCGCTACCTGTCCCATGGTTTCCGACAATACGCGCACCGGATAACTGACCCGTTTTGAAAAACCGTAGCCGCCTGCCACTGTCACAATGATAACCACGATCAAAATAAGTATAAAGACTCCCATTCCGGTCAGGATTCCCCTGCTGAAGTAAGACATGGGTACATACTGAATAAAACGCCACCCGCTGATCTCATAATCCTGGACAGCAGCCACGCAGTGTTTCCCATGAATCATGTAAATACCGCTCTTTGCATTGGAGCTGCGCAGTTCTGCCTCTTCCGTATCACGGATGCGCTCCTCACTGTTCCCCGCATCGGAATCAAACAAAATATTTTCAGGACTCAGCACCATAAATTCCGTCTCACGTGCAATTTCTGCGGTCTGTTCCCATTGACTCAGAAATTTTTCATAATCCAGATCCAGAAAAATATAGCCCGCCGGTTCCGGTTCCGCCACATCCCAGAGCGGCGCAATTATGGATATAACACGGTAATTGACCAGATTAATCTTTTCTTCCCGAAGTTCACAAAAATAAGGTCCACCGCCCCGTTCCCAGTTATTTGACTCTGCCAGTTGATTCATCTGAGAAATATAATCGGTCTGATCTTCCTCCAGATTTTTAAATACACGGCCGTCTTCCGTCAGAAGTGTGGCCCGCAGCACATAGGATTCCATATCGGACAGAAGACTCAGACTGTTTACCAGTTTCTCTTTCGTTTCATTATATCCTTCCGGATCAATGTCACTGTCATCATACAAAATCAGATTGCGTACTTTTGTATCAGATAAATAAAAATGATAGAGGCCGCCCATCCGGTCGATCATATTATCCAGATCCAGTCCCAGCTGATCATTCATCTGTTCCATGTGGCTGATCTCCGACTGGATGTCACTTTTCAGATCAAAAAAGAAAAGAATGATAAATGCAATCAGGGATACTGCAAACAGAACCGCATAACTCGCCATCATCTTTTTCTGAATCGATGCATTTTTTAACCAGTGTTTCATCCCATTTTCTCCTTTACCGCCAGAAACTGTTGGCTGTGTTTTCTGAGACTGCTTGTGAGCACATCCATATAATCTTTGATTTCCCCATCGGAAGCATCCGGCATGAGAGCCGCAATGTCCTGATCCCGTATCACGCTGGTCGGACTTGGAATCCAGGTCGCATCCATTTTTGCCTGACCGCTGTCGATCAGCTGATTGATACGCGGTGCATATTCCGCATGGATCCTGGCCCCTTCCACACAGCCGATAATATCTTCTTCATCCAGATACATCTGCAGCACTTCCGGCTGCATCAGATACTCCAGAAATTCTTTCGCCTCTTCGGGATATTCACAGTTCTTTGCAATACCCACACTGCTGTCTACCCAGAGCGTAAAATACTGTTCCTGTCCTTCTTCCACCGGAAAGGGAATCATTTCCAGGTCCAGGTCAGGATTTTGCTGAATAATATTGCGGTAGGCCCAGCTTCCCTGCATGAACATAAAAGCATTGCCCTCTGCAAAACGATTCATGGCCTCGTCGTAATTCAGTTCCTGGTTCTCTTCGTTTGTATACTGATGCAGCTCAATCAGTTTCTGCATGGACTCCCTGCTGATCTCCTGCTCCCAGAATGTACATTCATTTTCTGCCACATTTGTAAAAATGGAACTGAAATCATCCGTGGAAACACTCTGAATACACTCCCAGTTCTGATGTACGGTCCAGCCTTCCGTATCTGCAAATATAAACGGGGTCTTTCCACGGTCCATAATGGCTTCACATACGGCACACAGTTCTTCATATGTGGTCGGAATCTCCAGCCCCTCTGACGCAAACAGGGACCTGTTCACATAAATCCCTTCAAATCCAAGGGCCATCGGTATCTGGTAAATATGCCCGTCATAGGTCAGACTGGGCAGATAATCTTCCCGAATCCGTTCCACGCACTCCATATCTTCCAGTTCCAGAAGATATTCTCCCATAATATACTCCATCGTATCCGTATTCTGCAGTCCGCTCATCAGGATAATGTCCGGAAGATCATTTTTCGCTGCTGAAATACGCAGCGGCACTTCTGCATTTGTATTCATGATCTGATGAACTTCGATCCGATCCTGAGATTGGTTAAAAGCAGAAATAATCTGTTCCATAATGTCGTAAACTTCCCGCTTGCGGTTATAAAATTCCAGATAGATCTTTTCTTCGGTTTCTTCCTTCGTTTCTGTTATGCTTTCCGGCTGTGCCACGCCCTCCGCTGCACCGTCTTCTTCTGCGTTTTTGCTGCAGCCCGAAAACAGAAAGGAGAGAGACACTCCCATCCACAATAACGCATACAGAAATTTTCTATTCTTCATATGTTTCACCTGCGTCTTTCAAAAAGTTCAGATATCACTGCCTGTATACAGCATTTTCTTTCGCTTTATTATACTAGATTTCAAAAAACCTCTCAACCAAAGACTGCACAGTCTCTGTTAAACTGTGCATTTTGCACATTTTCAAAAAAAGAAATTACCAGGATATGGATTAATTTTCAACTCCTTGCTATAATTAGTAGCACTATAACAACACAAAGATCTGAAAAGAGGAAAAAAATTGCCGGAAATGAGGAAATTATTATGAAAACAAATCTGAAGCTGAGGAATTCCCTTTTACTTATACTGACTGCTCTGATCTGGGGAATCGCCTTTGTGGCGCAGAGCGAAGGCGGGGACGCAGTAGGCCCCTATACTTTTAACTGTATCCGTTTTCTGATTGGTGCAGTGGTTCTGATTCCACTGATCGCTGTATTGGATAAAAAGCATTTTTTCAAAAAAGACCTTTCCGACCGTACCAACCGGAAAAATCTGCTGACCGGCGGAATTGCCTGCGGTCTGGTACTGTGCATCGCCAGCAATCTGCAGCAGCTGGGTCTCTATTTTGGCGCCTCTGCCGGAAAAGCCGGTTTTCTGACCGCATGCTACATCCTTCTGGTTCCTGTTCTGGGCCTGTTTATGAAAAAGCGCTGCTCCTGGAATATCTGGCTGGGTGTGGGGCTGACTCTGATCGGTCTGTACCTGCTCTGTGTAAAGGAGTCTCTCTCCTTTCAGTTTTCCGATCTTCTGCTGCTGGCCTGTGCATTTTGCTTTGCCATTCATATTCTTGTTATTGAGCATTTTTCACCGCTGGTTGACGGGGTAAAAATGTCCTGTATCCAGTTTTTTGCTGCTGGATTGTTATCTGCGGTTCCCATGTGCATTTCTGATATTTCCTCTGCAGGTGTATCCGCATGGATCGGCGCATTTGGAAACGCGGATGCATGGATACCGATTCTTTATGCAGGTATTTTATCCTGCGGCGTGGCCTATACCCTTCAGATCATCGGGCAGAATGGTTTGAATTCTACGGTTGCTTCTCTGCTTATGAGTCTGGAATCCGTATTTTCCGTACTGGCGGGCTGGTTTCTTCTGCATGAGACCATGAGTTCAAAAGAACTGCTTGGCTGTGCACTGATTTTTACTGCCGTGATACTTGCCCAGATTCCGGTAAAATCCGCAGAAAAGTCACAAGCCTGAAATTGCGGTTTCAGGCACTGGTTTTTGCTATACTATAAACCTTTCATAACAGACATACTATATGATACCAGGGGAAAAAGGTCACATGTTTCATGCCTGCATGAAAAAATGTGACTTTGAGACCCGAAAAACATGAGAAAGCAGCCCGAACAGGGCAGATTTCGAATGTTTTTCGGATTACAGGAGCATAAAATGCGGAGTAATCCGCAGGTATCACTATATTAAAATATCACTTGAAAAAGGAGAATTTTCATGGAATATCAGATGCTGGTTCTGGATCTGGACGGAACCCTGACCAACTCAAAAAAAGAACTGACCGAGCCTACACGAAAGGCCCTCATAGAGATACAGGAAGCGGGCAGGAAAGTGGTTCTGGCCAGCGGCCGCCCCATCAACGGCGTAAAACCTCTGGCAGACAAACTGAACCTGGCCAAATATGGCGGATATATGCTTTCTTTCAACGGTGCCCGGATCACACACTGCACGACCGGAGCGAACGTTTACAATAAAACACTGCCCCAGGAAGTGATCCGGCCCATATTTGATATTGCGAAAGCATACCCCGGTGTGGATCTCATTACTTATGACGATACACGTATTTTCTCCGGTCTGAAACCGAACCGCTATACAGAAATAGAATCTTCCATCAACAGTATGGAGATCATTCCGGTCGATGATTTTGCATCACATATCACTTTCCCGATCAACAAACTGCTGATTCCTGGAGAACCGGAGGTACTGGAAAAAATAATGGATGTTCTGAACAAACGCTTCCACAAATTCCTGAACATATACCGTTCCGAACCCTTTTTCCTGGAGATCATGCCCCAGAACATTGACAAGGCCCACTCTCTGCACCGGCTGCTGAACAGCATCGGCCTTACAGCGGATTCCATGATCTGCTGCGGCGACGGTTACAACGACCTGTCTATGATCGAATTCGCAGGCCTCGGTGTGGCCATGGAAAACGCCCAGCCTGTCGTAAAAGAAACTGCTGACTTTATCACAAAATCAAATGACGATGAAGGTATTCTCCATGTCATCAATCTTTTTATGCGGGATTAATTCCCGCATTTTCTCTTTTCGGCCTTCTCTGCATCCTCCCACATCGCGCTCTTGTGTAATATGTTTCCGTCTTATTGTTTTTGCCCTTTTAATTTTATAAATTGAAAGAGCTATTTGACATCCTAATATTTTCTATGTATAATTATGTATATTAAAAGTGCGTGGTGTGTTGTTTTTGTGTGCATTTTTCACAAATGCACGGTACAGAGGAAGACGTTATGCAAAAACTCCCACCTGCCTTTTTTTAATTTTATGAGGCAAAGGAGAACTACATATGTTTGTAATTCAAAATGGTTTTACTTACATCGCTTTTCTGATGTGTCTGGCCGGCGTGCTCCTGGCACTGGAAAAGTATGCAAAATGGAAAATTTTTAACTGGGTTCCACCTCTGGTATGGATCTACGTTCTGAACATGATCTTCTGTACCATGGGTATGTTTGATTCGGAAGGATGTTCCGCTGCATATTCCGCATTAAAGAACAACCTGCTCTATGCAATGATCTTTGTCATGCTGCTTCGCTGTGATATCAAGAAGCTGGCGAAACTGGGCGGACGTATGGCTGCTATCTTCCTCGGCGGTTCTGTTTCTATTATGATCGGTTTCATTCTGGCATTTGTTATCTTCAAAGGCGCTCTTGGCGGCGGCGAATTTTCATGGCCGGCTATGGCTGCTCTCTGTGCTTCCTGGATCGGCGGTTCCGCTAATATGGCTGCTATGGAATCTGCATTCACGATCGACCCGGGTGCATACGGATGTGCACTTGCAGTTGATACCGTTTACTATTCCGTATGGATCGCACTGCTTCTGATCATGGTAAAACATGCGAAGAAATGGGATAACGCAGTAAAAGCCGATACTTCCAAACTGGAAGCGGTTGCAGAAGCTGCCTCAAAAGAAGTTTCTGCAAGCGAAAAGAAAAAAGCGACTTCCGCAGACTGGATATTCCTGATCGGTATTTCTCTGATCGTATCCGCACTTTCCCAGCAGGTCGGTGTTGCACTGAATACGGGACTTTCCAGCATCGGTCTTGCCATGTTCGACAAAGGAACTCTGACCACCGTATTCGTAACCATCCTTGGTCTGATCTGTGCACAGACAAAGCTTGGAAAACTTCCGGCAGTGGAAGAACTCTCCAACATTTACCTGTATGCAGTTGTATCCCTGCTGGCATCCACTGCATCTCTGACTGATCTTGTAAGTGCTCCGATGTGGATCGTAGCAGGCTTGCTTGTTCTGATCGTTCACATTGTGATCATGTTTGTACTGTCTAAGATCTTCCACTGGGACTGCTGTATGGTATCCACTGCATCCCTTGCCAACATCGGCGGCAGTGCTTCTGCTCCGATCGTTGCTTCTGCCTACAACCCGTCCTATGCAGGTATCGGTGTATTGATGGGCGTATTCGGTGCTGCAATTGGTAACTTCTGCGGTTTGATCGTAGGTTATATTATGCAGTTCCTGTGTTAGTCTGATTTTTGCAAATGAGGGAAAAGTTTAAGGTTCCCGCCCCGTCTGACGGGGTGGGAACCTTTTTTCTCCCTTTAAACCTGATTATCCAATGATACCAGGGGCAAAAGGTCAAAATACCTTTTGACCCCAACATCATCCAATATAGGAATTATAAATATCTCATATCAGAAAAGAGGAAACTGCCATGAACATAAACGACACATTCCGCTTCTTAATGGTATGCAACAATGGGTTTCAGGCACCGTTTACCATCCATAAAAAACACTGGAGAGCTGACCCATACGACAACCAGGTAGGCGAAATCGAGACCGCCGACCGGGGACTTCGTTATGAAGAATATGAACGAAGCAAAGTTGTGCTGATGTGTGAAGAAATATAAATTTATTCGTTCTGCATTCGAATCTGCTGTCCTTTTATCAAAGGATAGCAGATCAGTGTGTCTCCATCCAGATTTTCCCGATGCATATCCACACCAGAAATCTGGCTGTTTTCATAGGTTGTGTAATAATAGATACCCTTATCCGTATTGCAGCAGGACGTATAAATCGTAATTTCATACTGATCATTGCCCATATGCACACAGCCCCTCTGCTGTGTTACGGAACCAAGTATATGGAAGAACTGGCTGATACTCTCTGACTCAGAATCGCCGGATATGGAATTCATTTTCGTAAATGCCGCCTTCACAAAACGAGATGCACTGGACAAATCCCCCGGCAGCCCCATAGCACCCATACCGCGGCTGTATCGCTTCAGATCCAGTTTGTCAGAGAATGTATTCTCCGGAGTTTCTCTGGAAAGTCCCATATAATTATTCAGGTTAAACATCTGATATTCAAATGGCGGATTGTTGGTCAGCACCCCCACCGGATTATCATAAATTTTCAGCCCTTCTTTTACGGACTCCACCGTAATGGATTTTTCCCGGTCGGAGATCATCCAATGAAGGGGTGATACCGGAAACTGCTCACTGAAACTGACGTTTACCAGATTGATGCGCCATAAGAGTTCCCGGGCCTCCTCCACATTGGTACACTGACCCAGTATCCACGGGATAAATTCAAACTGGGCAATGTTATCTTTTCCCTCCGCCGGTTCATTGTAATAGGCATTGCCCACAAAATTAAGGCCGGCCATACTTAATCCCTTTTCGTTTGTAGCATCGTAAAAAAGCGGATAATCTTTTATTACCGTTGCCATGCCGATGATGCTGTAGTGCTTCTCAGGAGCCGAAGCCATTCGATAGGAAAAAGGAAAATTTCCAGGCATAATGGTGACCTGCTCCTGGTAGGAAAATTCATAATCCAGCGTCCGGCCAAAATAATGATCTCTGGTTTTATAAGTCGCTGCTGTACACATATCTGATACCTCCATAACGATAGCATTTGCTTCAAGTCAGAAAAATAAACATTTTTTATTGACAAGTATAACACAAGACAAAAGAAGCCGCATTACAGCAGCTTCTCTTCCCATTCCTTCACTTTAAATCCTATCAGAACATAATCTTCCCCTACGATCAGCGGACGCTTCACAAGCATTCCATCTGATGCCAGCAGATCCAGCTGCTCTTCTTCGGTCATCTCCGGCAGTTTGTCTTTCAGACCCATGTTTTTATAGATCAGTCCGCTGGTATTAAAAAATTTTTTGAGGGGCTGTCCGCTTTTTTCGTACCAGGATTTCAGTTCTTCCGCAGATGGATTGTCTTCTTTGATATGGCGGTCGATGTATTTTACGCCATTCTCATCCAGCCATTTTTTTGCTTTCTGGCAGGTACTGCATTTTGGATATTCTAAAAATAACATGATGGTTTCCTTTCCATTTCAATTTCTGAACAGTTCAGTCCATATTTTATTTATCCTGACCCTGTTTCTTTACTCTTTTATCCAATAATATAGTATCCTGCCAGCGTGAGAATATCAATCACTATTTATATTTCGTTTTTTAATGCAATGAAGGCTTTCGAATATATATACCATTCGATTTTTCTACTGTCCTTATTCCTTTTCTATCAGTTCGCTTGCTTCTTTCCCGGACATATACTCTATGTCGATTTCTACCACATACAGATTCTTACAGCCTTTTTCAATCACCTGACTGTGTCCCGCTTCACAATCCGGACAATATTTTACCGCCAGCATTTTAAGCGCATTTTTTATCTCTGCTTCTTCCGTCAGTATCCGGGCTCGCCCAAACGCAATTGCACTTCTGAAATAGGAGGTATACTCTTCCTGCACGATCTGATCCTGATTGATTACACAAAAGGATACTTTATCACTGTTTTTTATAGCATCTATTTTATACCCTTCTTTTGCACCGTGAAAATAAATCTTTCCATCTGCATACGCATAATTAAGCGGCACTGCATAAGGGTAATCCTCATCCCCATTTACTGCGAGGACACCTGATGTTCCCTGTCTGAATATTTCCTTTGTCTTCTCTGCAGAAAGCTGCTGCTTTATTTTACGCATGGTTCGAAACATAATTTTTCTCCTTTCCTTAATGTCCCATCAAAATTCCGTACATTTCCGGACGACGGTCCCGGAACACACCCCATTCCCGTCTCATCTGTGCAATCTGGTCCAGATCAAATTCATGCACCAGTACCGTCTCGGTCTCACGGTCTGCCTCTTCTGCCAGACCGCCTGTCTGATCTGCAATAAAGGATGCACCATAAAAAGTCATAGAGGAATCTCCGGCTGTTTCTGTGCCGATACGATTGGAAGCGATTACCGGCATGATATTTGCTGCCGCATGTCCCTGCATGCATCTCTGCCAATGGGGTTTGGAATCAATGCCAAGTGTGGGTTCACTTCCAATTGCAGTTGGGTAAAACAAAAGCTCAGCTCCAAGCAGTGCCATACTTCTTGCTGCCTCCGGAAACCACTGATCCCAACAGATACCCACGCCGATCTTTGCATATCTGGTCTCCCATACTTTGAACCCGGTATCACCCGGTGTAAAATAAAATTTTTCAGCATAGGGAAGTCCATCCGGAATATGCGTCTTTCTGTAAGTTCCAAGAATGCTGCCGTCGGCATCTATGACTGCAATGGTATTAAAAGCAGTATTACCGGCTTTTTCAAAAAAACTGATGGGCAGTACCACTTCCAGTTCTTTTGCAATCTTTGTAAACCTTGCGATGGCCGCATTTTCTTCCAGTGTTGTTGCCAGTTTCATATGTTCAAAATCCTGGGTCTGGCAGAAATAGGGCGTTTCAAACAACTCCTGCAATAATATGATATTGGCTCCCTTTGCTGCCGCCTCCCGGACAAGACGTTCCGCTTTGTCAAGAACCTCTTCTCTGTTCCAGTCACAACTCATCTGCGTTGCTGCTACAACTACTTTTCTCATAATATGTATCCCTCCAAACCTGTTTTTCTCATGCTCCAAATTTACGTCTTACCGCTTCCGCCAGATAATCAGCCGTTCCATCCACCTGAAGGAAACTGCTGTCGATCATAATATCCTTATGACGCATATCATTTGGAAGATATCCTGCAAAATTCATATGATACGCATCCCTTGCATCATCAACGGATTTGATCATGCGTTTTGCTTCCTGCTCATCTATGCCAAGATCATGAATGCAATGCTGAAGCCTTGCCTCATACGGTGCATAGATATAAATATGCATGCTGTTCTCCATTTCACTTAAGATAAAATCTGCACATCTGCCTACAATAATACAGGTCTCTTTTTCTGCCAGAAACTTTATGATATTCTGCTGTGCTTCAAAAATCCGGTTCTGATTTTCTGTTGTGGTCTGCCGTCCCAGAGGATACGCCATTCTTGAAAAATGATTGGTAAATATTTTTCTTGCGGATTCCTCATTTTCGTCCACGACAGAAGCCGGCAGATTCAGTTTCGCGGCTGCCTGATCCACAAGATCACGGTCATAATACTCAATACCCAGTTTTTCTGCCATTTTCTGTGCAATAGGACGTCCCATACTGCCAAATTGTCTCGTGATTGTAATTACATATTTACTTTTACCCATAACTGCCTCCGTTCTCTAATTTATATTGTTCGCCTGCACAATACAGTCAACTGTTTCTACCGGCTCTGATAAATCAGATTTCCTTCAAATATATTCGCGCTCACTTCTGTCCTCAGAATTTCTTCCGGATCTTCTTTTAAGATATTTTTGCTGAGAACAATCATATTGGCATATTTTCCAGTCTCAATACTTCCGATTTCTTTTTCCGCATGATAAAGGTATGCCGCACCTGCGGTATATGCTTTTAAAACAGAATAAATATCCAGTGTTTCCCATGGATTGTGACCGGTGGGAATTCCGTCGTCGTCTTTGCGGGTCAGTGCCGCATAGATTGTTTTAAAAGGATTCAATTCCACTACCGGAAAATCTGTTCCGATTGCTATTTTGGCACCTTTTTCCAAAATAGAACGAATCGGCCATTCATATCTGCACCGCTGTGCCCCTATTCGAATTATCTTATCATTGTTCGATAAAGTCAAATGATAGGGCTGCATGGATGCGATAACATCAAGTTCTGCAAAACGTCCCATATCCTCCGGATGAATATTTTCTATATGTTCCACGGTATTTCGCACATCGCTTTTCCCATTGATATTCCTTGATTTCTCATACATATTCAATGCCATTCGAACGGACCCGTCTGCGATGCAGTGCAGTCTTACCTGTAATCCTTCCCTGTTGGCCCGGATAATCTCATCCTGCATTTTTTCTTCCGGCCAGAGAGGAAGGCCATCGCCGCAGGTTTCCGGCTTATCCGTGTACGGTTCCAGCAGTAATCCTGTATATGTCTCCGTCACACCATCAATGAACCCTTTCAGACCGGCAATATGAAAATGTTTTGAATTAAAATACTGCTTCATTTCATGGAAAGCATTATAATCTTTACAGCCAAACATTTTCGTATATACATAGACATTGGCGTTCAGGCCTTCATTTTCATCCAGCATTTTTAACAGACCATATCTGTTATACGTATCTATGGTATAATCATCCGCAAACATTTCACTTAACGCAGACACCCCGTTTTTTGCCAGCACTTTCTGAAAATTTCTGTAAATATCCAGAAGTTCTTCTTCCGTAAATTCCATGTACCTGTCCATAGCCGGCTGATATGCTGCCGGCTCGATCAGCATACCGGTCAGACTGCCATCCGGAAAAGTCTCAATCACGCCGTTTGGCAGATCCGGGTCCGGCTGTATCCCCGCCTCATTCAGTGCTTTCGTATTCAGCCACATGCTGTGGGCATCTGCACACTGAAGATAAACCGGAATATCCGGCAGCACTTTATCCAGACTTCTTTTATCCGGCAGATGGTCATCGGTCCAGTTTCCCACAAACCATCCTATTCCCCGTATTCTTTTCAAATCGGGATGACTGTCCGCATATTTTTTGATCATTTCCACACATTCTTCTTCTGATCTGCACATTCCAAGATCTGAACATACATAATCACTGGCGGCTATGGCTCCACTGAATATGTGCGTATGTGCATCTACAAAAGAAGGCATGATCAAACGGTCTCCATAATCATACAGGGGAATCTCTGCATATTTTCCGGAAGATTCCACATTCCACGGAAGAATCTCTGCAATCCTGTCCCCCTGGATCAGGATTGCCATTTCTTTATATTCCTCTGACACACCATCGTATACTGCTTTGCTGCGTATTATATAGTTCTTTTTCTCCATAGGTATGACCAACCTTTCCTGCTGATTTTTCCTTTTACATTACAAATCCGCAAACCAGGAAACATACAATGGAGGCGATGGAGGCAATGGCCACATAAGGGAGCTGGGACAGTGCATGCTCCATATTGTCAATACCCGAACTGTTGGATGACAAAAGTGTTGCATCGCAGTAAAAGCATGCATGGCTTCCGAATGCGCCACCGGAAATGATGGCTGCCATGATCAGCACCGGATTCGCAGAAATAACGGCACCAAGCGGGAATACGATCGGCGCTACCACTGCACTCATTCCCCAGAAAGAACCCGTTGCAAAACAAAGTGCTGAAACAAGGATAAATGTTATTACCGGAAACAGAGAGCCGGTCAGGAAAGGTTTTGCGACCTCAATAATAAACTCTGTCATCTGCAGCTGTTCCGTTACCTTCTGAAGCAGAAATGCCAGGATCAGCAGCGTCAGTGTGGGAACCATATCGGCAAACCCTCTTACGATTACTGAAAAAAACTCATCAACAGCAATAACTTTTCTTGGAATATACAATACCGCACAGGCAACAATCGATATCACAACGGCCAGAAGCAGATCTCCTGTTATAATTGCTACTGCCACCAGGATAATCATGGGAATCGCAAAATCCCACAGATTTCCTTCTTCCTCATAACCATTTGCATCCTGATGATTGTATTTTCTGCTTGCATCACTGTACACTTTACCGGTTGCAGCAACTCGCTCATAAGCCTTTTTCATCGTGCCAAGTTTCGGCATCCACCCCATTGCGAATAAAAGCACAATGAACAGAATCAGGATCGGATAAAAGCAAAACGGAATGGCACTTATGTAAGCCTGCATTCCCGATGTAAACCCATAAGCTTTTACACTTTCCTGCTCAATAAACAGGCTTGCATAAAAGACTGCCCATGTGGAAAACGGCAATAACACACAGACCGGTGCGCCTGTTGCATCTAACATAAATGCCAGTGTTTCTCTTGGGATCTTTTTCTTATCATAAACACCTTTCATACATGCACCGATGGAAAGTACATTCAGATAATCGTCCACAAAGATTAAAACACCCATGACAAAAGTGGTGAGGAGTGTTTTTCTCTCTGTATTACAGAATTTTGCAACCAGTTTCGAAAAACCAAAATTTCCTTTTGAGGTTTGAAGCAGTGCAATCAGACTGCCGAACAAACCACAGACAAGAATGATCCACACATTGTCTGCCAGCGTTTCCTGCAAAAGCAGACACCAGTTGGTCAAAAATTCTCCTTTAAAAAGGAATATTGCCCCAACAATAGAACCACCTATCATAAATTCTTCACATCGATGGGTTACTACAGCACCAACAATAACAATCAGTATTATCAATAACGCAATCAATCCATTTGACATAATCGTTCCTTTCTGAGCCTCTTCTCCGTGTGTCCGGACAAATCAAAAGGCGTATTCAGAAAACCGGACTGGCCTGGTTTTGCTAAATACGCCTTTGTATCGCCCTCTATTTACGTTTACAAATTCATACCTTTTTTCACATCTGTCATCTCTTCATTTACTAACAGCGAATTGCACGTTTACCATGACATTCACACCCCCTTACTTTTTATGCAGTACCATTTCCGAACCAATTCATGTGTACCCTGCCCGGAGGATTTTTTGTCTTACAGGACATATTCTTCTATAAAACAAAAAACCGACTGACCTGTACCACTTTGTACCAGTTCAATCGTTTATGTCATCATTGTAATAAAGGGACTACGCATTTTCAATCATTAATAAAAAGCATTTCATACTTATATTTAGCACCTAATACTTAATTTTAATTATTCAGCATAAAGATGTTGGGGGCAAAAGGTATTTTGACCCCTTGATACCTACGGATTACCATGCTTTTCCTGCAATATTTCATGCAGCAAAAAAAATGGCCTGTCCATGTATTACACGGACAGACCATACTGTTTTCAAAATACTTACCTTTCCATTTATACGGATTCTCCAAGATATC
>JAXJSH010000054.1:0-12940 GCA_036310185.1 Lachnospiraceae bacterium | reverse complement strand
AACCCCCTTGAAGACGACGAGGTAGATAGGGCAGAGGTGGAAGTGCAGCAATGCATGGAGCTGACTGTTACTAATCGGGTGAGGGCTTGACCAAGTCTGGTAAATGTGTTACAATTCGTATATGCGATTTTGAAGGTATGTAAAGTACTTTCAATAGATGATCCTCGATAGCTCAATGGTAGAGCACACGGCTGTTAACCGTGGGGTTGTTGGTTCGAGCCCAACTCGGGGAGCTGGAATCCTGCAGATGAGAGTCTGCAGGATTTTTTGTGCTGTAAGATTATATTGATGTTGGGGTCAAATGGAGGATTCGCCTCCATCTTGAGAAATCTGCAGATTATGATAGAAAAGAACAAAGAACGGTTCTGAAAAATGGACTTAAAAAGTAAAACTCAGAACATATGTATATAATGTGGAAATAATGTTTCTATACATAATGTGGAGATAATACAGCCATGTTCTGAGTTTTATGAATTCTTATACTAAATTGGAATATTATTCAGGTTATGAACGCAACAATCGTCTCAACTGAACTTATATAAATCCAGAATTTTTAGCGATCCTGTGTGTAGATTGGATCAGCAGGATGACCGCCGGCCATCTTTTGCATACTTCGCTGCAATGCATCTTTTGAATTTTTCCAGTCGGCATCTTTATTTCGGTAATCGAACTTGTCACAAAACCATTCTACATCTCCCTGTACCCGTTTCAGATTATCTGTCATGAGTGGGAACAGAATATCATAAAATGCAGCTTTTTCTTTTGCAGGCAGTTTATGCTCTGCAGATTCAACCAGATCTGAAAAGTGATGCAGGCAGAAACCTTTGCTGTTTTTCAAAAGTTCCACAAATTCCTGATTTTTACGGTACATTTCAAAAAATGTGTCAAGATATCTGGCATAAGTTTTTTTCATATAATCACAGATGTAACAGTGACTTTCCTGGTCCTGCACCCATTGGCCGATATTTGTTTTTTTATCGGAGCATGCAGCATTTTTTTTGAATTTGTCCAGCATGGAAGTTTTGCCGGGCGTAAAATTTTTGATGATCTGTTCCAGTTCCTGATTTTTTTTCCTGATGTGAGTGGAAAGGATTAAACCGGCACCAAGGCGATTGCCGTAGCTGTACATTTTCTCAAAGTGGGTGCGGCAAAATCCGGATTCGTCCGTCTGAGCCCGGATATCGTCTTCCATATAGGAGGCGCCGGATCCCAGAACGAAGTCCATGGCGTGCTGTTCAAGATTGCGTTCGATAAAACAAAAAGGGCATTCGTCGTTGGAACGAAATGCGTCCATAAGTGGTATAGTATAAATCTGTTCTTTCATATTTTCCTCCGGTTTTCTGTTTTTTTTGAAAAGGATTTATGGTATATCAATACTCAGAAAAGTATCTGAGGACATTTCAGAAAGCTGTTTATTAACATTTATGATAAAGATTATATCATATTTGATAAAATTTGGATTATGTAATGTGCGAATAATAAAAATCAAAAGGAATTTATGAAATCTGTTACGCAGAGATTTTAAGTCCGAAAAAATTCGGAAGAAACCTTTTTGAGGAGACTTTTCAGCCAGCTTTTGCGTCATAGGTTAAAACCATAATTTAGGAAAGCCAAATAGGAGGAAAGGCAGATAAAAGGAAGCGTAAATTCGTGGGGAGAGCAGCATCTGAATGAAAGAAAAAATGGAAAGAAAAAAATATAATATTTTTTAAAAAAGTACTTGCATTTGTAAATAAGGTATGGTATTATAAATTTCGTCGCTGAGAGAAAACGACAACATGGCTCCTTGGTCAAGCGGTTAAGACATCGCCCTTTCACGGCGGTAACACGGGTTCGATTCCCGTAGGAGTCATTTAATCAGTAATCGGTTCAGACCGAATCTGGTTTATGGACCTTTAGCTCAGTTGGTTAGAGCAACCGGCTCATAACCGGTCGGTCCTGGGTTCGAGTCCCCGAAGGTCCATTACTGATTTAATTATGGAAACATAATTGGCCTAGTGGCTCAGTTGGTTAGAGCGCCGCCCTGTCACGGCGGAGGTCGTGGGTTCGAGTCCCATCTGGGTCGTCAGCATTGATGTCAAACTGTGTTTGATGGAGATGTGTAAGCAATGCGGGATCTTAGCTCAGCTGGGAGAGCATCTGCCTTACAAGCAGAGGGTCACAGGTTCGAGCCCTGTAGGTCCCACTTAGCCGCAGTGGCGGAACTGGCAGACGCCCGGGACTTAAAATCCCGTGGGTAGTGATACCCGTACCGGTTCGATTCCGGTCTGCGGCAGTTGAGTCAAAAGACTCATTTAATTGAATATGTGCGCTTAGCTCAGCTGGATAGAGCGTTTGGCTACGGACCAAAAGGTCGGGAGTTCGAATCTTCTAGCGCACGTGGATAACGGCAGTTAAAGTTAACTTTAACTGCTGTTTTTTTGCATTTGTTATACTATTTTGTTTGCGGGCAGTTTAGCAGAAATTGTCCACAGGGTTGTTATTTTCAGAAAATAATGGTACTATAACAATAAAGTTGGAAACAAGATACGGACATGTGATTTGAATGGATTTTTTTTGAAAAATGCATAATATAGCAGTAACGTTATTTTAGAAAGGCAGGTGTTCGGGGGTGAATACATTTATTGGAATCATGATTCCGTTTATCGGAACGGCGGCAGGCTCGGCCTGTGTACTGTTTTTAAAGAATGCGATGGGGGAACGGACCAGGAAAATATTGCTTGGTTTTGCATCCGGAGTGATGGTGGCGGCATCTGTCTGGTCTCTGCTGATTCCATCTATGGAGATGGCATCGGGCATGGGAAAACTGGCCTTTATTCCAGCAGCAGCCGGATTTATCCTTGGAATCCTGTTTTTGCTGTTAATGGATAAATTGATCCCTCACCTCCACATGGATTGTAAAGGACCGGAAGGAATAAAATGTGGCTTCAGCAGGACAACGATGCTGCTTCTGGCAGTGACCCTTCACAATATCCCGGAAGGGATGGCGGTTGGTGTGGCTTTTGCAGGAATGCTGATGGAAGATACAGGTTTGACGCTGGCTGGTGCGCTGGCCTTGTCAGTGGGGATTGCGATTCAGAATTTTCCGGAGGGAGCAATCATTTCCATGCCGCTGATCGGAGAAGGGGTCAGCAAGCCGCGTGCATGGTTTTATGGCATGCTTACGGGCATTGTAGAGCCAATTGCAGCTGCTGTTACAATTTTTCTGGCCACACATATAGAACCGGTGCTGCCCTATTTGTTATCTTTGGCGGCGGGAGCTATGATGTATGTGGTTGTGGAAGAACTGATACCGGAATCCTCGGAGGGTGAACATTCGAACATAGGAACAGTTGGTTTTGCGGTGGGTTTTGTCATTATGATGATTCTGGATGTCGCATTATCCTGAAGCGTTTTGGGCCTTGCTTTTTTATGGAGCAGGGCTTTTTCTTGCCCGTGATACTTGTATTTTGAGGGAAAAATGTTATAATCGAATAAGTATGCAGGAACATGTATATTCAGGAGGAAAAAAGATATGAAGAAGTTAACAGCTGTTTTACTGACAGTAGGTGTGGCAGCCTCTATGGCTTTGGCCGGTTGCGGCAGTAAGAAAGAATCTCTGGATGAAAAAGATACTCTGGTTATGGCAACTAACGCTGAGTTTCCGCCATATGAGTATTACGACGGAAATACGATTATAGGTATCGATGCCGAGATTGCACAGGCTATCTGTGATGAACTCGGAAAAGAGCTGGTTATTGAAGATATGGCATTTGATTCAATCATCACGGCAGTAACAAGCGGAAAAGTTGATTTTGGTGCGGCTGGTATGACCATCACCCCGGAACGTGAGAAAAATGTATTGTTTACGGACACTTATGCACAGGCATCTCAGGTTGTCATCGTAAAAGAGGGCAGTGATATTAAAACTCCGGATGATGTGGCAGGAAAAAAGGTTGGTGTTCAGCTTGGCACAACCGGTGACATCTATGCAAGTGATTTAGAAGATACAACAGTTGAACGTTACAATAAAGGTTTTGAGGCAGTTCAGTCACTTCTGACAGATAAAATAGACTGCGTCATTATCGACCAGGAACCGGCAAAAGTATTTGTTGAACAGAACGAAGGTCTTGTAATTCTGGAAGAGCATTTCACAGATGAAGAGTATGCGATCGCTGTGGCAAAAAATAATGAAGAACTGCAGGAAGCAATCAACGGAGCGCTGGCATCTCTGAAAGAGTCCGGAAAACTGGATGAAATCATAAACAAATATATTACAGCTGAATAAGTCTGGCCTGTAATTGAGAGGAGTAAATATGTTAGAAGCACTCTACGACAATCTGATTGCAGAGGAAAGGTATATGTATCTGATTAGGGGTCTTGGAACCACACTGACGGTTACTTTTTTCTCTGTAATTGTGGGCGTTGTTTTGGGATTTCTGGTAGCTGTTGTCCGCTCTACCTATGAAAAGACACATAAGCTGAAAGTGCTGAATATAATCTGTCAGATTTATTTGACGGTCATTCGGGGAACTCCGGTTATTGTTCAGCTTTTGATCATGTATTATATTATTTTTGTTTTCATGGACAGTAAGGTTGTGGTGGCGGTTATTGCCTTTGGTATCAATTCCGGCGCGTATGTGGCGGAGATTATCCGAGGCGGCATCATGGCCATTGACAATGGCCAGTTTGAAGGCGGACGAAGCCTGGGATTTAATTACGTGCAGACTATGATTTATATCATTCTGCCGCAGGTCTTTAAAAATGTACTTCCGTCACTGGCAAACGAGTTTATCGTACTTTTGAAGGAAACTTCGGTTTCCGGTTATATTGCATTGCAGGATTTGACAAAGGGCGGCGATATTATCCGAAGCCAGACTTATAATGCGTATGTACCGCTTCTTCTGGTAGCTGCAATTTATTTGTGTCTGGTTATGATTTTCAGCTACTTTGTAAAAGTGCTTGAAAGGAGGCTGAGAAACAGTGAGCGATAAAAAACCTTTGATTCAGGTAAAACATTTATCGAAAAATTTCAGTGGCCTTCATGCGGTAAAGGATGTTTCTACTGATATTTATAAAGGCGAGGTTGTGGTTATCGTTGGACCGTCCGGTTCCGGAAAGAGTACTTTTTTACGCTGTCTGAACCGACTGGAGGAGCCGACTGGCGGCCAGATTATTATGGATGGTGTGGATCTGATGGATCCGAAAGTTGATATGGATAAACATCGCCAGAAGATGGGAATGGTATTCCAGCATTTTAATCTGTTCCCGCATATGACGATTTTAAGAAATATGACCATCGCGCCCATGAAACTTCAGGGCAAGTCAAAAGAAGAAGCGGAGGCGACTGCCATGAAGTATCTGGAAAGGGTAGGACTGGCTGATCGTGCAGACGCGTATCCGAATCAGCTGTCCGGCGGACAGAAGCAGCGTATTGCCATCGTAAGGGCGCTGTGCATGGCACCGGAGGTTATGCTTTTTGATGAGCCTACTTCAGCCCTCGATCCGGAGATGGTCGGTGAGGTTTTGAAGGTTATGACTGATCTGGCGAAAGAAAAAACCACGATGGTTGTTGTAACCCATGAGATGGGCTTTGCGAAAGAAGTAGCAGACCGCATTCTGTTTATGGCAGATGGTCAGCTTCTGGAGGAGGCTGCTCCGGAGGAGTTCTTTACAAACCCGAAAAATCCGCGTCTGAAAGAATTTTTATCCAAAATTATATAATACAAAGATTGATTTGAACCGTTTTTTGTCTGTGGGCAGGGAACGGTTCTTTTTTGAATGGTACGGAGGAGGGCGTTTCTTCTGATCGGGGCACGGGTTTTGTTTGCATATTGGAAGAAAATGAGTATAATAGGAATATGAGAAATCATGATGAAACTATTGAGACAGGCAGTCGTAACAATAAGGAGAGTGTGAATGAACAAATTACAATTTCTGGAGATTTTAGGCCAGAAGCTGTCAGAAGAACTACCCAGATCCAGAGTGATCAGCAATCTTCAGTATTACGAGAGTTATATTGAGGGTGCAGTGCGTGCAGGGAAGCCGGAAAAGGAAGTTTTGGAGGAACTGGGAGATCCCTATATGATCGCCCGTACGATTCTGGATACGGAGACAGGAGAGGCCTTTTACGAGGAGCAGTTTGCAGAGGATGCGGAGTTTGTGCAGACGGAGACAACTTATTCGGAAAAGGATGGAAAATATACAGCGGATTCAAATAAGGCAGAGGATCCGGCAGCTTACAGAGGACAGAATTATGGTGGGAATGCCGGTGCCGGTTCTGCATCCGGGCAGCAGACTTACACGAAGACGGAGACCAGGTCAGAATCTGTATATCAGAATGAAAAAAACAGAGAAAATGTTTCGCAGGATTCAGACCAGGGTCAGTGGGAAGTATACCACACAAAATCCAATCATGGATGCCTGCTCATGACTATTGTCTTAATTCTGGTTGTGGTAGTGGCGGTGACTGTAGTCGGAAGGGTAGTCAGCTTCTTATGGCCGGTTCTGGTTCCGGTTTTGCTGATTTTACTGATCGTATCTGTTTTCAGTGATAAACGAAAGTAACCGTGAATGGATTTTTATATGATCAAACCAGCGGCAGAGAGTGCGGGAATAAAAAAACTGACCGGAATTTTCCGGTCAGTAAAATTATAAAGTGAAAGACCCCGATAGGGGAGCTATCGAGACCTTTCGAGGGGAGTATAAATAATTAAAAAGGGGTTACTGATTGTAAAAAAAATTCTTTGAAGGGTAAATTCTTTTTACATGTTCGATTATAATATACAATTACAAAAAAAGCAACAAAAATATGAAAAATCTGTGAATTATATCTAAAGTCGGAAAATTATCCCTTTTCCATAGGGATGAATATAATAAAGTAAAAAGGAATTTATTATGTTCAATCTGGAAACTATCTCACCCAAAATGTTGGACTATTATGTTGAACAGAAACGGGCTTTTATTATAGATCTGCGTTCCGCTGAAGAATTTGAGAAGGCTCATATAAAAGACGCGGTCAATATCCCATATGAGGGCGGTGCATTCCGGTTCCGGCCGCCAAGAGACCGGGATGTGGTCTTGTATTGCGAACGGGGCAGCCTGAGTCTGATAGCGGCCCGGGAACTGGCAAAAGACAATTATCGGGTACGCTCTGTGATTGGAGGCATTCATATGTACAGAGGAAGGTATCTGGTATCGGATTAACGGATCTGTCGGGTATGGAAAGGGAGATTTTGCTTTTTCGAATTATTATGTTCAGAAAAAGACAGAATATCTGATTGTATGAGAAATTTTACAAAGGAGACAAAAAATGAAATATTTTATTGCGTCCGATATTCATGGTTCGGCGTATTATTGTAAAAAAATGCTGGAGGCATATGACCGGGAGCAGGCGGATCGGATGGTTCTGCTGGGAGATATTCTTTACCACGGACCCCGAAACGATCTGCCCCGGGAGTATGCGCCGAAGGAAGTGATTCCGCTTCTGAACGAGCGCAGAGAGGATATTCTGGCCGTTCGGGGCAATTGTGATGCGGAAGTGGATCAGATGGTGCTGGAGTTTCCGATTATGGCGGATTATGCGGTGATACAGCTGAAGAAGGGGCGCCAGATATATCTCAGCCATGGACATGTCTATAATGAAAAAAATCTGCCGCCAATGAAAGAGGGGGATGTTTTTCTTCAAGGGCATACCCATGTGCTTCGGGCAGAGAGGAAAAATGGTATTATCTTTTTGAATCCGGGGTCTGTGTCCATACCGAAAGAGGGCAATCCGCCTACCTATGCGGTTCTGGAAAAAGGTGTTTTTACTGTTAAAACATTTGAAAATGAAAGCATAAAAGAGTATGACCTGCTCAGCGAAAAAAGGTAAGTGAACGAGGGAGAGAAAAATGAAACAATATGAATTGATTGCACCGTGTCATTTTGGCCTGGAGGCAGTATTAAAAAGAGAGATTCTTGATCTGGGGTATGAGATCAGCCAGGTGGAAGACGGCAGGGTTACATTTCTGGGAGATCTTGCGGCAATTGCTTATGCCAATACGTTTCTTCGCACTGCCGAGCGTATTCTCCTAAAAGTGGGCCAGTTTAAGGCTTACACATATGATGAACTGTTTGAACAGACAAAGGCACTTCCATGGGAAGAATTTATTCCGGAGGATGGAAAGTTCTGGGTTGCAAAGGCTTCGTCTGTCAAAAGCAAGCTGTTCAGCCCGTCGGATATTCAGTCTATTATGAAAAAGGCGATGGTGGAGCGTCTGAAAGAAAAATATCATGTGTCCTGGTTTGAGGAAGATGGAGATCCCTATCCGGTTCGTGTGTCGCTGATGAAAGATGTGGTGACGGTGGCGCTGGACACCACAGGTACTTCTCTCCACAAAAGAGGATACCGCAAACTGCAGTCAAAGGCCCCTATTTCCGAAACGCTGGCAGCAGCACTTATTATGCTGACGCCGTGGAAGAAAGACCGTATTCTGGTGGATCCGTTCTGCGGAAGCGGAACTTTTCTGATCGAGGCTGCCATGATGGCTGCCAATATGGCACCGGGCAGACATCGTCATTTTCTTGCAGAAAACTGGAAAAATCTGGTTCCGAGAAAGGCCTGGTATGATGTGAGAGAAGATGCGGACAGTCTGGTGAATACAGATCTGGAGATGGATCTGCAGGGATTTGATATCGACGGGGATGTGATCAAGGCGGCAAAAGAAAATGCAATAGATGCAGGCGTGGATCATCTGATCCATTTTCAGAAACGTCCGGTACATGAACTGCGCCATCCGAAAAAATATGGATTTGTGATCACCAATCCGCCTTATGGGGAGCGTCTGGAAGAGCGTGCCATGCTTCCGGAACTTTACCGTCAGATCGGCGATGTTTACCGGGGACTGGATTCCTGGTCCATGTATCTGATTACCAGTTATGATGAGGCAGAGAAATACATCGGCCGCAAGGCAGATAAGAACCGGAAGATTTATAATGGAATGATCAAGACCTATTATTATCAGTTTCTGGGACCGAAGCCGCCAAAGAAACAATAAAAACAATTTATTGCTTTAAAGTGATGCAAAAACATATTGTATTTTAAATCGCAAAGTGATACAATGATTTATAGAAATTTAATCGGTAATTTATAAAGTTTTTATTGTTCGATGACGGAAGCGTGTAACTTATTATGAAAAATGATTTTTTAGAAAAGCTGCTTGGTGTCTACCGAAGCAGCTTTGATCTTTTGGAGCCATATGAATTGTGCGGCGAGACATACGATGCATATGGATTTTGTGATATTACCAGCGCCAAATACGTGCTGATGAAAAAAGCGGAGCTGTGGAGAGCAATCTGCTATGAGCATGCATTTTTCAAAATGTTCAGGTGTCTGACCCCGGAAGATATTGAGCGTTTTGCTGTACAGGCGGCGGAAAAGATTGAACCGATGCTGGTTCGAAAAGGCAGGGCGTGCATGGAAAAAGACCATATGTATTCTTACATTACGGGGATTTTTATCAGCGAAAATGCAGTGCCGGATGAAGTAAAAAAGAAAGTAAAGAAAGCGCATTTTTACAAGAATTATCGTTTGTCAATACGCGGTTATTGTGAACTTCGGATTCTGGTTATTGATCTGGAGAATAAAAAACTGACTGGCAACGCGGCAGCCCGCGGGTTAATAAAAGATTATAAGAGATTTTTCTGATCTCTTGTATATACTGCAATTAATTTTTTATGCAAAGGAGTGGGAGACGTATGAATGCAGTAGTAATTTTATTTATCGGTATTGCAGTTCTTATCATTGCTTATCTTACCTACGGCAGATGGCTGGCTAAGCAGTGGGGAATTGACGAGACCAGAAGAACCCCGGCTCATGAGCTGGAAGACGGACAGGACTATTGTCCGGCAAAAGCCCCGGTCTTATTGGGACATCATTTTTCATCTATCGCAGGTGCAGGCCCCATAAACGGACCGATCCAGGCAGCTGTATTTGGATGGGTGCCGGTACTGTTATGGGTACTGGTTGGCGGTATTTTCTTTGGTGCGGTACATGACTTTGGTGCACTTTTTGCATCAATCCGTCACAAAGGACAGTCTATTGGTGAAGTTATTGCAGATTCCATGGGCACAAAAGCGAAGAGACTGTTTATTATTTTCTCTTATCTGACCCTGATTCTTGTTGTTGCAGCTTTTGCATCAATTGTTGCCAACACGTTCATGGCTACCTATGATGAGAGTGGAGCAGTAGATCTGGCAAAGAGTGCATCCAATGCATCTACAGCTATGATTTCTATTTTGTTTATCGTAATTGCAGTTATATTCGGTTTCCTGGTGTACAGAAGAAATGCTCCGCTTGGAATTTCCACAATTCTTGGCGTTCTGGCTATTGTTGTCTGTATGGTGATCGGTCTGAACTGGCATCCGCTGTATTTAAGTCAGAAAACATGGATGATTATTGTTGGTGTTTATATTGCAGTGGCATCGGTGACTCCGGTCTGGATTTTGCTGCAGCCCCGTGATTATTTGAGTTCATTCCTTCTGTATTTCATGATGGCGGTTGCAGTTGTTGGTATTATCGGTTGTGCGATTATGGGTAAAGCAGATCTGGACATCCCTGCATTTACCGGATTTGTTGATTCTGCTACATATGGTTCCGGTGTTTCACTGGGCATGCTGTTCCCGGCATTGTTTATTACAATTGCCTGTGGTGCGATCTCAGGTTTCCATTCACTGGTTGGTTCCGGTACAACTGCAAAACAGCTGGATAACGAAAGAGATGCGCGTCCGATCGCTTACGGCGGTATGTTGATCGAATGCGGACTGGCTGTTATTTCACTTTGTGCAGTAGGTTATATCTGGAATGAATACGTTCCGGGTGGTATTACAACTCCGACTGCAGTATTTGCAGCCGGTATTTCCCGTATGTGTGCAACGATTCCGTTCCTGAAAGGGGCAGAAAGTGTAATTTATTCCATGCTGATTCTGGCAGTATCTGCCTTCTGTCTGACCTCTCTGGATACGGCGACACGTCTTGCACGTTACATGTTCCAGGAATTCTGGCTGGAGCCGGGACAGTCTTATAAAGATGCAAAAGGATTCAAAAAAGTTGTGACCAATCCGTATGTGGCTACGATTATCACGGTAGTGGCAGGCGTTGCCCTTGGTATGACCGGTTATGCGAAAATCTGGCCGCTGTTCGGTGCAGCAAACCAGCTGCTGGCAGCACTTGGTCTGATCGCAGTTGCTACATGGCTTGGAAAAGTCGGCAAAAACAATAAGATGTTCTTTATCCCGATGGCATTTATGCTCGTTGTTACAATCGTATCCCTGATTCAGACCATTATTACAAAGGTGGGTGCAATTCAGGCCGGTACGGATATGGGATGGAATATTGCACTGGTTGTTCTGGCTGTATTGCTGGTCGTATTGGCAATTGTGCTTGCAATAGACGGTGTAAAATCATTAACAAAGAAAAAAGAGGCTTAATTGTTATAGTTTAAGACGAGGGGTGACGAGAAATCGCACCCCTTTATTCTGTTTCTATTCTGTTTCTGCTTTATTTGCCCGATTTGAGGACTTGAGAAAAACAGGAGGCAATGATATAATATCCGCGAAGCGTTAGAACTTTTTGAAAAATTGAGGGATTTTTATGGAACGAATTATTTTTGCAACCGGCAATCAGGGAAAATTGAGAGAGATTCGCCATATTCTGGCAGATCTGGGGATTGAAGTGATCTCCATGAAGGATGCCGGTATTGTGGCTGATATAGATGAAAATGGAACTACTTTTGAAGAAAATGCAATTATCAAAGCAAAGACTATCCATGAACTGACTGGAGAAGCGGTTATGGCAGACGATTCCGGTCTGGAAATTGATTATCTGAACAAGGAACCGGGTGTTCTGTCTGCCCGCTATATGGGGGAAGATACTTCTTATCACATTAAAAATATGAATCTGGTAGAACGATTGAATGGCGTGCCGGATGAGCAGCGTACCGCCCGTTTTGTGTGTGTCATTGCACTGGTACTGCCAAACGGAGAAGTTTTTACCACAAGAGGTAATTTTGAGGGAAGAATCGGCTATGAGGAAAAAGGGGAAAATGGTTTTGGTTACGATCCGATTTTCTACGTGCCGGAGTACGGATGTTATTCTGCGGAACTGAGTCCGGAGCAGAAAAATGCAATCAGTCATCGGGGTGAAGCTTTACGGAAGATGAAAGAAAAAATTGAGCAGCTGAGAGGGTAATATATGAGGGCGTTGATTGTAAGTGATACGCACGGTTATGATAAGAATCTTGTAAATTTGTTAAAAAGAGTAGGAAATCTGGATGCTTTGATTCATTGCGGCGATGGAGAGGGGCATGAAGGTTATTTTACCCAGCTGGTTGACTGTCCGCTGTATATGGTTCGGGGAAATAATGATTTTTTCTCAGACCTGGAGCGGGAGATGGAATTTGAAATCGGCGGTTATAAGATTCTTTTGACACACGGACATTATTATGGTGTGTCCATGGGCCCGGAATATATTATGGAAGAGGGAATTTCCCGTGGTGTGGATATTGTCATGTATGGGCATACCCACAGACCGGAGCTGATCCGTACGGAAGCGATTACGGTGTTGAATCCGGGCAGCATTTCTTATCCACGTCAGGAGGGGAGAAAGCCTACCTATATCCTGATGGAAATCGACAAAAAAAATAATTTGAATTTTTTTATAAATTATTGTTGACAAATGAAAAAAAGTATAATACAATACTACTTGCGTTGACGCAGAGAACCACGATGGCGCGAATCGCGTGAGCCTCGGGGTGTGGCTCAGTTTGGCTAGAGCGCCTGGTTTGGGACCAGGAGGTCGCAGGTTCGAATCCTGTCACCCCGACTTTGCAAGTAACGCTTCCGATATATGCGGGTGTAGTTCAATGGTAGAACACCAGCCTTCCAAGCTGGATACGTGGGTTCGATTCCCATCACCCGCTTT